>CAIOTJ010000095.1 GCA_903861195.1 uncultured Planctomycetaceae bacterium | reverse complement strand
TGGCGGAACAGTTTTCCCCGGAACTTCCCCTGGAGGGCCGCCTGGTCGAGCGCGACATGCGGCTGACGCGGGTGTTGATCGTGCTGCGGCGGTTCGATGAGGCGGCGGCCCAACTCGACGCGCTGCTCGAGCGGGATGCGGTGCGGCCCCTGGGACCGTACCTGCTGGTCGTGCTTCAGACGGTGGAGCAGCTGCACGATGCCCTGACGACACAGGGGAATTCCGCACAGGGGAATTCCGCACAGGGGAATGAGTCACAGGGGAATGAGTCACAGGGGAATGAGTCACAGGGGAATGAGTCACAGGGGAATGCCGCCCAGATTCTGCCCCGACTCGACCGCGCGCTCGCAGCCGTGCAGCGACAACTCGCGCAACACCCCGGCAAACTTCTGTTCTGGAGCGCGCGTTTCGAGTTTCTGGCCCGGAAATTCCAGGTCGTGAACCTGGCCGCGGATCCCCTGGGCGTCGAGGTGGTCGAACAGGAATGGCTGCGGTACGCCCGCGAGTTCAAAACCCAGGTGCTGCCGGACAGCCTGTCTGAACGGGTGGGGCGGCTGAAGCTCATGCAGCGGATGGTCGAGCTGGCCCTCACGCGGTCGCCGGAACTGGCCCGGGAACTGCTGCCGTTATGGAGCCGCGAGATTGCCGGGTTCCGCACCTGGGGTTCCGGCGCAAGCTGGTCCACGGTGGCGGACCGCGGCGAAACCCCCGAGCGGACCTATCAGGCCGAACTGGTGTCTCAGCAGGTCGACTGCCTGATCAAGTGGAGTCGTCTTGGTCCGTCCGATGCTCTGCACATTTCTGGTACGTTGTCGGGCTGGCGCGACGCGCTCGCCGCCGCGAAAGACTATCTGCGTCTCAATCCCGAAGACCATGCCACGCGGTTTCGGGTGGGATACTCGCTGCGGGACCAGGCGCAGTTCCTGCTGTCCCGGGACGCACAGCGGGTCTGGGAGGTGGCCCAGGAGGCGATTGTCGTGTTGGCTCCCGGAGCGGGGAGGAGCAAGCCGCACGCCGATTGTCAGCAGTTGTTGTCGAATGTGTTGTATCTGTCGGCCTCGGCCCTGCGCACGCTGGGCCGGCTGCAGGAATGCCGTGCGGAGTTGGAGCAGGCCTACCTGATCACTGAGGGGGGAAACCGCGACGTGATCGCCGCGGACCTGGTGTGGGTACATCTCGCCCTCGGAGACCGGGCGGGAGCCGAAAAGGCGGCTGGCTGGATCCTCAACGACGGTCCCCCGCGGCAGGAGGCCATCCGGTTGCTTCAGCAAGTCAAAACGGCTCAGACTTCCCAGTAGCCAACGCCGGTGGCGGGACCGCGGGAGGGTCACAGGAGCAGCCGACGCGCCTGGTTCGCACCGCGATGCGGTGAGCCCCGCCCAGAGCGGGGCCAACAAAGCCGCTCTCAGGAACAGGAGCCGGGAGGCAACACGCATCATTCCGGACGTAGGGGCGCGGGTTCTCCGGGGAGGCGGATCGCGCCGGCCGTTCTGGCTCCAACCGGAAATCGTGAAAAACACAAATCTGATCTGCTAGGTCCGCGACGGGTTTCCAGTAGAGGCAATGTGGTGATTGGCGCGATCCAGGCCTGGCGAAACCCTGACGACAATCTGAGATTGTTGCCGGAGCACTGCTGAGGATTCGATGCCCGAATCACCTTCCCGAAGGGTGAACTTTTTCTCGAGAGGTGCTTCATGGTGCGTGGGAATTTCTCGTCTTTGCGGTGGCTTTGTCTGCTCTTGGCCGCCTCGGGCTCGTTGGCCTGGTCGGCCAATCTCGTGACGAATGGTGATTTTGAGCTCAACGGCGGGCTGGGACAGATTGATGTCAGTCCGGCCATCAGCTACGCCACGGGTTGGTCGACGTCGACGCCCTCGGATGCCACGTATGCGTTCAATTTCATCGTGAACGCCGACGCCGACAATCTGGGTTTTCCCTCGGTCTTTTCTCCGACCGCTGGAACCAACATCTATGTCTGGGGTCCTGATACCCCTCCCGGCAAGGGGGGGCCGTCCAACAACGGCTTCACCGGCAGCCCGAATGGGGGTTACTTCATGGGGATGGACGGCGGTTACGCGACCGCCGCGGTCACGCAGTGGATCACCGGCTTGACCGGCGGCGTGGACTACACCCTGAGCTTCGAGTACGCGTTTGGACAGTTCACCGATCAGTTCGGGGCGACGAACCAGAGCATCACCGTGGGTTTCGGGACTGCGACAGACACGACCGGCACCTACGCTGTGCCGAGTCAGGGCTTTGTGGGTTGGAACGCCTACAGCAAGACGTTCACCGCCTCGGGCACTTCGGAGCTGCTGTCGTTCCTCGCGGTGGGCCCCTACGGCCTGCCTCCCTTCGCGTTCCTCGACAATGTGGTGCTGGAAGAATCGAACAGTCCTCCTCCCCCGGCTGTTCCCGAGCCCGCCACCCTGAGCCTCGCCGCTTTGGGTGCCTGCTTGGTGGTGGGACGCTACCGTCGTCTCAAGGCTCGCCAGGGCTGAGCGACAACTGGTTTTGAGCCGGTGTGTCTGATGGATTGAGTGTGGAGTGATGCTGTGCAAGGGGGGGTGGTCGGGGTTCTACGGCCACCTTCCTTTGCCGCGTTTCTTGGGAGCCCGTGGGGACGTGCTCCTTTTGTTCGATGGCGCTTCTGGGAACGGCTGAGATGGAACCATTGTGGGATTCATTCTGGGTGCCCGTGTGGGGACGCCTCTGGCCCTTGCTCGTCTGGCTGGTGGGGCTGACGGCCGTTTTTGTGCCCCTCGAAATGCTGTTCGCCGTCCACCCGCATTCCCCGCTCCGTCGGCAGTGGTTGGTCGATCTGGGGTATTATTTTCTCAACAGCCTGATTGCGGCTACGCTCGTGGCGATTCCTCTGAGTGTGCTGACCATCACCCTGAGAGGCCAGTTGCCCGCGGTCTGGCTGTCGGGAATTGAGGGGTGGCCGGTTTCGCTCCGGCTGCTGGCGGGCCTGGTGGTTTCGGAAACCGGCTACTATTGGGGACATCGCCTGAGTCACCAGATTCCCTGGTTGTGGCGGTTTCATGCCATTCATCACAGTGCGGCCGACCTCGACTATCTGGTCAATACCCGCGCCCATCCTCTCGACATGGTGTTTTCGCGCCTGTGTGCGCTGGCTCCGCTCTATGGGTTGGGGTTGGGAAGTGCCGTGCAACTGGAGGGGAGTCTCGTCCCCATCGTCATCTCGATACTTGGAACCTGCTGGGGGTTCTTCGTACATGCGAATCTCAAATGGCGTTTTGGTCCGCTGGAGTGGCTGGTCTCAACCCCCGCGTTTCATCACTGGCATCACACCCGGACCGGACCTCTCGACCGCAATTTCTCGTCGACGTTGCCGTTCCTGGACCTGGTATTCGGCACTCTGCATCTGCCGCGCGAGTTTCCGGCCGACTATGGCATCGAGGGGCAGGTGCCCGAAACACTGGTCGACCAGGTGCTGTACCCGCTGGCTCCCGAGTTGACCACAGCCGCCCCGCAACCGCAGGCCGACCAGGTACCAGCCGCGACCTGGCGCTAACCGGCCCGGTCCCGGCGACGAGGGGAGCAACCCCGGACAACCGCGGCAGTGATCGCGGCGCCGGCCGCGCTGCCGGGAGGCGATGTCCCGCCGAGCTTCGGGGACCGGCGGAGTCCGCGAGCCAACTCAAACGAGAGCCGCGGGCCGTGCTTGAGCAACACAACTCGGTCTCGATTCGACAGCCGGCGGTCGCACAGAAGGCTCGAGCAGATGGCCAGGACTCATTTGGCACCGGAGCGGCACGGAAGATATGCTCTTTCAGCAGAGCCCAAATCACCGCTCTGAATGGGCTGTCCTCTCCAGACTCTGGGGGCGGAGCCCGGTCCATGGCTGACACCGGGAAGCCCCCATCGCTTCGCGAGCCAGCTTCTGATGACCAATTGTCCCGAGGTGTCCGAACTGCGGAGGCTGCTGGACGGGGATTCCATTGCCGAAGATGTGGGTAAGTTGGTGCGGCACGTCGATGGCTGCCCAACCTGCCTCCAGCGGCTGGACGAGTTCACCCGTCAGAATGCACTCCCCCTGGCAGCTCGCGCGGCGGCCGTTTGTCGCACGCCCGAATCGGATGAGTTGATGGCGCATCTGGTCCGCACAATTCCCGCCCCCGCGCCACTCACGTGGGCGCATGATCCGAAAGAACCCCGGGACCCGGTCCCACCGGCCATCCCGGGTTTCGAACAACTGGAGCTGGTGGGGCGGGGAGGTTCCGGACAGGTGTATCGGGCCTGGCAGCCTTCCTGTGCCCGATGGGTGGCGCTGAAGGTGCTGAACCCCGGCCGGTCGCTCGGTCGATCCCCGCGTGTGCTGCGCGAAGCGCGATTCCTGGGGCGGCTGAATCACCGGCATGTTGTGAGAATCCTGGACTCGGGGGCCCATGCTGGTCAGCCCTACCTGGTGATGGAATGGATCTCGGGTGGTTCGTTGCATGACCGGTTGCGCCAAGGTCCTTTGTCCATTCAGGAATCGGCCCAACTGGGCGAACAGGTGGCGTCGGCCCTCGCCGCGGTGCATGCCCTGGGAATCGTCCATCGGGATCTCAAGCCGGCGAATGTGCTGCTGGAGGAACCGGGGGCGGATGTGGGTGGACGGATGGCCAAGCTCACCGACTTTGGTATCGCCCGTGACGAAGAGAACGAAGAGCGGCTCACCAGCACCGGGATGATTCTGGGGACCCCGCAATACATGTCCCCCGAACAGACGGGACTGTTACCCGAGACAACCGTCGTGGGACCCGCCAGCGACATCTATGGAGTGGGGGCGGTACTGTTCGCCTGCCTGACCGGCCAGCCCCCCCAGGAGGGGGCGGCAACTCTGGCCACCCTCTCGCGGATCGCCCAGATCGAAGCCCCGCGCCCCAAATCCCTCCGTTCCGAGATTCCTGCGGATCTCGAAACCATCGTTGTCAAATGCCTCCGCCGGAATCCCGCCCAACGCTATCGCTCCGCGGGGGAGTTGGCCGAAGACCTGCGATGTTTTCGGGAGGGGCGACCCATCGCCGCCCGGCCCTACACCTGGGTCGAGCGACTCTGGCATTGGGGCCGTCGGCATCCGGGGGCCGTCACGGCGCTGACGCTGACGGGTTTGCTGCTGCTGATCTCGATCGGAGGGGCGCTGTATCACTTCCGAAGCCGGGAAGAACTGATTTCCCAACTGGCCCGGCAGAATCAGGTGTCTGCAGACCGGGCGGACCAGGCCGCGAGGGCCGCGGCCGAGGCGGAGGCGCGCCGCAATCAGGCAATCGATCAGGCTCTCGAAGCCTCCCGGGCGCTGCTGGCGGCCGACGCTCCAAGTCCGACGCAATTGCGCAAGATTCTCGAGAAAGTCCGCGCGGCGCAGCTGGCCGAGAGCGACACTCCGGACCGGCTGACTGCCGCGCAGGCCGAGATCCTGGGAGGTTCCCTGCTGAACCTGACCTTCGTCGAGCATCGGAATGGCATGAACGATTTCCACCAGGCGGATGCCGCCCGGATCCTGCGCCTGGCCCAGCAGTTTCCTGAATCGAAATCGCTGAGGCGGTCTGCGGCCATGAGCCTGGTGAATCAACATCAGATCGACTTCTCGCAAAATCGGCACGATCAAGCCGCCCAGACGATTGAAGCCTTTTTCGTGCTGGGAGAGTTGGAACCGAATGAGCAAATCGGCCAGCTCCAGACGATGCGGATGCAGGCGAGCCATGAAGATCGCCGTGGCCAACTCCACCAGAGTCTGTTGATCTACGACCGGGCCTGCGACATCGCACACCGGTTCTGGCAACAGAATCCCGATGATCTCAAACGTTGGTTGATCCTCCTCCATCTGCAGTTCCAGAGGGGGGAACTGGTCTGTCGGCTGCCGGCACTGGTTCCCGTGGGCGAGGCCTTCGCCGTCTGGCGAGCGTCGTTCGAGCGATTCCGGCGACTCGCCCCCGACGGCACAATCGCCAACGCGGTCATGCGATGTCAGATCTTTGTCGCGCAGGTTGAACTCGCGCTGGGAGTCCGGCAGATTGAGATTGCCCGCACGCTGCTGGGGGAAACCCGCGGCGAGTTTGCCGACGCCCAGCAGCGACACCCCCAGTCGGCGGAACTCATCTCCCTGACTCTGCATCGTTCCTCGCAACTGGGGCAACTGTCCGCTCTTGTCCCGCTCTCGGTCGACGAACAGGCCGAACGTGAGCAGGGTCTCAACGTGGCCCGGCAACACCTGCAGAAGCACCCCGAGCAGTCGCTCTTGATCCGTCCGCTGGTTGATAATCTGCTCTTCAGCGCGGCTGGCCACATCCAGCGATCCGAATTCGACCAGGCCGAACTGAGAGCCAACGAGGTGCTGCGGCTGCTGACCGCCGCGAATGCGCACGGGATGCCCGTTCCGGAACTGGCCCCGCTGCTGTCGGAGGCCCACAGGTTCTGCGCCCTGGCACTGCGGGACGCTTCCCGACAACCCGAACGGCGCCTGCACCTCGAGTCGGCATGTCGATTGGCCACGGCGGATCAACGTTCGGGTCGGGCGTTGGAATTGCTGCGGTTGCACCTGGAAGGTGCCGATCTGGACGAGGCCCGGCGTGTGCTCGACTGGATCCCCTTGGAAAGTCCCCAACGTGCCGAAGCCCAGACGCTGATCGATCAAGCTGGCCGAGCCCCGCCCGCCCAGGAAGACTGAGACAGTGCCCGCCGGTCTCCCGTCGTCGCCACCCGATCAAGACACCCTGGCAACTGGAATTGTTCCGGTTCCGGTCGCCCGGGTATGATCTGGACATGAGCCGGCCTCCATTGACCTCTTCTTCCGCAGCCTGGGCAGTCCTCTCCGGGGATTTGGTCCGGGGAATTGTGTTGTTCCGCGCACTGTCACTGGGCCTGGGACTGTGTGCTGCCTGGGGTCCGTCGCTGATCCTGGCGGATGACCTGGAGCGGGCTGGGGGAAATGGGACCCTTTCCGCTTGGGAAGAACGGCCCCCGATTCCGGACGGTCCTGAAGAGGCGACAGCTCCCGCGGCTCCCCGCGTGCTGAATTCCGCCGAGATCGATCGTCTGATGACCCTGCTCGACAGCGCCGACTATGGTCAACGCGAGCAGGCGCAGGCCACCCTGGTGCGGATCGGGGGACCGGCGGTGACGACGCTTCACAAAGGGGCGGAAGCGGGGAGCCTGGAGCGAACTTCGCGGGCGGTGAAAGCGTTGGGACAGATTGCGGCGGGGGGAGACCTCCCGACGTTTGAACGGGTTCAGGACGCACTGGAATCACTGACAAGGTCGAAGTCGCGGCCGGTTTCCCGGCGCGCCCAACTCGAATTGGACGGGCTGGGTGAGGTGCGGACCCGGCATGCGATTGCGCGGTTCGAGACGCTGGGGGGCCGGATGAAGAAGGCTCGCGGCCCGATCGCCGCGCAGGCCGCGATTGCCAACGGAATCGATTTCCGCCCCGGGGCCCAGGCTGTGCTCAATCGGAAATGGCATGGCACCGATGAAGATCTGGTGTTGCTGACCCGCATTGCCAACCTCGAGACGGTGTATGTCACCCGCAGCGCGCCGGTCTCGCCCGAAGCGCTCGAGAAACTGCGGCGGGCCATCACCACCGCCCAACCCAACCGCCGGTTCCAGATCCAGCCCCGTGGTGACGCGATGGTGGGCATTCAGGCTGGGACCGGAGAAGAGGTCTGCCTGATTTCGGGGGTGGAGGAAGGGTCTCCCGCCGATCGGGCCGGGCTTAAACCCGGAGATGTGATCACGCATTACAATGGCGAAGAGATCGATGGATTCGAGCGTCTGGTGGAAATGACCCGCGAGTTGGCCCCCGGGACCAAGGTGAAGCTGGAAGTGGTCCGTCGGGAGCAGGTCAAATCCATCGAGCTGGAACTGGCCGACTTCGAGTGAGCGGGAAAGACTTGCCCGGCGGGTTGGGGCGAGTTGGAAAATGGGGCGCGTTGGGCCCAGTTGACAATGTGCGCGGCAGGCGTGCGCATGGCCCCCCATCCCCAAGATGACGCCCGTCGAGCTCATCCGGCAGGACCGTGGAAAAGGGCGAAGTGGCCGCGCGATTCGTAGGTGAAAGCGGTTCGCGAGACCGGGCGGTTCGCCCCCGGACCCGGCCTATCGGCCACCCTCTCCCGCAACGGGAGCGAGGGCCCCGTGGGGGGCCAGCCCACATCCGTCGTGCGGATCTACGCCGCTGAGAGTCCAGCGGCGAATGCCGCGCGGTTCAATGAGGGGATGGTGAACACTCCATCAGAGCCCCCTGGTTCTTGCCCTGTCATCCGGCGAAGGCCGATTCGATTACCTGGGGTTCACTCCAGGACAGTTCGGGATAACGCGGATACCAAGGCGCCTGCAGCCGTTGGAAATCAACCTTGCGGACCGAGGCGGGCGTTGGTCCGGGGGTGTCGAGGATGAAGACGCCGGTGGCGAATGGCCGGAACGCCATGTTGAAGTTCATTGGGTTTTTCACCACCAGAAACTTCACGCTGCGGGGGTCAAGTCCCACCCGCTGCAATTGCTCTCCATTCCAGTCGTAGGTTCCCCGCGAGGTGACCAGGATGTCGATGGCACCGACCCGCAGCACTGCCGTCGATCCCATATCTCCCACCTGCCCGTCGAAGATGCCTCCCTCGTACTGGAACCGTCCATCGCACAGGTGGTTCACCACCCCGGTGACGCAAACCGGCGTTCCCCACCGCGAATCGACACGGTGGCCCAGGTCGACGGTCACCTGTCCCCGCAGCCCGGCCGTGTGGCACAGGCTGGCCACCGTGGGGTCCACCACGGGCACAATCGCGGGCAAGTCGGCACCGGCGGCCAGCAGCGCCTTCAGCGAAGCCACACTGTCGCCCGCCGCCCCGCCACCGCAACAATCGGCGGTCTCCACCAGCAACACCGGGCCACCGGCGATCTGCCGGCCCAGTGCGACCGCTTCCGCGGGGCGATGAACCACCGGCTCAAGTTCGGTCCGTCGGTTCCAGTACAGCCGGGCGATGTCACACGCGAGCCGGCGGGCCAGCGCGGCATCTTGGTCGGTGACCACCAGGCCCCCGCTCCCCAGGCCGGGGAGATCAAGATAGGGATGCACCAGGAACACGCTGGTCGAAAGCACTCCCGGCCGGCCTTCATGCCACTTGGCAAACCGCATGACGTCGGCAAAGGGAGCGGGGCCGTCGGTGCCGCCGTGGAGCGCCGCCGTAATCACCGGCACCTTGGCCAGGGCCATGGTCGGTCGGCATTTTCCCGCGATTGTGTCGATCAGCAAGCGGGCTCCGCGTTCTCCCGTGCTGTAGGCATCCCGATGCGGATAGGTCTCCCAGGCCACGAGGGCCGTCGCCTGCGTGACCATCTCGGGGGTCACATGGGCATGCAGGTCGAGGGTCGACACCACCGGGATGTGAGGGCCGAGCAGTTCACGGACGGCGGTCAGCAGGTCTCCTTCCAGGTCGGCGGCGTTCTCGGCGGTGGCCGAGCCATGCAGAGCGAGCAGCACACCGTCGACCGGCAGCGCGTCGACCAACCGGGCGAGCAACTCTCCCTTGAGTGCCGTGTAGCAGTCGGCGGTCAGGGGGCCTCCCGGGCAGGTACTGGCCGCCAGCGTGGGCAACACCTTGGCCCCCGCCGCGCGCAGGGTGGCCAGTGCGCCTCCCAGCGTCCCGTGGGTGGTCGCCAACAGGGCGTCTCCCCGGGTCAATTCGCCCCGCTCGAAATCGGCCAGTTGCAGCGGGGCCCCCCCCAGGTGATTGCACTCGGTGAAAATCGAGCCGACAGCCAGACGCGGCATGCAAGTCTCCCCGAAAAGATTCGCAACGCGGGGTGAGAGGGGGGATCCAACACGGTTCCTGGTCAAGGTGGGGGTTCAGCCCTCGTAGGGGGGGGCCGGTTTGTTCCAGTCCGCCCCGAACAGCATGTCCGAATACCAGCCATTGGGAATCTGGTACGGATTCTCCAGAAGCAAGCGGTCGACCACGGCCCGGTTCAACTCGAGCCCCAGCCCGGGGCGCTCGCTCAACTGGAGCCGTCCGTCGACAATTCGCAGCGGTTCGACCAGCAGTTCCTCGATGAAGGGGTTGCCGGTCTGATCGACCTCGACCGTGAGGGCGTGTGGGGTGGCCGCGACCACCTGGGCATTGGCCAGCACGGCCACCGCATCACTCCAGGAGTGGGGGGCAAGTTTGAGGGCCGCCTGATCGGCCAGACGGGCCACCCGCAGCACCTCGGTGATTCCTCCGCACCGGCTGGCGTCGGCCTGCACGATGTCGACCGCCTGGCGATGGACCACCTCGGTGAAGCCCTGCAGGCCAAACTCGTTTTCTCCCGCCGCCAGGGGCAGGCCCACGGTGCCGCGCAAGGCTGCGAACGAATCGAGATCCTCCGGAGCGAACGGTTCTTCAAACCAGAAGACACCGATCTGCGCCAGTTCCCGACCGACCCGGCGGGCGATGTCGACGGTGTACCGCATTGAGGCGTCGCACATCAGATCGCAGCGGGGTCCAATCTCCCGTTTGACCGCCCGGGGGGCATTGACGTCGTAGTCCAGATTGCGGCCGAGGCGCATCTTCATCCGCCGGAAGCCGCGGGCGAGATGCCGTTGGGCCTCGCTCTTCAGTCCCTCGATGCTGTTCCACAGCAGGGCGCTGGCATAGGCGGGGCAGGCGGGAGTGGTCCCCCCCAACAGCCGCCAGACAGGTTTGTCGGCCGCCTGGCCACGCAGATCCCACAGCGCGACATCGATGCCGCCGAGCGCCGACATGGCGGCCCCCTTGCGTCCGTACCAGCGGGTCCAGCCATACATCAGTTCCCACAGCTCTTCGACCTCGCGCGGGTCACGCCCCCGCAGCAGGGGATCCAACTGCCGGATCACCACATCGACCAGGGCCGGATGCGAATAGACCGAACCCACCCCGATCTGCCCGCGGTCAGTGTGGACGAGGACCAGGCTGGTCAGTCGGGCGCTGGTGATGCCTCCCGAGCTTTCGAAACCGTGCTGGTTTGGGTATTCATGGCGCAGGTGAATGGCCTCGACGCGGTCGATCTTCATGGTGCCGGGGTTCGTGGGAGAAATGGACCTCTTCGATTATGAAAGGACCCCGTCCGGATCGGCAATCGTGCCGGCCTGCTTTCCTCTTTGCGCGAACGAGATCCCCATGTGCCCCGCCACGCTCACCTGGTGCCAGACTGTGGATTCCCCGCCGAGGCCCCGGCTGTACCACCAGTCGCTGTCACCCCGCTGGTCGGGCTGGAAGTTCTGTCTGCCGATGCTGGTGGTGTGCCTGATCCCCGATCGACCCGTCACACTGCTTCAGGGCACCAGCATGGAAGGAGCAGCCGCGATCGGACGAGCCGCGGCGTGGGGCCAGGAGCGTCGACCCGAATTGCCGGAGACTGATGGGGTGGTCGAGATCCCGGCGCAGGAATGGCCCCTGCGTCCTGGTCCGCGCCGGGTGCGGGTGCGGGTGCATTACCCCCGAGGGGGGCTGCAGGCGGTCGGTCCGCGTACGGGTCTGTTCCTCACGCTGCACAACTGGGGGGGGACTGACTGCGTCGGCACGGCCGATCCCGCGACCCTGGCCGAGCGCTGCGACTGCGTCACGCTGTGCGTCAACTACCTGCAGAGCGGCCCCCGCGATTCGATTGAAGGGCCCGAGCCGTATGATTTCGGCTGGCTGCAGGCGCTCGATGCGCTGCGGGCGCTGCACTGGGTCTGGCAGGGGCTGCGTGAGCAGCAGATTCCCTTTGATGACAGCCGGATCTATGTGACCGGGGGCTCTGGAGGGGGCAATGTCTCACTGATGGCCAACAAGCTCGCCCCGCGCACGTTTGCGGCGGTGTTCGATCTCTGCGGCATGGCGAAGCTGAGCGACGACATCGCCTTCCATTTGCCGGGCGGCAGCGAGTTGAACGCCCGCTATCAGCGCGATCCCGCCAGTCCGAACTTCCTGTCGCGCGATCGCCAGGAACTGCACTTCGTAGGGCATCCTGTCCATCTCGCGCAGCAGAAGGCGCTGGGGCAGCAGGCGCGAATTCATGTGATCCACGGGGCGACCGATGAGGTCTGCCCCATCGCCGACGCGCGCGAGCTGATCGCCAATGCCCAGGCCGCCGGCTTGCAGGTGATCCCGGTGATTGTCGATCAGGCCCGGGTCGACGGGCAGGTCTTCACGACCACCGGCCATGCGCTGGGGGACCGGACGGCGATCGTGCTGCAGGTGGGGGGACCGGGGCTGGACCCGCAACACGCCGAGCGGTTCGTCCGCCGGGGACCGACCGATTTCGAACGTCGGGATGAAGCGGTCCGTTACCGGACAAGCCAGGGGGAATGGGTGGTCTCGTATCGCGAGGGGTGGCCCGAGGGACGGTTTGTTCCCGATCCGACTCCGCCCGATGATTCGGGGCATCTCGATCTGACCTACGTGCTGGGCCCCCGGGGAGAACGCAGGCCGCTGCGCACCCAGGCCGACTGGGAGGAACGCCGGCGGCAGATTGTCTGGCATTTCGAACAGGCGGCGGGGGAGTTTCCCGGCCCGGCCCGCAAGGTTCCCCTGCAGCTGGAGGTTCTGGAAGAGCGGCAGGAAGTCGGGCTGGTGCGGCGCAAGGTGCGCTATCAGACGGAACACAATTCCCACGTGACCGCCTGGCTGCTGCTTCCCGCGGGGGAGGTGGACGGTCGCCGCCCCGCGGCCCTCTGTCTGCAGCAGACCACCGAAGTCGGCAAAGATGAGCCGGCGGGTCTGCGGGGAGACCGCGAACTGCACTATGCGCTCGAGCTGACCCGTCGGGGATGGGTGACCCTGTCTCCTGATTATCCGTCATTCGGCGAACACGCCTGGGACTTCGCCGCCCATCCGGAATACGCCAGCGGGACAATGAAGGCGATCTGGGACAATGTGCGCGCGGTGGATGTGCTGCAGGGGCTGCCCGAGGTCGATCGGGACCGGATCGCGGTCATTGGTCACTCGCTGGGGGGGCACAACGCGCTTTTCACCGCGTTGTTTGAGCTGCGGCTCAAGGCGGTGGTCTCGAGTTGTGGATTCTGCACGTTCACCCGGGATGACATTCCCAGTTGGACTGGCCCGCGGTACATGCCCCGCATTGCCGAGCGGTTTGGCAACGACGTCTCCCGTGTGCCGTTCGACTTTCCGGAGTTGATCGCGGCGATCGCCCCCCGGCCGTTCCTGGCCATCGCGGCCACGCAGGACAACGACTTTGATGTGGAAGGAGTGCGCGAGACCATGACGTCCGCCCGGGCGATCTATGAACTGCTGGGGAAGGCCGAGGGGCTGCAGGCCGACTACCCAGTGGCCCCCCACTGCTTTCCCCGCGCCTCCCGGGAGGCGGCCTACGAGTTTCTGGAGCGAGCGCTCGGCAACCGCTGACCTCAGCGGTCACGACCGGGCCAGCGGGACCTGCTCAGTCGACCAGTGTACTGCCCAGCCAGCGGGCGGCGTTTTCCACGATCCGTAGCGGGATCTCCTGCCGGTAGACCGGGTAGGTCTCGTGCCCGGGACGGTAGTAGAAGACCCGCCCTGCCCCCAGCTTCCAGATGCAGCCACTGCGAAACCGCTCGCCGGCCTTCCAGGTCTCTTCGAAGACGACCTCATCGGGTTCGGGAACATGGAAGGGTTCGTCGTACATTTCGGTCTGGGGAATGGTGAACTCGCGGGGGATGCCCGCCGCCAGGGGATGCTCCGGCAGCAGCACCCGCGTCTGGCTCGGTTGGCCATCTCCCCGATAGGCGGGGAAGACGCAATTGGGCAGATCGACGCGCACGGCCAGCTGCCCATTGAACGACCGCATGGCGTAATACGCGGGGGTCAGCAACGAGTCCTTGGTGGGAACGAAGCCTCCCGCATAGGGGATGTATTCGAATTTCACGGGGGGGCCGTTCGGGGGATCGGGAAACCGTCGGCGGGCGTCGGCCTTCGTCCGCTCGTTCATCGCCTCGACGAAGGGGCGGGCCCAATGGGCCGAGTGGAGCGCGACCAGAGCCAGTCTTCCGGCCTGGATCCGGGCGACCATCGCCTGGGCCTTCTCCAGCGGGATCTCCTGGTGGCGGACGTGGCCCCACCAGATCAGCACATCGGTGTTGTCGAGCAGATCGCCCGGGAGACCCTGGTCCGGCTGCTGAAGGTTGGCCGAAATGACCCGCAGGCCCGGCTGTTTCTCGAGGTGCGCGGCAATCGCATTGCCCAGGAAGTTGTCATACGCCTGCTTCTGGGCCGGCTGCTGTTCATCCCAGACCAGCACCCGAATGGGAGTGTCGGCGGCCCGGACTGTGGAGGGGGCCAGCGTCAGCGGTGCGAGGGCGGACAGCGAGGCGAGCAGTTCGCGGCGGTTCAGCATGAGACAGCCTCCAGGGACGAAGGGCGCGGTTCGGTCGGGCGAGTGGACCGGACAGCATACGTCCTGCGGTGGTGGCTGGCGAGACGTCGCGGGAACCTCGCGATCCACACGGGGGGCGCGCCGCTTACGGCACGTTGCCCGGATCGGGCCGTCGGCAAGCCCCGCACGGCATTCGATCGGGCGCGGCATGAAGCACGGCACCGGACGATTTTTTCGAAAGCAGCCAACAGAGGATGGCCTCGACCCGACCGGGAGCTGAGCTCAGCGACGCGGCTTGTTGGGATCGACCCGGCCGAACGCCTTGAAGCGAATGGGCTCGCTCGACTGGTCAATCACCACGCTGAATTCATCGGTGATGACTCCGGGAGTCATGGGGGCGACGAAAGTGATCGGGACGATCTGGATCGCCTTCCCCTCTTTGGGCAGCCGGGCTTCGAAGGTCCCGGCGGTGGTCTCACTCTCGATGCCTGTCACCTTGAAGGCGCGGCGGCCGCGAATGACGAGGTTGCGGGTGGTCTCGGTTCCGGGGGCAACGACCCCGAAGTCCAGAAATTCAGGGGTCGCGTAAAAGTCGGGTTCGATCCGTCCCTCGATGACCACCGGAATCTGGGGACCGGCGGCATCATCGGTGACGATGGTCAGCTGCTCGCGGAAATCGCCCGCCGGGGCGGTGGGCTTGAGACTGACCACCAGCTCGTAGGTGGTCGACCCATTGGGCTGCCGGGCCAGTTCGGTCGCCTTGGCCTCGATGTGTTCGTTCTTGCAGATCAGCTCGGTGATTTTCCAGTCGGGACGCCCCACGTGGTTCACCTGGATCTTGCGGTCCATCGGCTGTCCCTTGGGAACATTCCCGAATTGGGCACCGCCGGGAGTCAGCCCCACGTCCTTGCGGATGTAGGCGTGCAGCGGGATGGGAATCTCGGCATAGGCTGGCCGATCGAACGTGATCATCATTGTCGACGTGCGTTCTCCCTCGAACTTGAGGGTGTCGACGACGATTTCCACTTCAGTCGACTCGAGACTCGCGAGGGTGTCCTTGGGGATCTTCACCTGGAAGCACTTGCAGGTGGTTCCCGCCGACCGGATGTGCACCGTCTCTTTGAAGACGTTGGTCAGCTTGAGCCGGTACTTCGCCTCCGAGCCGCGGGCCACGGTCCCGAAATCATGATCCAGCTTGGGGAACATCTTCTCGGCCCATTGGGGGTTGAAGCCCTGTTGGACCACAACCGGGCCAGCCACCGTGGGGAGAGATCCCTCGGGCCCGCCGACCGTGGGAATACCCAAGCCCGGGGCGGGGGGGGGAGGTGAGAGCTGGGCCAGAGCCGGAGTAACTCCACCGGCGAGCAGCAGCAGACTGAAGAGAAGCGTGCGAGGCATGACTCGGAATCCTTTCCGTCGGGGAACGTAGTGTTTTACCCCAGGAGTGTCAATCTGTGGTTGGCCGTTGAAGCCCCCCCGGCGGAAGGGGGAGCGGGCGTCGCGGTGTGGTCGCGGTCGATGCCCCGCACGGGGGGGTGCAGTGAGGTCGCGGAGTGTGCTTCCACCAGGACTGGGCCACTTCATCTTGACCATGGGGGGCGGAAGGCCGTATACACGCGCCCCCTTCGTCTCGGGGCGATTCTGCGCCCTCTTCCCTCACTCACCCATGTCATGTCGATTCTGCAGCGGTATGTCTTGCGGCAACTGCTGGGGGTGTTTTCCCTCACGCTGCTGTCGCTGACCGGAATGTTGGTGATCGTGGGGGTGATCGGCGAGGCCACCAAGAATGGGCTGGGTCCCCAGCAAATTCTCGACATCCTGCCGTTCGTCGTTCCGAGTCTGCTTCCGTTCAGCATCCCGGCCACCTACCTGCTGACCATCTGCGTGGTCTATGGACGCCTGGCGGGTGACAATGAGATTACGGCGGTCAAGGCGGCCGGCATCAATCCGATGACCATGTTGATGCCCGGTTTCGTGACGGCGGCCGTGCTGAGCCTGGCCACTTTCTACCTGACCGACCAGGTGATTCCCTGGGCCCGTTCGAACGTCGAGCGGGTGGTCCTGACGGCCATGGAGGATATCTTCCTGGGGATCCTGCGCGAGAAGAACCATTACTCGGACCCCACCCGGGGGATCGCGATCTCGGTCCGTGCCGTGGAGGGCGAACGCCTGATCGAGCCCCACTTCCGGTACCAGTTGCCGGGGGGTCCGCAGACCGTGAACATCACGGCCCGCGAGGCGACGATGAGTTTCGACCTGCCGGGACAGCAGGTGTTGTTGAGCCTCGTCGAGGGACAGTTGGTGCTGCCCGGCGGAGACCAGGCGACGGTGGCGGACGAAGCCTATCCGTTTCCACTGCCGATGGGAACCAGTGTCCCCCCGCCGCGGGACCTGCCGATCCAGGCGCTGCGGAGCGGCATGCGGCAGGCCCGCCACAAGCGGGAGGCGCTCGAACGGCGGCAGGTGATCACCACGGCCTTCGCCCTGTCGCATGGCGAATTCGGCCACCTGATGGAACCCGCGCAGCGACGGCAGGAATGGGAGATCAACGGGCAGAAAGAGCGATACAACAAGCTTTACACCGAACTGCATTCCCGCCTGGCTCTGGCCTGCAGCTGTTTCTTCTTCGCCCTGGTGGGCAGCCCGTTCGCTGTCCTGCAGGGGCGGCGCCAGTTCCTCACCAGCTTCGCGCTCTGCTTCGTCCCCATCCTCGTGCTGTACTACCCCATCGTTCTGGTGATGATGAATCTGGGGAAAGACAATGTGTTCGATCCCGCCCTGGGGATGTGGGTGGGGAACGCGGGCATGGGTGTGGCCGCCTGGCTGCTGCTGCGGCGGATTTGACCTACAGCGACGCCTGCAATTCGGCGATGAGGTGGTCGGGAATGCTGTAGTTGGCGGTCACGCTCTGGACGTCTTCATGGTCTTCGAGCGTCGAGATCAGCCCCAGCACCTGGCGGGCCTGCTCGAGGTCCAGTTCCACGGTGTTTTTGGAAATGCGGGCAATCTCGGACCGGTCGCACGGAATCTGCGCCGTCTCGAGAGCCTGTTTCACGGTTTCAAACGCAGCGGTGTCGCACAGCACCTCGAACGACTCCCCCTGCAGCGAGACATCGTCCGCACCGGCGTTCAGGGCCACGTCGATCAGTCGGTCTTCTTCGACATTGTGGGCGGGTACCAAAAAGATCCCCTTCCGTTCGAACATCCAGGCGACGCAGTTGGTGGCCCCGAGGTTTCCTCCGTTGAGTTCGAAGATCTTCCGCACCTCTCCCGCGGTCCGGTTGCGGTTCTCGGTGAGGATGTCGCACATCACCGCCACTCCGGCGGGGCCATACCCCTCGTAGACCAGTTCCGCCAGATCTTCCCCATCGAGTTCGCCGCAGCCTTTCTTGACCGCCCGTTCGATGTTGTCCTTGGGCATGCTGTTCTCGCGCGCCTTGTCGATCGCATACCGCAGCTTGAGGTTGGTGACCGGATCACCCCCCCCATGCCGGGCCGCAATCATGATCGCGCGGCTCAGCTTGCCAAACAACGCCCCCCGCTTTTTGTCTTGTGCCCCTTTCCGGATCGCGATGTTCGCGGAGTGGGAATGCCCGGCCATGATCTTGGTCCTGTGCGGTCTCTCGTCAAAAGGAAACATTCCCGGGTTGCCCGACGGGGCTGGTCACTCCAGACCCCTCCGGGAAATCACCGGACTCGCGCCCCGGCTCAGGGGGCCTTGTCATCCACCGGGGAGGGCTTGCGTCCCTGCTCCCCGACGCGAATCTTGTCGTCCAGACGCTGGATCAGCAGGGGATCAGGGAAGGGGTTTTGGTCCGCCAGCTGGCGGGACCGCTTCCAGGCGGCCAACGCGTCGGCGGTTCGGTCCAGCTTGTCCAACACATCTCCCAGGTGCTCGTGCAGGGTCTCGTCCCCCGACCCCTGGCCCTTCTCGACCGCCTTCTCAATCAGTGGCAACGCTTCGGCGTGTTTCCCCCGCCGATGCAGCACCCAGCCCAGACTATCGAGGTAGGCGCCATTGTCGGGTTCGGCTTCCACCGCCTTGCGGATCATCTGCTCGGCCTGCTCGAGATTCTTCCCCTGGTCGGCATACAGGTAGCCCAGGTCGTTGTTGACCGAGATGTCGTCGGGAGTGTCGCGGTAGACCTGCTCCAGAACCTCTTCTCCCTTTCGGAGGTCTCCCTTGGAGACATACACATTGGAAAGTCCCGAGCGGCCCAGACGCTGGATCTGCGGCAATTCGGGATACCGCGAGAGCAGGCGCTCGTACGCGGCGATCGCTTCGTCAAACTTCCGGGCGTGACCCAGGATCCACGCCTCCCGGAACGGATAGGCCGGGTTGCGTTCGTTGTCGTTCATCAGCCGCCGAATCACTTCGAGCCCCTGCTCGAACTTTCCCGCCATCGTCAGGGCGAACGCCTGCTGGTACTCGAACTGGGAACGTTCCTGGAACCCGACCGACCGGGCGGCCTCACCAAACACCTCGGCGGCCTGCTGGTAGCGCCGGGCGTCGACCAGGTGCTGTCCCAGTTCTTCATAGAGCTGGGCTCCCCGTTCATTCCGGATCCGCAACAGGTGCCGGTAAAACTCGACCATCAGATCGGTCTGCTTCGCTTCCGCAGCCAAATTCGCCAGCACGTAGCCCTGCGGAAACTTCAGCTTGCCGGGCTCTGACCGCAACTGGTCCTGACCCAACTGCAGGACGGAATTCGCGAGAGCCTGGTCCGACACCAGGGCCTGCAGTTCGGTTTCGATAACCTTGGAACTGCCGGCTTCGCCAAAGGAACTCGACAGGGCCGAGAGCAGTTCGGAAGGCTTTCCGCGGCGGCGGTAGACCCCAGCCAAACCGGCATAGCCCCGGGCGTCGGCCGATACTCCCAGAGTCTTTTTGAACAGCGTCTCGGCTTCATCCAGGCGATTGGCGGCGACGTACTGCTCGGCGAGCGACAGCTGGAGATACGGATTCCGCAGATCCTTCATGGCGGCCTGTTCGAGCCGCGGCAACAGTTCCTGCTTGAGTCCCAGCTTTTCCAGGACCTGCCCCAGCAGATCGTAAGCGGTCTGGCGTTTCGACTGGCGGTTGCCGTCGAGATATCCCTGCAGCTCCGCGAGCGACTGGTTGGCATCTCCCTTTTCGAGCTGGGCCAGGGCCAGCAGGAACGAGAGATCTCCCGTCTTGCTCCCGCGCTTCTCCACCGCCTTGGTCAGGGCGTTGAGCGCCAGATCAGGATTGCCCCCCTGGAGAAACACCTCGCCGAACTTCTCGAAGCTCACGTTCGCCAGAATCTGGTTCCGCAGCTGCGGACTGAGCTTGTAAGGGGCGGGGTCCAGAACAGCGGCGAAGACCGGTTCCAGCACGCGTGACGCGTCCACAAACCGCTGAGTGGCCAGATACCACTGACCCAACTGGTTCTTCAGCACGATGAACGCAGTGGATTTGGGATCGAGGCTGGGAAGTCGCGTCGCCTTTTCGAGACTGTTGATGGCGCCGCCGAGATTTTCGGTCCGCACCTGCAGTTCCGCCAGTTGCACGAGCCATTCGTAGTCATTGGGAGCCAGCTCGGTCGCCTTTTCGACCGAACGCAGGGCCACCTCTGGCTTGTTCAAATGCAGAGCCAGAGGGATCACCTGGCGATACACCGCGAGAACGTTGGGGTCTTTCTCAATCGACTTGACATAGGCGTCGAACGCGCCGGACAGGTCTCCCCGCCCCTGCAGCACGCGGCCGGTGCCAAACCAGGCGAGCGCGTCAACCCGTGCCTGCTCGGCGGGGGTCCTCGGGCGAGCCGGCGTCAGCGGTTCGATCACATCTTCGAGGTCCTGCCCCCGGATGGATCCCGGAACGACGGACGGTTTTCCTTCCGCCCCTCCGGGAGGCGGGTTCGCCGGGGCCTGGGCCTGAACGACAGCGGAAGCGGAAATCAGGCCAGCCCACAGCACCGCCAGACAGATTCCGAAGCAGACGCGATTTCGGACCATTGTGCCTTCCTCAAGAGCTCCTGGGAGGTACGAGTTCCGGAAGAACCCATGCCGATTCAAAATTGTAGAACTCTGAACCGTGGGGGGACACCACCCGCGAAAGATCAAGTGCGTTTCTTTCCCGAGGGACGTCCGTCCGGCTTCGCCGTCTTCGACTTGCCGTTCTTGACTCCCTTGGAAGGGGGGGGAGTCACCCCCTTGGAGACGGTCTTGGCGGGAGGCTTGGCAGCCACGGGCTTGGCGGGGGCGGCACCCTTCGCGGGAGACTTGCCCGCCGCCAGCTTCGCTTCAGCGCCCTTGTCGCCCGATCCCTTGTCGCCCGATCCCTTGTCTTGATTCGCCTTGGGAGGAGGAGTCCCCTTTTTGCTGTCGTTCCCCTTGCGGTCACTGGCAATGGGGGGTTTCACGGTCCCAGCGCGGGACGACCCGTCACGGGCCGGGTCGGGCTTGGCACCCTCTGGCTTTTTGCTGTCCGCTTTGACCGCTGCGGATTTCACCTGCTCTGGCTTCGCCGGTTCCGGCTTGCTGGGTACTGGTTTGCCAGCGGTCGGACGTACGGTGTCCCCCTTTGCTGGTTTGGAGTGGCCGGACTTGGTCGATTCGGACTTGGTCGATTCGGACTTGGTCGATTCGGACTTGTTTGATTCAGACTTGGGTGGTTCCCCCTTGGCGGCGGCCGACTTCGCGGGGGCTTTGGCGGTCTCAACCCGCTCGGGAGCGACCGGCTTGGTGTCGACCTTGGCAGCCTCGGGTTTGGTCCCCTTGGCGGCGGTCTTGGAGGAAGCGGGCTCGGGCCGCGGGGCGGGTTTGGGGACCGCCGCGGGTCCTCGGTTCAGCAGGACCTCCAACCGGTGCAGGCCTTCATCCGGACTGGCCGAGCAGTCGGCTTCTTTTCCTGCCGGCGGAAAGAGCTTCGCACGCCTGGGATCGATCGACAGGCATTTCAGCAGGTGGCAGAACAGCGGGGCATCGGCCTTGCGGATGTAGGACCGCAATGATTCCGAGGTCTGCTCGGGGTCGGCCTGGGGCTCGGCGAAGCCCAGCCACGCCAGCACGCCAAGCATGCGCGTGTCGAGCGGCAGCACGTGGCTGCCCAGCGAATGCTGCAGTGACCAGCCGCGAATAAACCACGAGACCCCAGGAATGCGGTCGAGCTGTTTCCCCGCCAATTCGGCCGTTTTGCGACGCAACGCCTCGAGTTCGAACGAGTAGTTCAGATCGAAGGCATGTTGCAGCAGATTCTTGATCCGCAGGGCCCGCCAGGGGGCGTATTCGTCGGCGGAAAAGACCTGCTGCAGCTCACCAATCGAACTGACACGCGCCTCGTTCAGATCGGGATACACCGCATGCAGCCGCTTCAACATCGCCTGGGCCGACTCCAGGTCGGTCTCCTCATAGCAGGCGGCGAACAGCAAGGTCTCCAGCACCGGCACTTCCTGCTTGGCCGGTGAGGAGTGATACGCCTTCTTCAACAGGGCGGTCAGTTTACGACACAATTCCTGCTTGTCGATCGGCTTGGAGCGTTGGGGGGCTACCATGGCTGTCCTGGATCGCAAATCTTGTCCTCAGCGCGGAACCGCAGACGGTTCCGCACCGGGATCGTCCTGATGGTCCGCCGCTGTCCCGCCCGACGGGGCGGCCCACACCTCCGGGGTCTCACCCGTCTCCCCGGAAAACCTTTGCTCGGGCATCGGTGGCTCGGGCATCGGTGGCTCGGTCTCGTTCCCAGCCAGGGCCGAGAGATCCCGTTCTTCGGGATTTGCCGCGACATCCGCTGCGTCGGCGGCTCCCGCCGCAGTCGATGCCGCCGTTTGTGCCATCGCCTCCCGCAGCACCGCTGAAGTCTCGGCGGCCAGCTTCGCTCCGGGATCCAGAACGAACTGCAGCACCGGGGTGTACCGCAGGTCCAACTGCACGGCGATCTGGTGCTGGATGAAACCCCGGGCCGATTCCAACCCGTGCATCGCCAGCACCGCGTGCCGGGGTTCGCCCCGGACCGAGATGAACACCTTCACACTCTTGAGGTCGGGAGCCGCATCGGCCCACAACACCGTCACATTCTTCACCCGGGGGTCCTTCAGGCCGAACAGGATCGTGGTGGCAACCACCTCGCGCACGGCCTCAGCCACCTTGGCGGTTCGCCGGCTCATGCGATCCTCCCAGCATGGGTGGCACCCATCCACATCGGAAGGCTCTGGGGAAAATCACGGACAGGGATGTTCTCTGGCAGGCCGCTCACAGTGTGCGTTTGACCTCCTCGATCTTGATCGCCTCGAACATGTCGCCTTCCTTGACATCGTCGAAACCGTCCAGGCGGATCCCGCACTCCATCCCCTCACGCACTTCCTTCGCGTCGTCCTTGCCGCGCTTCAGGGAGGCCATCTTGTACTCGCTCAACACCCGTTGATCCCGGATGATCCGGATCAGGCTGTTGCGCTCGATCGTGCCGTTGAGCACGCGGCAACCCGCCACACGTCCGAACCGGCTGATGTCGAAGGTCTGCAGCACCAGGGCCCGGCCCATTCGCGACTGCACCACCTCGGGCTTGAGCAGCCCTTCCATCGCCTTCTTGATGTCGTCCGTGACTTCATAAATGATGTTGTACTGCCGGATCTCGACCCCTTCGCGCTCGGCGAGGGCCTCGGCCCGATCTTCGGCCACCACGTGGAAGGCGACGATGATCGCCCCCGACGCGGCCGCCAGATAGACATCGCTCTCGTTCACACCCCCCACCCCGTCGTGCAGGATCACGACCCGCACCTCGGGATGCTGGAACTTCAGCACTTCGCCCCGCAGGGCCTCCAGCGAGCCGGGGGTATCGGCCTTCATGATGACGGGCAGATCCTGGACCTCGCCCTTTTCGGCCTGGCTCAGAATTTCCTGCAGCGTCCGCACCCGGCCCTTCTTGGCCAGTTGGGCTTCGCGGCCCCGCTGCCGCCGCACCTCGGCGATCTCACGGGCCTCGTCAATCTCCGAGAGGACGTAGAACCGGTCACCCGCGGCGGGCACTTCATCGAGCCCCGATACCTTCACAGGGACCGACGGGCCGGCTTCCTCGACCTCGCGGCCGTGATCGTCGTACATCGCGCGGATCCGGCCATACGAGGTGCCGCACAGCACCACATCCCCCTTGCGGAGGGTCCCGTCCTGCACGATCAGCCAGACGAGGGCCCCGCGCCCTTCGTCTCGGAACGCCTCCAGACAGATTCCGTTGGCGCTCTTCGCGGGATTGCCGGTCAGCTCGCCCAGTTCGGCCACCGTCTGCAGTGTCTCCAGCAGGTCGTCGATCCCCTGGCCAGTCTGGCCCGAGGTCCGTACGACTTCGGTGTCGCCACCCCATTCGGCGGCCAGCAGGTTCTGCGTCGCCAGTTCCTGCAGCACCCGCTGCTCGTTCCGCTCGGGAAGGTCGATCTTGTTCATCGCCACCACAATTGGCACGCCGGCCGCGCGGGCGTGATTCAACGCCTCGACCGTCTGCGGCATCACTCCGTCGTTCGCCGCCACCACCAGTACGGCGATGTCGGTCACATTCGCCCCGCGGGCCCGCATCTCGGCGAATGCCGCGTGACCCGGCGTATCGAGAAACGTGATCTTCCGTCCGTTGTGCTCGACCTGGTACGCCGCAATGTGTTGCGTGATCCCGCCGAATTCCCCAGCCGCCACATTGGCCGAACGGATCTTGTCGAGCAGAGTCGTTTTCCCGTGGTCGACGTGTCCCAGGATGGTGACGATCGCCGGGCGGGTGATCCGGTCGCCCGGATCCCCTTCAGCGGAGGCCACCTCTTCCAGGTGCTCTTCGACATCCTTCTCGCGTTCGATGTGCAGATCGACACCGCATTCCATCGCCAACTCGAGCGCCTGCTCCTCCTCGAGGTACGAGTTGATCGTGACCATCTGGCCCTTTTTCATCATCAGGCCAATGAGTTCATTGGCCCGACGGCCCATGGCTTCCGACAGGCCGCGGACGGTGATGGGGAATTCGATCTCAGCCTCGCTTTTCTGCTCCACCTTCTGGCCGCGACGCAGTTGCCGGGGGCGATGCGCTCGGAGCCGGGATCCCTCTTCCTCGTCTTCCCGCAGGCGACCGGTACCACGCTTGCCAACGCGCGCCTTCCGGTCGGCAACCACTCCGGGCGTGCCGCCCACCATGGGCCGCACGGGACCCCGGCCGACCCCCTTCTTGCTTTCCTCCGAAAAGTCTTCCGGAGTGTCGTCGACCTTCCGCTTCTTGTCCTGGTTGTGCTGCTTGATGTGCTCATGCAGCGGCGTCCGCTCCAGCATGTCCCGCGAAATGCGCATCTCGGGCTTCTGGGCCGGGCCACCACTGGCGGCCGGTGTGGTGGCTGCCTGCGACGCCTTCGGAGACGGAGGAGGGGCCGCCAGCTTCGGCAGCGTGGGCATCGGCCTCGACTTCGGCTTTTTCGAATCGCGCTGCAACCCCGACACGGCTCCAATGGCCGTCATCTCACGGGTCCGCGAAGTCCCCGAGGCACCGATATAATCTTCCCGACGCAGAGGGGCCAGGGGCGCTTTGCCCGGAGCCGGCGTGGGAGGCGTGTCGACAGGGGTTGACGTCGACGGGTCCGCGGCTTCCCCATCCGCCTCCACCTCCGGCAGAATCTCTTCCACCGGCTCGCTGGCGGTCACCGGAGCAGCGCTGACCTCCTCCACAATTGGTTCCGCCTCCGGAGGTGGGACCACAGGCTCGGTCGCCTCGGCTGCGACCTTCTTGGGGCGGGTGATTGCGGGGGGACGATTGGACCGCAACACGGGGGGCTTGCCCGTCGCCGCGGGCTTCGACGGCCTCACGGGAACATCGAGCGGAGCCACCGGCGATTCCGCAGCCCGGGGGGCTACTGGCTCGGCCGCAGGTCGGGGGGAATCCGCCCGTTCCGGCACTCCACGCCCGGGAGTTCCCTTCTCGGGAGCCGTACGTTCCGCAGGAACTTTTTCGGGGGCCGGTTCACGCTGCGGCCGCAAGGGAGACACGGGGCGGGGCGGGGGCTCGCCCCCGCGGACTGGCTGCGGAACGGGGGGGGCCGGCAGTTCGGGAACAGTGGTCTCGATCGGTCCGCTGACGGCGGGCGGGGTGACCACCTCCGGAGCGGAAAGCTCTTCTTCCTCCGGCGTCGCAGCCGGGCGGTTGGGAGCGGCCACCGGACGGATCGTCGGAACCTTCCCGCCAACCATCCGCGGGGCATCGCGCGAGGGGGTCGCCGCAGCGGAGGCTTTCGGGGCTTCTCCCGATTCCCGGCCTTGGCTCTTGATGAACTCCAGCACCCGGTCGCGCTGCTCTTCCGAGATGCTCGACAGGGGCGAGTCCTTCAGGTCGATGCCCAGCTTCTGACACCACCCGATCAGGACTTTGCTGTCCATCTCGAGTTCTTTGGCAAGCGAAAAAATCCGAATCTTCAACAGCCTGTCTCCCAGGGGGCCTCAAGACCCCGCGGTTCGTAAACCGACAGGGCCACCTCAATCTACGGCATCGCGTTGCCTGGCTGGGCGTTGCAAGGCTCGTCACTGCAACGCACAAGGACAATGTCCCCAGTGCGAATCTACAGCGATGAACCATCGCCGCTGAACATTGGCCACCGTGCACTGCACCACAGAACCGTGAACTGCACCACAGAACCGTGCACTGCACCACAGAGTCGAATGATCAACCGGCAATCTTCACCCAGCACACCCGAGACCCACGGCCTCGTGCGGGACGAACGGAAGGCTGGATGACTGACATCCCTCGCTTTCGTTCGCCACTTCCCATCATTCGCCCCGAATGTCGCGTGGTCGAGATGAAATTCGTCCCCGCATGGGGCCGACAGCTTTCCACTGCTCGATGCGAATCTCTCGGCGAGTCTCTCGGCGAGTCTCTCGTTGCGTTTTCTTCCCAAATGCCCAAGCCAGTCCCGCTCTGCCGTCGGGATCGATCCCGCAAGCTGCTGGATCTGTCTTCGATCCGCGACTTGAGATCATCCATCAAGCATCCGGAGTGATCCGGCAGCAGGGTGTCTCGACTTTTGGTCCGGAGGGTCTTCTGGGCCAAGCCCCCGCAGGGTCTGTTGCTGAAAGCCCACAGGGCCTTCCCCCATCCTGTTCTCAGTGACTGCTGTTAGTGACTGGCCGCCGCCCCCCCCTCATTCGAACTCTCCTCCACAGTGGTTGTGTCTGGTCCAGCGGCGGGTACCACCGCCTCTTCTGCCTCGGGAGCGGGTGTGGATTCCAGGTCCTCCACAGGAGGCTCCTCGATCACGGCTGTCTTTCCTCCGGGCGTCCGCGCGGGGGACCGGGGAGGGAGCGTACCCGCGGCTTTCTGGGCGGCCTGCTCCGCCTCGAGCCGCTCAGCTTCCTGTTCGGCGTATTCGACCACCCCCATGCATTCGTCTTCGCTCAACCCCGAGAGTTCCGCCAGTTGGTCGAGCTCGATGACCGACAGGTCGTCGAAGGTGAAAAAGCCCTGTTCGATGAGGTTCTCGGCCATCTCGGGGGGTGCCCCCGGAATCGAGCTGAAGGCCTCGAGAGATTTGTCGAGCTTTTCGTTCAGCTCGTCGCGGGTCATGATGTCGATGTCCCAGCCGACCAACTTCGACGCCAGCCGCACATTCTGGCCCCGCTTGCCAATCGCCAGAGACAGCTGGTCATCCTTCACCAGGACAATCACCCGGCCCAGCATCGGGCAGAGAATGACCTCTTCCACTTCAGCCGGCTGGAGGGCGTTGGGAACCAGCACCTGCAGCGAATCGTTCCAGCGGACAATGTCAATCCGCTCGCCCGCCAATTCCTCGACGATATTCTTGATGCGCGAACCCCGGACCCCTACGCAGGCACCGACCGCGTCAATTTTCTGATCCAGGCAAGAGACGGCCACTTTGGACCGATAGCCCGCCTCGCGCGCCAGCGAACGGATCTCAATCACCTGCTCACTGATCTCGGGAATCTCAATTTCAAACAGACGACGCACCAGGTCGGGATGCACGCGAGACAGCACGATCCGCACCCGGGCACCCGCTTTGCGCACTTCCAAAACAACGGCCCGCACCCGCTCACCCACCCGGAACGATTCCCCGGGAATTTGCTCACTCTTGGGGAGAATCCCCTCGACCTTCCCCAGGTTCACCGCCGCGGTCGAACCCTCGAACCGGGTGATCGTGCCATTGACCAGCGAACCCCGCATTGACAGGTATTCGTCAAACAGGGCATCACGTTCCGCTTCGCGGATCTTCTGGATCATCACCTGCTTGGCGCTTTGCGCCGAGATCCGCCCCAGGATCTCTCCCAACTGCTCCGAATCAATCGGAGCCCCCTCTTTGATCACCGTCGTGTGACCTGTGATCCGGTCGATTTTTGACTCGAGGGGGATCTCTTCGCCGTAATGCTTGCGCGCCGCCGACAAGATTGCCTGTTCGAGTACTTCGAACACAATCTCTTTGTCGATGTTCTTGTCGCGATGGATCGCGTCGACCGTCCGCAGCACTTCGGCGTCGTTCATGATCTTCTTCAGTCCTTCGTCCGCTCCGCCAACAAAAAAGGCGGGAGTCGAGCTCCCACAGGCAACTCGCCGACTCTCCGCCAGAGACCGCCACGCCAACACGGACAGAACCCAGTCCATGTGGTGGACCGGCACTATCCCCCCTGTCGCAGGCGACCAGAATTGGGCGGCCCGAAGGCCGTTCCATCTCGACTACATACGGTCGTCCTCGGTGTGCCAGCTCGCTTCCGAGCGAAGCCTGACGTGTCTTGGCAACGTTCTCTGTGCAGAGAATTCTGTGTAGAGACTTCTGCGTTCAGAATTCTCTGGTTGAAGAGCCTTCTTGGTGAAACGAACTGAAGATTTACAACCTTGGTTCACACACGTCGACCAAAGACGTCAAAATTCATCGCCCGTTGGCCGAGCCCGTTGCTCGCCCAACTCACCTCGAATCTCTCGTAATAAAGCTACAGGTGGACGATCCAACTGTCAAGTTGCGCGGGGAAATTCCAGCCGGCACAGCCGATCTGTTCACCAGCGGACGGTTCTGTCCCGGGTTTTCCCAGCCTGTGGTGGGGATTCCAACCCCCTCATCGGTCGGCTGGATGGTCGCTGGACCACCCTCACCACCTGTGCGGGCGTCAAGCCTCCGCAGCCCTCCCCCGCAGAGACCAACCCGCCCCCGGCGGCTCAGGTCAGGCCCGCAATAGGGTCTCCGTAATAAATGTGGTTCGGTCGCCCGGTTTCGTCGAACCAGGCGGTTGTCTCCGGCAGTCCCAGGGCACTGTAAATGGTGGCCGCCATGTTCTCGGGTCGCTGCGGATGCGCCGCCGGGTACGCCCCCAGCTTGTCGGTCGAACCAACCACCGTCCCCCCTCGCACCCCACCCCCCGCGAAAAACACTGTCTGGACCGCTCCCCAGTGGTCCCGCCCCGGCAGCTTGTAGTGCTGGGGCAGGTGCGAAATCTTCGGGGTCCGGCCAAACTCACCCGCCATCACAATCAGGGTCGAGTCCAGCAGCCCACTGTCGTACAGGTCGTCCAGCAGGGCCGAGAGCGCCTTGTCGGTCGGTGGAAACAGCATCTCTTTGAGGTGGGGGAACATTTCCCCGTGCGTGTCCCAGGTCTCGTTGTTCCCCAGGTTCACCTGCACCAGATTGACCCCCGCCTCCACCAGGCGGCGGGCCATCAGCAACGACCAGCCAAACGAATTCTTCCCGTACCGCTCCTGTTGTTCAGCGGTGGCCTGGGTGACATCAATCGCCTGCCGGATCCGCTGGTCGGTCAGTAGCGAAATCGCCCCCTGGCGGTAGCGATCGAACGATTCAATCTGGGCCTGCCGCTCGAGGTCAGCCCGCTGCCGGTCGATCTGCCCCAGCAAGGCCAGACGGTCGCTCAGCCGGCGCTCTCCAAATCCCTCCGGCAACGACAGGCTTGGCGCCTGAAACGCCGTCCGCCGGGGCATGTTCGGCCGATCCTGGTGATCAAATTCATACTCGGGGTACGCTCCATACCCCAGCGAGTTGTAAGGAGAACTTTCGATGAACCAGGGATCGCGGCGGGCCCCCATCAAACCGGCAAACTGTCCTGGAATGACCCGTTTCGAGTAGTGCACCAGCTTCTCGGGTAGCACCACGGCGGGGGGCAGGTTGTTGCGGGGCTGCGTGACACCCCCCGCGATGGCGGCGATGGCCGGCCAGTCGGTGGGCATCGGCACCGACGAATTAAAGCCGGGGGGCAGCATCGTCCGCCCGGTCAGCATGATGTGATGCCCGGCCGAGTGGTCGTTGCTGGGGTGGGCCAACGACCGGCACAAACCCCAGAGGTGGCTTCGCTGGGCCAAGAGCGGCAGATGTTCGCAGATCTGCAGCCCGGGCGTGTTGGTGTCGATGGGGCGGAATTCCCCCCGCACCTCCGCCGGGGCCTCGGGCTTCATGTCGAAGCTGTCGTGCTGACCCAGCCCACCCGACAGAAAGATGTAGATCACCGAACGGGCCCGGGCCGGAGTCCCGCCGGCCACTTCGGCCGCCCGGGCTTCCCGCAGAGCCTGCAGGTGATTGGTCCCCAGCCCCAGCAGTCCCACCGCACCGGCCTGCACGGCAGAACGCCGGGACAACCGGGGGTGACCGCAGGCCATCGCAGATCGGGGCACAGACATCGCTCAACCTTCCACCAGGGTCCGCCGGAAACCGTCCTCGTCCGTGACACATCCACAAATCATAAACCCCGCTTGATCCATCGGCAATTCCAGCCCACTGGACCGAGAGAAGTTCTGCCGCGTGTTCCCAACCCCCGTGGACGGCTGGCAGCATTCCGCCTGGCCCTCTGTCGAGGGGCTGCCCAGATCGGCGGCCGAGCCCAGTCCCTGGGCGGAACTCAGCAGAGCTCGGGCAAGTCGCCCCGAGACCGGCGACTGAAATGGCAGTTGGCAATCCCCGCCCGGTCGGGAATTCCCCCCCGGGAGAGGAGAGTCGGGACAGATCGGGCAAGTCGTCGGGGTCGCTGAACCAGTGACGAAACACGGCATCGATGGAGGGATGGTCCGGAAAGTCGATCTTGGCCTGAATGATTTTCAACACCAAAAGTCACATCTGTCGGATCTCTGATTCATCCAGCATCAAAATGTCAACGACGTCACTCCCCTTGGGAGTGTCACTCACAACTCGACCATCGGCGTCGATTCGGAGATGCGCACCGTATCCAGCCTCATTGGGATTCATCAGGCCGGTGACATCCTGCTTGAGGGAATTGCCGCACAAACATGAATCCACCAGGTTTTCATAGGACCGTCCTTGCGGCGACATCTGGACTCTGGAAACAAAGTGATCTACTGAGAAAGTGATCTACCGAGAAGGAGTCAGCCCCCTTGGGAGACCGCCGTTCCCGAGAAAGGCAAGAAACACATCGACAACAGAACTCATCCCGCGGAAACGGCTTGCACCTGGCTTGACTGGAATCGCGAGCCGGACCGTGAACGCGAACCGGCGAAACCGACAACGATCTCAAACGGTCGAGGCCAATCCATCACGTTGGATCGTAGATCTGGTCCAGTTTCGGCGAGACTTCTTTGAGTGCCGGCGGGCAGGGAAAAGCCTCGCCAATCGCCCGGTCAGCAGACTGATCCAGCGCGGTCAGCTCCCGCATCTCAACTTCCGGGAGTCCTTCGCGATTCTTACGAAAATCAACTCGAAACAGCGCTGATTCAGAGCCGCCCACTCGGGAGTTCCCACCCGGATGACCACCGCCGCGGGATCAACAGGATTCATCAACATCTCTCTTGCCAAGAGTTCCCAGCCGACACCCCATTCCCTGGCGCATTGCGCGCGCTCACCCACAAGACGAATCGTCCGAACGTCCCCCAGGCCGTCTCAAGAACTTTCTGAGAGACCGGTGTGCGAAAGAGCGTGCCGTTGGTGCCCCGCCGGGCCCGGCGCCGTCATGGATTGGCGGCAAGGAGTGCGGTTTGCTGTTTGACGCACAGAAACCGTGAGGGGGGTCGTGTCGAACTCTTCCCCGATCCGGGAGAATTCAACCCCGCGCACGGCGACGACCACCGACAGCCGGCAGGCTCAAGAAGTCGAACGCCAGACAGCCCGCAGCGACCTCACTCAAACCGCAACGCCGTGATGGGGTCCAGCCGCGACGCTTTCCAGGCGGGGTAGAACCCAAACACCAGTCCCACCGTCAGCGAGACGAAGACCGAGGCGATCATCGCCCCGGGGGCCAGTTCGGTCGGCCACTCCAGCAACTCGCGTACGAGAATCGAACTTCCCCGCCCCAGGGCGATGCCCAGCGCGCCCCCCGCGAGGCAGAGCACCACCGCCTCCACGAGAAACTGATCGAGAATATCTCCCCCGCGGGCCCCAATCGCCATCCGCAGTCCAATCTCCCGCGTCCGCTCGGTCACCGAGACCAGCATGATGTTCATGATCCCCACGCCCCCCACGATCAGCGAGATCAGGGCCACCCACATCAACAAGGTCCCCATGGTTTCCGTCGTGGCGGTCAGCGCCTTGTTCGCCTCGGCCATGTCGCGGATGTTGAAGTCGTCAGGCTGGTTCCGCCGCAACCGGTGCTGCTCGCGGATCACCCCCTTGATCTGCGCGATCGCATCGGGAACTTCCGCCGCGCTCGATACTCTCACCAGGATCTGGTCAATATTGGTGAATCGGACCGGCTGCGGAGTGTTGGCCTGCTGGGTGATCGAGGGGACCGGATACAGCGGGCTCGCCCCCGGATACAGCCGGTTCAGGGTATTTACCTTCTGCAGACTGTCGGCCCCCGCCGGCACGCTCTGGTTGACGGTGGTGGCCGAGGTGGCCGCGACCCGGGATTTGATCGCCGTCCACGGCGCCAGCACGATGTCATCCTGATCGACCCCCGTCATGTTGGCTCCCTTGCGGCGCAGCACTCCAATCACCCGGAACGCGACGTTCTGGATGCGCAGTTCTTCGCCGACCGGCGATTCCCCCCGGAACAACTCGCGGACGATGGTCTGCCCCACCACGCACACCTGGCTGCCATTGCGCACCTCCCGCTCGCCGAACATCTCCCCCAGTTCCAGCTCTTGCCAGTCGCGCACATCGAGGAACTCGGGACTGGTCCCATAGATGTAGACCGGCACCCAGTTGCGGTTTTTGTAGATGATCTGCGTTCGGGCCCGCACGATGGGGGCCGCCTGGGTGACCGACGGCACTTGCCGCAGGACCTCGACGCAGTCGCGCGGCGTCAATGTCAGGCTGCTGCCCCCGCCAAATGTCACCCCGCCGCTCGAGGCGGCCCCCGGCATGATCAGCAGGTTGTTGGCCCCCATGCTGGCGATGGTCTTCTGGATCGCCTTGTTGGAACCTTCGCCAATCTCCATCATCGCGATCACCGCCGCGACTCCGATCACAATTCCCAGCATCGTCAGCCCCGACCGCAGCGAATTGCGACGCAACGCCTTGAAGGCGGTCTGCAGGCTGCGCGGCATCCAGGGGAGGCCCCCCGGCAGGGACGAGCCGGTCGTTGGGTCCAGCCCGTCACGGGTGGTGGTCGATGCGGCCGACAGGTTGGCGGCGGTTGCCGGAGGTGGCTCGGCGCACCCAGCCTGCTCCGCGGCGGCCGCGTCGCGAGCCTGTGTCGCGGCCCGCGCCTGTTCACGCGCCATGCGCAGGGGGGATGGCCCATCCGATTCGACCAGACCGTCCTTCAGCCGCACCACCCGCTGCGCCCGGGCCCCAACCTCGGGATCATGCGTCACCAGCACAATGGTGATTCCCTCGGCATGCAGTTGGTCGAACATGTCGAGAATCTCGGCACTGGTCTTCGAGTCGAGATTTCCAGTTGGTTCGTCGGCCAGCAGCAAGGGAGGATGATTCACCAGGGCCCGGGCGATCGCCACCCGCTGCTGCTGTCCCCCCGACATTTGCGCCGGTTCATGGTCGAGCCGCTGTCCCAGCCCCACCCGCTCGAGCAAGGCGATTCCCCGCGCCTCTTGCCGGGCGTCGGGCACAGCCTTCGCGGCATACTCAAACGGCAGCAACACGTTTTGCAGGGCCGAGGTCCGCGAGAGCAGGTTAAAACTCTGGAAAACAAACCCCAGCCGGGTGTTGCGGATTCTGGCCCGCTCATCGGCGGTAGCCTCGGCCAGTTCGATTCCCTCGAAGCGGTAACTGCCCGAGGTGGGCCGGTCGAGGCACCCCAGCAGATTCATCAGCGTGGTCTTGCCCGAGCCGGAAGACCCCATCAGCGCCACGTACTCGCCCGGGCGGATCGTCAACGAGATTCCCTGCAGCACGGGGACCGCCACCTCCCCCATCTCGTAGGTCTTGGTGATCTCCGAGAGCAAAATAAGCGGCTCGGCGGTCTGGAGCGCTGTCTGGGCCACTGGCGGAGTGAGGGGGGTGGGACTCATGGGGCGCGCCCTCCGGCTTTGGTCCCGCCGGCGGGAGACGATCCTCCCTGAGTTTTGGGGGCGAACGGACTGGAGGGGCCGGAGGATTCGAGCAGGACATCCGCCACGATCACCACCATGCCCTCAGAAAGTCCCGCTCCCTCGACTTCGGTCACCACACCGTCGGTCAGCCCGACCTGGACGTCGATGGGGCGTACGGCGTCTTTCTCGCGGATCCAGACTCGCCCCGTTTTAGGGTCGCGTCCCGCGCCCGCGGCTTTTCCGGGGCCGCCCCCTCCCGAGTCTCCTTTCGTACCGCCATTGGCGGTGGCGACTGCGCCCCCGGTCGGGCCACTGCGGGGCTGCCATCGCAATGCCACATTGGGAACCGTCAGCACATCGCGGCGCGACTCCCGCTCGAACTGCAGGGTGGCGGTCAAATAGGGGAGCAACCGCAATTCGCTGTTGTCGGTGCTGACGACCACGGTGTAGGTGACCACGTTTTGCGTCATCGTGGCATTCAGGCGGATTTGCGAGACGGTGCCGCGGAAGACTTCATTGGGGCGGGCGTCGACAGTGAACTTGACCCCCTGTCCCACGTAAATCTGGCCGATGTCGGCCTCATTGACCGAGGCCCAGACCTGCAGCCGCCGCAGGTCCTTGGCGATCAGGAACAGGCTGGGGGCATTCAGGCTGGCGACCACCGTCTGCCCCACATTGACCCGCCGGTCGATGATGACCCCCTTCACAGGGGAGCGAATGGTGCAGTAGCCGAGGTTGATCTCGGCCTCGTGCAGGCTGGCCTTGGCCTGCTCGAGAGACGCCTCGGCCACCGAGACCGCCGCCTGGGCGGCCTGCCAGTTGGCCCGGGCCAGGTCGAGATCGGCCGCCGAGATCGAGTTCCGCGTGTGGAATTCCTGGGCCCGCTTCCAT
>CAIOTJ010000094.1 GCA_903861195.1 uncultured Planctomycetaceae bacterium | reverse complement strand
GTCGGGAAACACTCAGCAGCGGCATGGGAAGTTCCTCTGGACGAACGTCGGATCGGTTCGACAGTAGATCTGACCGAAAGTGTACTGGTCCCGTCGGGGATTGACGATGGGACTGAGAGCCGCGAGGGCCCGACTCTCCGTGCGGCGATGCAGGGGCCCACCGGGCTGGAAAACCGGATCGACTCGACTGACAGGCGTCCAGTGATGGGGTAGAATCGAGAGCGGGTTGAGCGTGGGCCTGGCGTGGGGAACGAACAGGCCGCACGCGATTCTCTCCGCGAAGTTTCCTCGGTCGAGGTGCAGGAACGATGTTCGGGATGATCCGCGACGAGTGGCTGCTGAACCGGCGGGCCTGGCTGGGGAGCTACGCCGGCAGCCTGGGTTCGCTCGCCTTGGCCGACCTGTTGGTCCGCAGCTCGGCCGAAGCGGCCGAGGGAAAGCGGCATCCCGCCGAGACCGGCAAGGGGCGGGCCAAGGCGGTGATCTGCCTGTTCCAGCATGGCGGCCCGAGCCAGATGGATCTGTTCGATCCCAAGCCCGATCTCAACAAGTACAGCGGCATGCCCTACCCCGCGGGGGAGGTCGAGGCCCACTTCGACAAGGAGAAGGGGAATGTGCTGGGCAGCCCCTACAAGTTCCAGAAGCAGGGCGAATGCGGGATGGAACTGTGCGAGCTGCTGCCGCACCTGGGGGGGATCGCCGACGACCTGACTCTCATCCGCTCGATGAACACCGAGTCGGTCGACCATGAGGCGGCCCTGCGGCTCATTCACTCGGGCAAGATCTTCGCCGGTCTGCCCGTCTGGGGCTCGTGGGTGAATTACGCCCTGGGGACCGCCAACGAGAATCTGCCGGGCTACGTGGTCTTGTCGGATCCCAAAGGACTGCCGGTGGATGGCGACAAGAACTGGTCGGCCGGCTTCCTCCCCGCGATCACCCAGGGGACGATGTTCCGTTCGGGATCGTCGCCCGTCCACAACCTGACACTGCCGGAGGGAGTCTCTGCCGATCGACGGCGGGGACAACTCGATTTCCTCGAGGCGCTCAACCGCCGGCACCTCGCGAAGTACCCCGAGAGCACCGAGCTGGCGGCTCGCCTGCGGAATTTTGAAATTGCCGCCCGCATGCAGTCGGCGGTACCCGAGGTGGCCGATCTCTCGGGAGAGACCGCGGAAACCCGCGCCCTCTACGGGCTCGACAACCCAGCGACCGCCGAGTACGGCGCCCGCTGTCTGCTGGCCCGCCGGCTGGTCGAGAAGGGGGTGCGGTTTGTGCAACTGGTGCACAACGGCCAACCGTGGGACACCCACAGCAAGAACGCCGACAGCCTCAAGTCGCTGTGTGCGATGTCGGATCAGCCGAGTGCCGCCCTGGTGACCGACCTGAAACAGCGGGGCCTGCTCGACTCGACGATTGTGATCTGGACGGGGGAATTCGGCCGGCTGCCGGTCTCGCAGGGGACCGACGGCCGCGACCACAACCGCCACGCCTTTTCGCTGTGGGTCGCGGGCGGGGGTTTCAAACGGGGATACGTCCACGGCGGGACCGACGACTTCGCCTACAAATCGGTCGACAAGGTGGTGACCGTGCACGACCTGCATGCGACCCTGCTCGACACGCTGGGACTCGATCACCGCAAACTGACCTTCCCGCACGAGGGACGCGAGGCGAGCCTGAGCGATGCCGAAGTGACGGGAGCCCAGATCGTCCCCGAATTGCTGGCGTGAGTGCACCGGGGGCGGTGACCTGCACCGCGTGAACTGGCCCCCTGCGTTGCGTGTCTGAACCTTGACCCTGTTGTCCGCCGCTGTCCGCCTGAGTGTGCCGCGATGTCTGCCCCTTCAAGAATTGCCCCTGTCGGCCAACTGGCCCTGCCCGCCCCCGGTTCGAACCGGCGTGAGTTTCTGCAGCGGTTCGGCCTGGGACTGGGCTCACTGGCCCTGGCCGACATGCTGGGGCGTGGGCCGGGCGTCTCGGCCGCCGAGCGGGGGGTGCTGACCGAACTGCATCACCCCGCGAAGGCCAAGCGGGTGATTTATCTGTTCCAGTCGGGGGGGCCGTCGCAACTCGAGACGTTCGACTACAAGCCGCTGTTGGTGGAACAGAATGGCCAGCAACTGCCCGACTCGGTGCGGCAGGGGCAGCGGCTGACCGGGATGACCGGCAGCCAGGCGTCGCTGCCGATGGCGGGCTCGATCTTCAAGTTCGCCCAGCATGGGGCGGGGGGAACCTGGTACAGCGAACTGCTCCCCTACACCGCCGGCATGGCCGACGAGATGGCGGTGATTCGCTCGCTGCACACCGACGCGATCAACCACGACCCGGCCATCACCTTCCTGCAGACCGGGTCGCAGATCTCGGGGCGGCCCAGCATTGGGGCCTGGGTGCACTACGGCCTCGGTAGCGACAACGACAACCTCCCGGCGTTTGTGGTGCTGATCACCAAGGGGAAGGCCGATCAGCCGTTGTACTCGCGGCTGTGGGGAAGCGGCTGGCTTCCCTCGCGTCATCAGGGAGTGCAGTTCCGCTCGGGGAAAGAACCGGTGCTGTATCTTGACAATCCCCCCGGCGTCGAGGCGGGGCAGCGGCGGCGGATGCTCGACAGTCTGAAGCAACTGCACGAGACCGCCCGCGAGGATCTGCAGGATCCCGAACTCGAAGCGCGGATCGCGCAGTACGAGATGGCGTATCGCATGCAGATGAGTGTGCCCGAAGCGGTCGATCTCTCGGGTGAGCCGCAGCATGTGCTCGACCTATACGGTCCCGACGTGGCGAAGCCGGGGACCTTCGCGGCGAACTGCCTGCTGGCGCGGCGTCTGGCCGAGCGGGGGGTGAAGTTCATCCAGTTGTACCACCAGGGGTGGGACCAGCACGGCAACCTGCCGAACGCGATCCTCACGCAGTGCCGGGAGACAGACCAGCCGGCCGCCGCGCTGCTGCGCGACCTGAAGCAGCGGGGAATGCTCGACGAGACGCTGGTGGTCTGGGGGGGTGAGTTCGGGCGGACGAACTACTCGCAGGGGAAACTGACGGCGACCGACTACGGGCGCGATCATCACCCGCGCTGTTTCTCGATGTGGCTGGCGGGGGGAGGCGTGCGGGGGGGCGTGACGCATGGGGCGACTTGCGAGTGGGGCTACAACGTGGTCGAGAACCCGGTGAGCGTGCATGACCTGCATGCGACGATGCTGCACCTGCTGGGGATCGACCACGAACGGCTGACGTACCGGTACCAGGGACGGCGGTTCCGGCTGACCGATGTGGAAGGGGAAGTGGTTCGTCCGGTGATCGCCTGAGTGGGGCGGGGTACGGCCGAGGGGTTGGTTTCAGAGCAAGCAGGGGGCGATTGGTTTCCGATGGCGCGCGTGGTTCTGGCGATGAGCGGCGGAGTCGACAGCTCGGCCGCGGCGGTGCTGCTGCGGGAGCAGGGGCACGAGGTGATTGGGCTCTTCATGCGCTCGGGGGCGAGTGAAGAGCAGGCGTGCGCGACCGGGGGGAACAGCCTGCCGATCGTGAATGCCGCCCCGCACAAGCAGGGGTGCTGCAGCGCGAGTGATGCGGCCGACGCCCGCCGGGTGGCGGACCAGCTCGACATTCCGTTCCACGCCCTGAACTTCAAGGACGCGTTCGGGCGGATCAAGGATTACTTCGTCGATGAGTATCTCGCGGGACGGACCCCGAATCCGTGCGTGATGTGCAACAACTGGCTGAAGTTCGGCCGGCTGTGGGAATTCGCCCGGCAGATTGGGGCCGAGTGGATCGCCAGCGGGCACTACGCCCGGCTCGCGACCGACCCCGCTGGCGGCCCCCCTGCCCTGCTGCGTGGGCTCGACCGGGGGAAGGACCAGTCGTACGTGCTGTTTGGGATCGCCCCCGAGATTCTGCGGAACGTGCTGTTTCCCGTGGGGGGGCACACCAAGCCTGAAATCCGCGCGCTGGCCGAGCGGGCGGGGCTGCGGGTCGCCACCAAGCCCGACAGCCAGGAGATCTGTTTCGTTCCCGACCAGGACTATGCCGGGTTCATCGAGCGGTACCGCGGGCCGCAAGACACGGCGGGGGAACTGGTCGATACGGCGGGGCGGGTGGTGGGCCAGCACGATGGGTTTGAGAAGTTCACGATCGGGCAACGGCGGGGCCTGGGGGTAGCGTTTGGCGAGCCGCGGTACGTGGTGGCGCTCGACGCGGCCACGCGGCGGGTGGTGATTGGAACCCGCGCCGATCTCGATTGTCACGAGTTGACCGCCGACCGGGTGAACTGGCTGGTGGAGGGTTTGCCAACGAGATTTTCGTGCCGGGCGCAGATCCGCTACACACATGACGCGGCTGCGGCGACCGTGACCTGGGGGGAGGACCAGACGATTCGGGTCACCTTCGAGCAGCCGCAGTTCGGGGTGGCCCCCGGGCAGGCGGTGGTGTTGTACGAGGGGGACCGGGTGCTGGGAGGAGGCTGGATTGCGTCGGCCCAGCGCGGGTGGCAGCGGGCGACGGCAGCGGTGTTGGAAGGAGTGGAGCGCTGAACGTGTGCGGGCGTCTGGGTCAGACCAATCCACGAAGAACAGGACCACGAGCCATTCCCGATGAAATGCCCAGCCTGTGCCGAGACGATCGACGACGGGACACACAACTGCCCGTTCTGCCACCGCAACATCACGACAGCGGAGCGGGATCTGGTGGAAGAGCGGCTGGCGCGGGGGACTCGCAAGGTGCGTCGGGCCTCGCAGCCGGTGCGGCTCATGTACATTCTGGGAACAACGGGATTGGTACTGACGTTGTTCGTGTTGCTGGTCTGGCTGGCGAGCCTGATTCTTCCGGGGATGGAGCGCGCCAGGTTTGCGTCCCAAAGGGCCGCTCAGCAGCAGGAGTGCGAGGGAAACCTGCAGAGGATTGCCCGGGCGCTGCAGGCGTATCACAACATGCAGGGTTCCTTTCCTCCCGCTGTGACCTACAGCAGGGATGGTCAGCCGATGCATAGCTGGCGGGTGTTGATCCTCCCCCATCTGGAGGGAATGGCAGGCCGTGTGAATTACAACCTGAATGAACCGTGGAACAGTCCCGGCAACAAGCAGGCCACCCTGATGACGCCGGCTGTGTTTCGATGTCCCGGAAATGACGACGGAGCCTCATTTGGGACCACCCATTATGTGGCCATCGATGGTCCCCAGTCGGTGATGAATTCGCAGCAGCCCGCCCGCTTGCAGGACATTGTCGATGGAGCGGGCGCGACCATCGTGATTGTCGAGGGACGCGACCCGGCCATGCACTGGGCCGAGCCGAAGGACCTCGATATCCGCCAGGCCACTTCGTTCGCTCCCAACGGCCTGAGCAGCAACCACTCCGACGGTTTCCATGCCATGCTGGCTGATGGAACCATCCGCATGTTTTACTACCAGAACGTCTCGCGGGGGCTGCCGGGCTTGATGACGATTGACGGCGGCGAAATGGTGGAAGGATTTTGAAACTGGGCCTGCCGCGTGTACCATACTAAGACCACGGAACGATCACGCGGCAATCGACGTCTCCATTATCCAGACCGTCTGGTGTGGGACGAGAACGAACACATTCCGGGCTGCGGTCACATTTCCTTTTTCTTGCTGAGACCCGATTATGAATTGTCCTGCGTGTGCGGAAACGATTCCCAACAACACCAAGATCTGCCCGTTCTGCAAAACCAACGTGGCTGAGTTCACCCGTGACATGGCCGAAGAACGGGCAGAACGGCCTCGGGCTACAAAATCGCAAAAAAGCAAGTCGACTCCGCTGGTGCTGATCCTGGGCGGGGTGATCGGGGCGCTGCTGTTGTGTGGTGGGGTGCTGCTGGCCCTGCTGTTGCCGGCAGTTCAGCAGGCGCGGGAGGCGGCCCGGCGGACGCAGTGCAAAGGCAACCTCAAGCAGATTGTCCTCGCCCTGCACAACTACCACGACACCTACGGATCGTTTCCCCCTGCGATTACCTACAATTCGGACGGTCAGCCGATGCACAGTTGGCGGGTGCTGCTGCTGCCGTATCTCGACCAAGCCCCCATGTCTTCGCAGTACAAAAGGAATGAGCCGTGGAATAGTCCTGGCAACCTGGCCGTCACGGCGAACATGCCGGCCGTGTATGCCTGCGCCTCGAACCCGAATGGGCCGTTTTCGGGGAACACCAGCTACGTCGCCCTGGATGGCCCGGGAACCGTGATGAATTCCAAACAGCCCGCCCGGATCCGAGACATTGCCGATGGTCCCACCCAGACGTTGATTGTGGTCGAAGCGCAGAACTCCGGGATCCACTGGACCGAACCCAAAGACTTCGACATCAGCGTGGGAGGCACTCCTGGGCCAGGCGGCCTGAGCAGTTTCCACACCGGCGGATTTCAGGGAGCGCTCGTCGATGGTTCCGTGCGGTTCATCTCGGGCAGCATCAATCCGCAGACGCTCAAGGCTTTGCTGACGATCAATGGGGGCGAGACCGTCGGCGAGTACTGATCTGCGCCACCCGCCAGTACACAGTCGTGCCAGAACCATTTCTCCTCTTTTGATGAGACCCAACCATGGATTGCCCGGCGTGTGCGGAAACGATTCCCAATGGGACCCGGATCTGTCCCTACTGCAAGAGCGATGTCAAGGAATTCGCCCGGGACCTGGCCGAGCAGCGGTCGGAACGGCCGCGTGCGAAAACATCCGGGGGAACCAAATGGGCTCCGCTGGTGCTGATCCTCGGAGGGGCGGTCATGGCGTTGTTGTTCTGCAGCGGGATCCTGGTGGCCCTGTTGCTGCCGGCGGTGCAGCAGGCGCGGGAGGCGGCCCGGCGCACGCAGTGCAAAAACAACCTCAAGCAGATCGGTCTCGCACTGCACAATTATCACGATACCTATGGGTCGTTTCCTCCTGCGACCACCTCTGATTCCAACGGCAAGCCGATGCACAGTTGGCGCGTGCTGATTCTGCCTTATCTCGACGAGGCTGCTTTGTATGCGCAATACAACATGAATGAACCATGGGACAGTCCGGGCAATCTGGCCGTAGCGGCGAACATGCCAGTGGTGTATGCCTGCCCGTCGAATCCTCAGGGAAAATTGGCCGGCAACACCCATTACGTCGCGCTCGATGGTCCGCGATCGATCATGAATTCCCGAAAACCAGCGGGGATTCGGGAGATTGTCGATGGAACCAGCAACACGCTGCTGGTGGTGGAGGCGAGCAACACGGCCATTCGCTGGACGGAACCCGTGGACTTCGATCCCAGCCAGACGACCGGTCCTGGCCCTCAGGGGATGAGCAGTTACCATTTCGGCGGGTTTCACGCCCTGCTGGGGGATGGTTCCGTGCGATTTATTTCCGACAGCCTCAATCCCCAGACTCTGCAGGGATTGTCAACAATTGATGGCGGAGAGATGGTTGGCGAATTCTGATCTCAGCGAACCTGTGGCGCGGGGGGGGGTTCCGGCACCGGTTCAATCAAAGTCGGGTGAACCGGCCAGCGCTGCGCGCGTCCCATCTTCCGTGGCGATTCCCAGCCCAGTTGTTCACAGAGTCCTCTTCCAAGGGCCATTCGCTGTTCTGAAGGAGACACGCTCATGGAGTGCCCCGAGTGCTCTGCGGAAGTTCTGGATGGATCGGCCGATTGTCCCCATTGCCGGCGGAATCTTTGGAATGTCCGAACCAGTGGGGCTTTCCGCAAACTGCCGATGGCGCTGTTCTCTGGGGGAGGAATTGGCCTGGTTGCGTTGTTGCTCTGTGGTGGCCTGCTGGGTTTTCAGTTGATTCCCGCGCTGCTCCGCGGGAATGAAGCAGAGCACCGTGCGGAGTGCCAGAGCAAGCTCAGGCTGATCGCACTCGCACTGCTGAATTACCAGGACCACTACGGGGTCTTTCCCCCTGCGGTGACATACAGTGCCGACGGCCAGCCGATGCACAGTTGGCGAGTCTTGATTCTGCCGTATGTCGAGAACTCCCCCATGTATCACAGCAACCGGATGAATGAGCCATGGAACAGTCCCGGCAATCTCGCCATCACGGCCCGCATGCCAGACTTTTATGCCTGCCCCTCAAATTCGCAGGGACGGGAGACCGGAGAAACGCATTACCTCGCTCTCGATGGACCTGGCTCGGCCTTGAACTCCCGGGAGCCGGTTCGTGTTGAAGATCTTGTCGATGGTCCGAGTCAGACACTGATGGTGGTGGAGGCCCGCCACTCGGGCGTCCACTGGACGGAACCGCGCGACATCGACATCCGCCAGCCACACAGCGCAGCACCCGATGGACTGAGCAGCTTTCACTTCGGTGGTTTTCAGGCCGCACTGGCTGATGGTACGGTGCGGTTCATTCCCGAGAACATCGACCCTCAGAATCTCAAGGCCTGGATGACGATCAACGGAGGAGAAACAGTCGGAGATTTCTGAGGGCCGCACTGGAGAAAACCGGTTCCTACCGTCCTCGAGGCGTTGATCGGCGCGAGTCGTCCAAATCCGGTTCCTGGGCGACGTTCATCCCTGGGCTCGGACTGACCTCGGGAGCAACGCGCAGGTACTCCAACACCTTTTTCAGCAACCGGCCGGCGGCCGGGGCGGCGACCGAGCCGCCGAAGTGCTCGCCATTCACCGAGACCGACGGCTCATCCACCGACACAATCACCACGGCCCGGGGATGATCGGCCGGAGCACCACACACAAACGACGACACGTGTAACTGCCGGGAGTACTCTCCGGTCTGCGGATCGACCTTCTGCGCCGTCCCCGTCTTGCCGAACACCCGATACCCCGGAAGAGCCGCCTTCTTCCCCGTTCCCTTCGACACCACGTCCACCAACGGCCCCCGCCGCAGCCAGTCGGCGGTTTCGGTCTGAATCACCTGGGTTCGCACCGTCGAACGAGTCTCCTCTCCCTCCCGAGGCAGCAGGATATGCGGCGTCACCAGATAACCTCCATTCGCCAACAGCGCCAACGAATTGGCGATCTGCAGCGGCGTGGCTGTCAATTCCTGCCCCATCGGAATCGATCCGGTCGAATACCGGGTCCACTGTTTGAGCGGCCAGACCCGGCCGGAAGATTCTCCGGGCAACTCGATGCCCGTCTTCCGCCCAAACCCCGCGGCGACCGTGACGGCATGCAGCCGCGCGTTGGTCAGCCGTTCGCCAATCTTCGCCATCCCGATGTTGCTCGACTTCGCCAGCACGTCGGCGATGCTGAGCTCGCCGTAGGGATGATGGTCATGCAGCAGCCGTTTCCCCATCCGGTACTCCCCGTGCTCGCAGTGCAGCACTTCGTCCCGCCGGATCACCCCCTGGTCGAGACCCCAGGCGACGATCAGCGGCTTGAACGTCGAGCCGGGCTCGTACTGGTCCTGGATGGTCCGGTTCGTCCAGGCGTCGGCGGGGGCCCGCTCGGGATGCTCGGGGTCGTACGTGGGGCGCGAGGCCATCGCCAGGACATCACCCGAGTGCGGTTCGAGGACCACGGCACACGCGCTCTTCGGCTTCCACTCGGACATGACTTCGTCGAGCACCTGCTCGGCCTGCAGCTGGATGTAGACATCGAGGGCCAGCGTGATGTTTTCGCCATGGCGAACGGGATGCTCGGGATCGGGCAGGACTTCCAGCACCCGGCCGCGGGCGTCGAGCTTGAGCCGGCGCCGCCCGGGTTGGCCCCGCAGCCGCTGGTCGCACACCCGCTCGATTCCCCCCTGCCCCACTCCATCGATGGTCCGCTGGCCCAACACCTGTGCGGCACAGACTCCCTGGGGATGAAACCGGCGGTACTCGGTCCGGAAGCCCCAGGTGTCGGCGGGAAGTTTCAGTCGGCGGACGGCGACGACCTCCTCGGGACTGAGCCGGCGTTTCACCCAGAGAAACCCCTTCTCAGCCTGACTTTCGAACCGCTCGGCGAGCCCCCGCGGATCGAGGCGCAACACCTCCGCGAGTTGCTGGGCGCACCGGGTCTTGTCGGCCATGCGGCGGGGAGCGACAAACAGACTCTGCATCTCCAGCGAGGTGGCGAGGACTCTCCCCTGGCGGTCGAGCAGGTCTCCCGGACGGGGGAGGATCTCTTCTTCGACCATCCTCTGCTTTTGCGCGAGACCTTGCAGCTGCTCTCCATGTTCGAGATGCAGCGTGACGATGCGGGTCGTGAGGATGCCGAACAGCGCCAGAATTCCCAACGCGACCAGCATGCCCCGCCGGCGCGACGGACGACCCACGGGAGGCAACCGGGCCGTCGCGGAGACGGGGATGGGAAGGGGGGCGTTCATGGAGAACCCGGGAGGACGCTAGTCCGGGGACCGCTCGCCGACGGCCGGTGCGGCTGCAACCCGGTCCAGAAGACGCGCAGGAGCCCCCGCCTGTTCGGCCTGCAACTTGGCGCGGGCATGCTCCCGCCGCGCAATTCCCGCGCGATAATGCTGCAGGCTGATCTGCCGGGACAACTCGCGGTTCTGGTTTTCCAGCCGGGTTCCCCAGACGGCGACCGCCAACACCAGGGCCAGACCAGTCAGAAACCGAACCAACATGGGCGAACGAGCACCTCGGGACCACAGCCAGGGCCGACACAGCCCCCGGTCCTCTGGTTATCGGACCCGGCGGCCGCGCGGGACCACGCCAACCCGGCTGGCGTCCTGGGGAAGCTTCAAAACCGAGCCGACCTTCAGTCGATTCGGATCGGCCAGCCGGTCCTGGTTCAATTCATACAACTCATTCGACCGGGAGGATTTCCCCAGATGCTGCTGGGCGATCGACGAGAGGGTGTCGCCATTCGCCACCCGGTACAGAGGTTCCCCCCCGCGGCCGACAAAAAAGCCTCCATCGGGTCCATGGAATTCGGCTGCGTCGGGCGCGGTGGTATTCCCTGCGGGAGCCTCGATCCCCTGTCCCCCGACCCGGCGGGCAGGACTTCCCGTGGCGATACCGTACCGGACCGCCGGGGAAGACTCTCCCTCGGCCATCTCGGTCGGCTCTGTGCTGCGCCCCGCCGACGGGATGTACTTGGCATAGAGCCGTTGCAGTTCGTCGGGAGGAGGTGTCTCCAGCTCCACGCCGGGACGCAATTGCTCAGCATGCGCAATCCGCTCCCGATTGTGTTCCGAGAGCGCCTGGAAATAACGAGGGGTTCCGTAAACCTTCTTGGAGATGCTCCAGTAGGTATCTTGTGGCTCGACCTTGTAGCGGGATGGCGACTGGACCAGTCCGGGGCGGCCTGCGGTCGTCGGGCGACCAGCGGACGGGGCCGCGATCTCGGTCCGTGCGATGGCCGATTGGGTCTGGCGACCGCGCGGCGTAATCGCGACCCGCTCATCTCCGGCGGGTGCCTTCCGACCGGGCACGATCTTGACGGCCGGATCGACCTCTTGCAGGTCGCGGGCCTGCTCGGCCAACTCGGCCTCGGTGGGCCGGCGGACCTGGGTCTTGCTGAGCGCCCGTCTCTCGGTGGGAGCGACCTCGACGTATCCTTCGAGCTCGTCTTCGGGATCCAGCACTTCACTCTGGGCCCCCGCGAGGGTCGCGGGCGCAGGCTCTCCGCGACCACGTTGGGGAACAGCCAATTCGACGGCCGGTGCCTCGGGTTCTTTGGGCTCGACCGCATCCCGGCCAAACCGGAGTGCGGGGGGTTCTTCGGTTTCGGTTCCCTGCGGTGCGTCGAGTACGTCCTCTTCTTCGGAGAATTCGCCCGGAGGTGTGAACGCGGGGCCTCGCCGAATCGTGAGCGGGGGCGAAGAATCGTTGTCGAGATCGGACTCATCCACAGTGTCAAATGTCGGTGTCTCGTGCGACAGGCTGCGCGGGGGAACCGCTTCCTCGACCAGGTCCGAGTCCTCTTCCGGCTCCGACTGGGCGGACAGAACCGGTTCTTCCTGCAGGTCGTCGCCCGAAGCCAGACTGTCGAATTCGTCGGAGTCCGGGACGTCACTCGCGTCCTCCGGCATCACTACGCGGCGTTGGGAACCGCGCCCGGGGACCTCGGCCGACGCCTGACGAACCTGCGGGACCTCGTCTTCGGTCTCGAAGAGATCGTCGACGACCGAGTCGGCCGTCGGGCGGTGAGAGCCGGTGTCGGCCGTTGCCTCCTCGGCGTCGGACGCTGCCTCGGAGTCGCCGGTGGTCTCAGACGAGTTGTCAGCGAGCTCGGTGGCATCGGTCAGACCACCGGGGAAGTATTCAGGCAGGTACGTCTTCCAGGCCAGGCCCCCGGCGGTGAGGGTGAGGGTGAGCGCCACGCCGACGGCCGCCATTTTGGCCCAAGAGCGGCCGCTGGGTTGGCCAGCACTCCAGTCGGCGGGAGGAGCCACCGGCTCGGGCCGCTTCTCTGGGGCAGCTTTCGCCAGAGCGCCAGGAGGGATGGGGGCGCGGGAGGTGACCGTGGGAGGACTGGCAGTTGCCGTCGGGGGACCGGCCGTCGCGGCGGGTCCGGCGACGGCGGGCCCCGGGGGGACTACGGCGCGGGGGAGGGGTCGGTCGAGGGACGGGGTGCGGGGGAGGGCTTCTTTCTCGCGGCGCGGAGGAGCGCTGTCCGCGAGCGGGGGTTGAGCCGCTGTTCGGCGGGGGAGGCCGAGAGGGGTTTCGACAGGAGTCCCTCCCAGCGGGTCGGGTCGCGGAACGCCTGCTTGACCATCCGGTCTTCCAGAGAGTGGAAGCTGAGGACTGCCAGGATCCCGTGCGGTTTCAGACATGAGTCACACACTCCGTGGAGTGCCTCGTGCAATTGTTCCAGTTCCTGGTTGACGGCAATGCGCAGTGCCTGGAAGACCTGGGTGGCAGGATGACGGCTGTCAGGACCCGTGCCGCGCCAGGGAGCTGGTTGACCCGTGATGGCGGCCACCAGGTCGAAGGTGGTCTGGAGAGGTTGTTGTTGGCGGAAGGCGACGATCCGCCGCGCGTGTTGGCGGGCCAGATGGTCTTCGCCAAACTCGAAAATGACGTGGGCCAATTGGTCCTCGGTCACGGTGGCGAGCCACTTCCAGGCGGGCTGCCCGGTGGTGGTGTCGTACCGCAGATCGAGGGGACTGTTGACCTGGAAACTGAAGCCGCGTTCCGGATCGGCCAGTTGGTCGGAACACCAACCGAGATCGAGCAGGATGCGATCGACCGGTCCGAGATTCAGATCGGTCAGAACGCGCGGGAGATGGGAGTAGGGGGCGTGAACGACGTGAACATTGGGTCCCGCGATCCGCGGGCCGGAAAGATCCACCATCCGGGCATCGCGGTCAAGAGCGATCAGCCGACCGGTGGGTCCAATCCGCTGCAGGATCGCCTTGCTGTGTCCCCCTCCTCCCAGGGTGCCATCCACAACCTTGAGATCTGGGGCAAGTTCGAGAACCTGGAGAACCTCACGCAGCAAAACCGGCACATGAGCCGAGCGTGGGGGGGGAGACGATTCCGGAAAAGCAGGCGAGCCGGGAGGTTGGGGAGACATCAGGCGATTGGAACCCAATTCCGGGGGAATTGCCATGCTGCCGTGATCGGGCTTGGGGATTGTGTCACGGGATCCACTGGCCGACGCTGGGCCCAGCGGCGTTTTCGGGGGGCACGCTCACCACACGGGTCGCGGGGATTGGTCAGCGGGGCTCAGGCTTTTCATCAGGCAAGCTGTGCGCAGCAAACGACCCGCAGTTCCCGAAGGACCGCGGGTCGGAAAGCGCATTCGAAATGGATTCGGCCGGTGCGCCGACAGAGGCTATTCCTTCTTCTCTTCCGCGGGACGATTGGGACGACCACCCCGGCCACCACCACCGCCGCCACCGCCGCCAAATCCACCGCCGAAGCCTCCGCGTCCCTGCGGACGCAGGGTGGCGACGTCAAACTCTTTTCCCTTGAGGTCCTTGAACTTGGCCTTTTGATCGTCGGTCAGTGTGTCGTTGATGGCCTTGTCGCGGCCGGTACCGAGTTCGGCCATCTTCTTCTGCATTTCCTCGCGGTCACCACCACCGCCACCGGCGAACATCGCCTGGAACATCTCCCGCTGCTTGTTGCCGAAGTCGGTGTTGGCGGCGCTGATCTTCTCCTGCTGTTCCTTCTTCAACTCCAGTGCCTTGATCAGGTCGGGGTCCGAGAGGGCCTGCATGCCGGCCATTTGCCAGCCAATCTGCTGAACCCGCTTGTATTGGTCGGCACTGAGGATCTTCTTGGCGTCGCCCGAGTACTTGGTGGTCAGCTTGGAGGTCGTGTCACTCATGGCGGTCATCATTTTCTGGCGTTCTTCCCCCTGAGCCGAGAAAAAGGCCATCGGGTCACCGCCCGTGATCTTCCCCATCGCTTCCTGCATTTCCTTCCCCATCGCCTCCTGGAGCTTCTTCAGCTCGGCGACTTCGGGTCCATCAGCGGCCAGGCCGATTTCCTTCTGCACCGGTTCCATCAGGGCGAGGGCCAACGGACCTCCCTGCCCCAGCATGCCCATTCCCCGGCCAAATCCTCCGCCACCCCCGAAACCGCCCCGGCCCTGACCCTGAGCAAATCCCTGGGGGGCACCGGCGACCACTACAGCAACAACGAGACCCGCGAGGGCCAGCCAACGGCGACTCATGCACAGACTCCCTTGGAATATGGATCGAGGAACGACACGTCGGAGAGAAACATCTCTTGGCATCAGGCCAGCCGGTTGGGGAACCCCCCACTCACTCCGCCCGCCGCAGAATAGTTGTCTGTTCAGACAGTGACAATCCCGCTGATTGTTAGTCGCCGATTCCTCAGGAAAACCGCCACGATACATCAGAACAGAAGCCCGGTGTCGCGCGAAGAACCGACGATGCAGTACCATCCGCCAGATCAATTCCAGGAATCCAACCGCTCGCTTTTTCCCCCTGTCGGCACACTCATGATTCCCCAGACTTTCCACTTGATTTGCGTCCTGTCCCCCCTGTGGTTCCTGCTGGGTCAGCCCCTGCTGTCCCCCCCGGAGGTCTCCGCCGCCGAGCCCGACATCCCGGTGTTGGAGATCTCCACCGACACCCGCCTTGAACCGGGCAAGACCTATGGGGCGTTGGTCATCAAGGCGTCCCACATCACTGTCGACGGAACCGACGCGTGGCTGGTGGGGCCCGGCCAGGCGAACCCCGCCTCGTTCCAGGGGACGGGGGTGTTTGCCCAGGGGGTGCGCGGCGTGACATTGCGGAACGTGCGGGCCCGGGGGTTCGAAACCGGGTTGCGGCTGACCGACTGTCAGCAGTGCCGCATCGAGGGGTGCGATTTCTCCAACAACTTCCATGATCCCGCGTTTGGGTGGGGCGAGAATGGGCGGCGGGGCGGAATCGTACTCGAACGGTGCCAGGGACTGCGCCTCGAACGGAATCGGGCGAACCATGTCTGGGACGCCTGTGTGCTGGTCGACTCGGACCTCAACACCCTGATTCACAACGACTTTTCCCACACCTCGAACACCTGCCTGAAACTGTGGCACGCCTCCCGCAATCTCGTGCAAGACAACGTGCTGAGCCATGGCATCCGCAAGGATCCCGGCGAAGTGCATGCCCGCGACTCGACCTCAGTACTGATTGAAAGCGGTTCCAACGACAACCGGTTCGTGCGGAACGACTGCACCCACGGGGGGGATGGCATCTTCATCCGGGTGCTCAACGGCTGGGTCAGCACCGGCAATCACTTCGAAGAGAACGATTGCTCGCACGCCAACAACAATTGCTTCGAGGCGTGGTCTCCCCGGAATACCTACATCCGGAACAAGGCGAACCACGGCAGCTATGGGTTCTGGCTGGGTGCCTCGGACCAGACCGTGCTGATCGACAATGAAGCCTGCTACAACGGCCTGGCCGATGGTCCGCACAACTCGCCACACCTCCCGGAGCAGGGACATGCCGGGATTGTCTTCATGTTCGGTCCTTCAAGTCACACCGTGGTTCGGGGCAATCGGTGCGTCGGCAACAACGGCGCGGGGATCGCCCTGATTGGCGACGAGTCGACCAAGGGAAGAAAGTTCCGCGCGCACCACTGGATTCTTGAACGGAACCGGCTGGAACGAAACCGTTGGGGCATTTACGCGAAACATACCGACTGGCTGGACCTCGCCGGAAACGAGTTCCTGGCCAATCGGCTGGGTGGATTTGTCGACGCCGGCGGTGTCACGCAGGTGGAACACCACGACACCCGAACCGACATCACCACCACTCCCCGGGCCCGGCTGCTGGCTCCCCAGACAGTCAAAGTGGGCGAGCTGGTGACGTTTGACGCCTCGGGCTCGGCCGACCCCGCGGGTCAACCACTCACCTTCCGCTGGTTTCTGGGAGAGGGAACCTGGGTCACCGTTCCGAAGTTCGAGCACCGGTTCTCACGGCCGGGCTTCCACCGCGTGGGACTGACCGTGAACAACGGACGCTTCTCGGATCTGGCGTGGCGCGACCTGTATGTCGTCCAGGAGGATTCGGAAGAGCCAACCGAGGGCTCGCCCGATCGCTGGGGGTTTGTCGATCCGCAGTCGCAGGTGACATTCCAACAGGATCGCGTGCAGCGCATCGCGGGAGAGGTCTCGATTCGCGCACTGGTCCAGCCTTATGGCGGCCAGCGTGTGTCTCTCGAATACCCCCGCGATCACGAGGCCAATCAGGATCTCAGCCAGAAGACACATCTGGTCTTCTGGCTGAAAACCCGGAACGAGAACATTCCGGCGTGGCAGGATGTGAATCCCCTGGTGACTCTCTTTGGGAAGGCCGAAACCAAAGTCGAATACCGTCCCCGGACTGATCTCGTGGGACAACCGGCCGAAACCGAAGCGCGGGAGGGGTGGACTTTCATTCGCATCCCCCTGGCCGGTGATGAGCACTGGCAACGGACCGGAGTTCCGTTGGAAACGATGCAGTGGCTGTCTCTGGGGTTCGACTCGTGGGGAGCGCCCCCCCTTGAGATCTGGATCGACGGATTGTCGCTGATCACCGAACCCCCCGAGCGCTGAGTGGGTCTGTGTTCCGCTGGCGCTGCCACAACAACGCGGGGCTCAGTGGGCCTCGACAAACTGTTGCAAGGGGGCACTCAGGGCAATGCCGAGGCGGGCCTGAGCGCCCAGCCGGTCTTGCAGTTCGGTAACCAATCTTCCCGGATCTTCAAAGAATCGAACCGATTCATGGAAGTACCAACGCAGATCGGCAGGCCTCAATCCCGGGGCGAACACCCACAGTTCCCGCCCCCGGAATTCCCGCAGGGGACGCGGCGGGCTCTGGCTGAGTCCGCCGGGACCGAACAATTCGTGGGCCCCCACGCCAGTCGAGGCGGCGGTGGTCAGCACCGCCACCCCCCCTCGCGCAGGGGCGAACGGGGCAGCGTCTTGAGCGCCACCAGCGCCCCTTGCGACTGCAGCAGATCGACATCCTTGGGATAGGCATTCAGAATCAAACCGTCGTATTCCGCGGCAATCGGGGTGGCATATGTCTGCGCGGCGAACTCGCACGCCGCGCGATGGGCGGCCACCAGGTCGCCGGCGAACACAGCGCAGGTCTCGCGGCGGATATTGGGCACACACTGCACGGCGAGAATCGGCCCCAGGGGTTGGACCAACTGTTCGATTTCGGTTCGAAAGCGGTTGTGGTGGGGATTGGTTCCGCCCCGCAGCCCCAGCAATACAAACTTGTGGGTCCGATCGGTGGTGGGGACATCGCTGAGCCCGGGCACGAGCATCTTCGCCCCTCCGCCATACCCGGCAAAGGGGTGGGGCAGCACCGACCCCAGACAGATCTTCAGCGGGGCCTCGAGAAAAGTCCGATTGAGCCACAGCGTCCGGTCTCCATAGGGAAGGCCGGTGTCCGCCAGATTTCCGTGTGGATCGTGGACTTCGACCCGGCACTCGCGGCAGACCCGCGTGCCGAGCTTGGCCTCGATGCGCACGGCATCCGGAGGCGAATGCGTTCCTCCTCCGATGACAATCGAGACCTGCGAGGATGCCAGTCCGTGTGCCGCCAGTCGTTTGAGCAGCACGTCGAGCAACGGAGCCGCCCGGGTGGGACGGGCGATGTCATCAACGGCAATCACCACCCGGTCGCCGCCCGAACACCACTGGTCGAGCGCTGGAAACGCCAGGGGGGCATCCAGGACATCCTCGATCTGGCGAGGCGAACAGCCGGGATGTTGACTGGACGGCAAGACCTCGACAGACCACGAGTTGGGCAGAGAGAGAGGCAGGAGCGTCTCGGAGTACCACGCCCCCCAGGGAAGCGCGACGGCGGAGGTCCCAAGCCCGGTGTTCATGACGAAGTTCAGGAATCGGCCAGACCACGCGATTGCAGATAGCGATGGATTGCCGAGATCGACTCGAAGTTCTCGGGAATCAGATCATCCTCTCCAATCGTGATCCCCAGAGAATTCTCCAGGTAACTGACGAGGTCCAGCATGAGCGTGGAATCCAGCAACCCGGCCAGCAGCAGCGACTGTTCTTCTCCAATCGCATCCACCCGCTGGGCAGGATGGTGCCGTTTGAGAAAGTCCCGTATCCGTCGAATCAATGCTTTACTCCCCACCTGCTCCAGGGCAGAACTGGAAGGCTCGTGCTCAAACATCCCGGTCGGCCACAGACATGAACCAGGCCCGGTGATTGATCACGTCATCATACAACGCAGACCGGGGGGGGACATAGACATAGGTTGTGGTCGGCTCCATCCGGTGGAAAAAATATCGGTTTCGCAGCAGGGCGATCAATGGATTTCCCTCGAGGAAATACGCCCGCAATTCCGAAATGCCACCGATGACCGCCTCGCGCACCAGAGCCGACAGCAGCCGGTTCATCACCCGGGTGTCGTGGCCGGGAAACAAATCGCGGATCACGATATCTTCACGATCCGTGGTAAAGACGGCATATCCGCGCAATTCCCCCCCTTCCAGATCCACCAGCACCTGGGGGTTGTCTCCCGACCGGGGACTCCACCTCCAGTTGAGATAGCGGGCATCCCGGACACCAATTACGGGGAACGACTGGGCGTGCGTCGCGAACAAGGCGTCGAAACGCTGGTCAAACACGGGGGCTGGAAGCCTCTGTACCGAACTGAGTTGGGGAGTCCACAACCTCATGGCGGTGCGCAACAATGGATCGACCCCCCAACGGGCGATGTGCTTGAGAAAAGCGCCACCTGTCCGGCGGGCCAATTTCGAGGCCAACTGCAGCGGGCGGGCCAGTTGGATCATCGCCCCCAACGGGATGTGACCGCACCGGGCATGAATGGACGCCATTTTGTCATTGGGATGCGCGAACAGGAAAGCCGCCCGGCCCGTGTTGATCTGGAGCGAGGCCTGACGACGCAATTTGACTGCGGGCCCCAGCGTCCGAAATTCGGGATGTATGGAGAAATCGGCCCCGACCCAGGCCAGTTGTTCGGTTCCTCGCACCACAACCCTCCGGGGGATGCAGGCCGTAAACCCGACCAGTTTCCCCTCGGGGCGCGTCCGCACGGTCCAGACGACGGCGACCCCGTCCGGGTTCTCAAGATATTTCCAACGCAGGAATGCAATGGGCCGCTCGCCGCGACGGGGCCGCGTGAGATTCAGCATTCCCAAGACTTCTTCCAGGACCTGTCCGGCGGGTTCTTCCCGCACTTCCACAGGCGAATGATCAATCGTCGGTTTGTCGTTCATGGAAACGTCGGGAGTTCCCTGCAAACTCGGTGCGGAATCCAGTTTGGCCCAGAATCAAGCGCTCATGACGCAACACGAATTGTCGTGACCTGGGTTCCTGACCATGCCCGGATTCCATGGAACCAGAACTCAGACTTCACAACCCGGCCTGCTGACCGCAGCCGACAAACTGAACCCGACAGATCCTACCGTGGCGGTGCCTGCCCGGAAACCATTGGTCCGGGCAGGGAGTCCAATCCCATCAACTGCAGCCGATGGATCTTGCCGTTGAGGGTCCGGGGAAGCGCCGCGATCAACCGGACCAAACGTGGGCGTTTGAACACAGGGATTTTCCCTGAGACATATTCCAGCACCACGTCGCCCGACAAGGGGGGGTTGAGACCTTGCCGGGGCACCACAAAAGCCACGGGCACCTGGCCCCAAATGGGATCGGGCAACCCCACCACCGCCACTTCGGCCACTCCGGGACATCCAGCCAGAATTTCTTCAAGCTCGGAAGGGGCCACACGATAAGCCCCGACTTTGATCATGTCGACTCGCCGCCCCACGATGTAGAGATAGCCCTGTTCATCCCGACACGCCAGATCACCCGTATGCAACCATCCGTCCCGCAGCACCTGGCTGGTCAATTCAGGGTCTTTCCAATACCCCTGCATCAGGCTCGGCCCCTGGGCCACCAACTCTCCCACGTCGGATCCCCGCACAACTTCCCCCTGCGGATCGACCACTCGCAGAGTCATACCGGGCAACCCCCGACCGATCGACCGGGGACGGTCGCCGACGTCGCCGGGAGGCAGCATCGACAGGCGCGCCCCTGCTTCGGTCTGCCCAAACATCAGGTGAATTCCGACGTGCGGCAACAATCCCCGCAACCGGTGGAACACCTCCTCGGGCAGAGCCCCTCCGGCACAAGTCAGGTAGCGGAGGGCGGGAAATTCGCGGCTGGCGAAGTTCGACTTTTCAAACAGCATCGCGAACGTCGAGGGAACGCCACTCAAACCTGTCACGGCCTCCCGTTGCAGCAGATCGAGGGTGCGGTTCCAGAAGACCAGGTCGTGGGGCAACACCAGACGGGCCCCCACCGCCACGTGGGTCAACAACACCGAGTTGCCGTACGAATAGACAAATGGCAGTGCCCCCAACCCAATGTCCGTAGCGGTCAACCCCAGGCATTCGAGAATTGCCCACGTATTGGCCACAAGAGCGGAATGTGTCAGGCACACCCCTTTGGGACGCCCGGTCGTTCCCGAGGTGTAGATGATCTGCGCGAGGGCCTGCGGCAGCACGGGGGGCTCGAGTTCTACAGGCAACACGTCCGATTTGTCGGCACCAAATTGCAACTTGCCGTTCGGAACACAATCCAGCGCGGAGACCCCGGTGCGGGAATTCAACATCTGCTGCTGATCTGGGGTGGTGATCACCCACCGCGCTTCACTGTGGGCGATGAGTCGGTCCAGTTCCTCGGGCAACAGCCCGGGATGCAGCCCCACCACCACGCCCCCCGCCCGCAAGATTCCAAAATACGCCGCGATGTACTCGGCCGAGTTGGGGAGTTGCAAAACCACCCTGTCTCCCGGCTGCAGCCCATGATGGCGCAGCCATCGAGCGACGCGTTGCGCACCGGTATCCAACTCGCTCCAGGTCACGCGCGCTGCGGGCGTGACCACGGCCAGTTCCGATCCCCGGCCGGCCACCGTGGCCGTCCACATGTCAACCAGCGTGCTCATGGCGAGGCGGAGACTACCAAGAGGAAATCAGGCCGCGACCAGACTCTGGTGCACCCGGTCGAGGTCCACCAGGGCGGCTTTTCCGTCCGCCTTCTGCACCAGATCGCAGATCAGTTCCAGCACCTGAAACCGCGGATCGGCCACCAGCAGGCAAGAGGGATGGGCGAGAAAATCGAAGACCGCCCGGTTTTCGATCGCCCAGGTCACACCCAACCGGACCGCTTCGAGAAAATCCTCCAGGGGCCAGCGTCCTCCCCGGAACGCGCCGATGTCGCTGATGGGACTCATGGGGATCTCCCACAAACCGGTGGGATAGCGATACGGCTGGGCCGCGGCCTGCTTCTTGACGATGTCGGCGAACACGTCCGCAGTGGGGCGCTGCCCGACCGCCGTCGTGGCATGACTTGGATACTTGCAGCTGGCCCATGTGAAGCCCTGTTCGAGCAGCATTTTCTGCAGATCCTCCCGCCCTTCCAGCCCGGTGGCGAAGCCCCCGGGGGTACGAAAGCCGCTGGCCTGGATGCCCAACCGGGTCTGCAGCGCTTCATTCGTCATCCGGATGTTGTCCTGAATGACAGCACCCGCGGTTTGGCCGCGCAGCAGCCAGGGAGCCCGCTGAAAGCGGAACTGAACATCCTGCGGCTTCTGGGCCAGCACATTGACATGGTCGTAGGTGTGATTGCCAATCTTGTGACCCGCGTCGGACAGCTCCTTCAGCCAAGAGACGTTCTCCTGCTCCAGAACCCGCCCTACGCAAAAATAGTGGATGACCCCGCCCCGTTCCCGCACCCGTTGTCCCGCCTCCACCGAGTAGGCCTTGGTGTCGGCATCGAGGTTCCCCTTTTCGTAGTCCCAATGCGTCATCTCCCACTGGGGGAAATTACGACTCATCTCAAGATCGAGCGTGATGGCTATCAGAGCCCGATCGAGCGGGGCAGCCTGGATTGCCCGCCACCCAGGGCGCAAGGCGACAGCGGCGAGCACGCCACCGGTCGCCAGGCTCGAAACCGTCCGTCCCAGAAACTGCCGCCGGGAAGACACATTCTGCAGAGACATCCAGCTTGCTCCCAAGTTCGGGCTTCGAACAGGCTCCCCGCCAATCGGGACAGAATCACCTCTTCCCCACCCTTCGCGCGGATCCCGCGATGCTCGCGGCATTCAAATCGAACCGGCCGGAGAGGGACCATGCCGTGTCCCACTCCGACCGGTTGGTCGAGTCGTCGCACAGAATCAGACAGCGGACAGCGCCTTCTTCACATTCGCGATGCAAATCTCGAGATCGGCCACCGGGTTCTCGGGATTCTCTTCGTATTCCAGGGCGAGGCAGTACTTGTAGTCCTGGGCTTTCAACGCCTTGAGGCAGCCCACCACGTCCAGATCCCCTTCACCGACGATCTTGAAGATCTGGGCATCTTTCACATCCTTCAGATGGACACCGTAGACCCGCCCCTTCAGCCGTTCAATGGCCTCGACCGGGCTCTCTTTGCTCCGCAGAAAGTGCCCCGTGTCGACGCAGGCTCCCACGCGGGGATGGTGATCTTTCACGGCATTCACCACGTCGTCGATCTTGTCGTACAGGGCGCCGGGGCCGTGATTGTGGATGGCGATGCTGATCTGGTACTCCTCGACCAGCTTGTCGAGCAGTTTGAACGTGGCCGCATCTTTCTTGGGATTCGCGCTGATCGACTTGATGCCCATCGCCTTGGCGAAGTCGAACACGGGGCGGGCCTTGGCCTCGTCTCCGTCGAATTCCACCACGCCGTAAGCGACGAGGTTCACGCCCGATTTCTTCAGCAACTCACGCTGCTCGGCAACATAAGCGGGGACGGTTCCCACCTTGACGTGGCCCGGGAACGTTTCCCAGAACAGCAGGCCCAGCTTCTGGGAGACCTGCAGCGCCTTGTCGACGGCAAACCCCCGCAGGGAATAACTCTGGATTCCCATCTGGAAGCCCTTCCAGGGGTCTTTGTCATCCGCGGCGAACAGGTTCTGGCCGGACAACGTCAATCCCGAAGCGGCTGCCAGCACACTGGAAGCCAGAAATCGCCGGCGGTCCAACGGAATCGAAACGGGTTCGCTCATGCGAGTCATTCCCTGCAGTTCGAGGAGAAAGCATGCCGCCACACGGGCTGTCTGGTTCGGCAAACCGTGCGGCGGATCATAATCGGCCCCTCGGCCGGAACGCCAGTTGCCGCTCGGCCCCGGACCGATCACCGGACAAAAACGAAGCGACCGCCAAAGGCACACGACTGGCGGTCGTTACCCACTGCGCAGCCCCCTGTGTCGGGGGCCGATGGTTGCCGCCGGGGCGGCGAACGGGCGGAATCTCAGCCCACGACCTTCCGGAAGCGGCGAACCGCCTCTTCAACGTTCTCGCGGCTGTTGAATGCGCTCAGGCGGAAGTACCCTTCGCCACTGGCACCAAAACCACTGCCGGGGGTCCCGACGAGGTGCGCCGTCTTCAACAGACGGTCGAAGAAGTCCCAACTCGATTCATTCCCCGGGGTCTTCACCCAGACATAGGGGGCGTTCTCGCCGCCGTACACGGTAATGCCCGACGCCTGAAGCCCCTCGCGGATCAGCCGGGCGTTGGTCAGGTAGAAGTCGATCAGCGCCTTGACCTGCGGTTTTCCCTCGGTCGAATAGACCGCTTCCGCCGCGCGCTGGACCGGATACGAGACACCATTGAACTTTGTGGTGTGCCGGCGGTTCCACAGACCATGCAGGGGAATGCGTTCACCCCCGGTCGTCGTGGCCATCACCGTCTTGGGGACCACGGTCAAGGCACAACGCACCCCCGTGAAACCAGCAGTCTTGCTGAAACTGCGGAACTCGATCGCCACATCCCGGGCCCCGTCGATCTCATAAATCGAGTGCGGAATTTTTGGATCGGTGATGTACGCTTCGTAGGCGGCATCGAAGAGGATGATCGAATCGTTCTTGCGGGCATAATCGACCCACCGCGCCAATTCGTCCTTCGTCGCCACCATGCCGGTGGGATTGTTGGGATAGCAGAGGTAGATCAGGTCGACGCGTTCTTTGGGCAGTTCGGGAACGAAGTTGTTCGCCGCCGTGGCGGGAATGTAGACCAGCCCGGCATACCGTCCCTGGTCGTCACTCGGTCCCGTGCGGCCAGCCATCACATTGGTGTCGACGTAAACCGGGTAGACCGGATCGACAATCGCCACTTTGTTGTCGGACCCGAAGATCTCCAGGATATTCCCCGTGTCGCACTTGGAACCGTCCGAGACGAAGATCTCGTCGGCATCAACCTGGACGCCGCGCGAGGCGAAGTCGTTTTTCTGAATCGCCTCGCGCAAAAAGTCGTATCCCTGCTCAGGGCCATAACCCCGAAAACTCTTCCGCTCGGCCAGCTCTTCCACTCCCTGGCGAAATGCCTGAATGATGGCGGGAGGGAGAGCTTCGGTCACGTCTCCAATTCCCAGGCGAATCACCTTCGCCTCGGGGTTCTCGGCACAGAATTTCGCCACGCGCCGCCCGATCTCGGGAAAGAGGTATCCAGCCTTCAGTTTGCGGTAGTGTTCGTTGATGCGGGCCATGAAGACAGCGTTTCGTCAAAAGGAGAACGGGGGGAAAGCTCGGGATCGGGCGGACCGACGCTGGATCGATTATGGGCGGGCCCACCCGGTCTGCAAGCGTGCGGCCCCCTCCCCGGGGTTGGTCGGAATCGGCCGCGCGGAGCGTCGGAGCGGGGTCCAGCCACGCCGAACACCCGTTTACGGCTGCAATTCCCTAGTGGGCCAGCCTCCCATACGTCGAATCACTCGTCCGACTCACATCACAATCCGCGGAGGTCTCAGGACCAGCGACTCCCCCTCACGGTGCGCGGGGGGAGTCAGTCGATCCAGGTCGACCGACATGTCTGCCAAGACCTGTTGCCAGGCCCGTTGCCAGGCATCGAATTCGGACTGCCGCTTCTGGCGGGACACCTGGATTTCTTCGCGTTCTTGTTCAATTTTCTGGTGGGGCTTCAGTGGGGTAGTTGGGTCGGATGGTCTATCGTGACGCGAATCAGCTGCTCGGAACAGCATTACAGCTCCGCGGAGTGTCAAAATCCGAAGTTCGACTTGGGCAATCGGGGCAAAACCCCAGACGTAAATCGAACAATCTCACGAGGCAACTTGATCTGACGACGTCAAGATTCCGGTTGAGACAATCGCACGCGGTTCTGACGGTCGTATCACTGACTCACGATGGTCGATCCCGGTCAAACGGTCCAGAGTTTTCCCAGTCGGGACTCCCCGGCACCGGGCGCAAAATCTTCGCCGTCCAAGGGTCAATTCCCCACAAAAAGCAAGGAAATCTACGGAAAAAACGATCTTGGCGTGTTTTTAACCGCCTTCTATACTCCCCATCGATTTCAGGGACGTGGGACTCGTTCCCTGGAATCGACCGTCAGACCCCGGTCTGGCAGCAACGAGAATGGACTTCGTACCGGATCGAGGGCGACCGGCCCGCCGACCAGTGCGACACACAGCATGGAGGCTTGCGCGTGGACAGACTGCTGATCGCCGGTGTCGATTCTGTGGTGGGAGCCAATCTCGCAGTTTTGTGGGGCGGGCGACGACCGGTGACCGGACTTTGCTGGCAACACCCTCTGGCCATTGAAGGCTGTGAAGTCGAAGGTCCGACGTCTCCCCTTCAGCCGGCGGCCGCACGCATGCTGGCGAGCCAGCCCGACTGGGTGGTCTTCTGCGGTCCGGGATCCGTCTCTTCATGGAATGAACAGCGTCCCGATTGGAGCTCCTGCGACTGGCCCCGCGCCGCGGCCGAATGGGCCGAAGCCGCCCGCGAATGGGGAGCCGAATTCACTCTCATTTCCTCCGATGCCGTTTTCACCGGCCCCTGGATGTTTCATCGTGAAACCGGGGCCTGCTTCTGCGACAGCGCCGAAGCCCGTCTGCTCCGCCAAACCGAGCAGGCCGTGCTGACCGCCAATCCCCAGGCACTCGTGGTCCGGACCAACGCCTTCGGCTGGGCCCCCCTCCCCGAACTCGCCGGTCTTCCCGAACAGATTGTCGACACACTCACCAACGACGGTCACCTTCGGCTGGATTGTCAACGCCATGCCACCCCCATTCTGGTAACCGACCTCGCGGGCGTGCTCGAAGAAGCCCACGTCAAGAAACTGGCGGGCATTCACCACATCGGCGGTGGTGAACGGGTCAACCCCTTCCGGTTCGCCTGCCTGCTGGCCGACCAGTTCGGCCTGCCGCTCGCGGGCCTCAACGCCCATGACCTGGGTGCGAATGGACGCCGGGAATTCGGCGGCGGCGAAACCTCTCTGCAAAGCCGACGGATCCGCAAGACCTTAAATGTGCCGCTCCCGCTGATTCGCGAGGCTGTTACGCAACTGCACGATCAGCATGTCAGCGGCTATCGGGACCGGTTCCAGTCGGAATCGTTCACTCTGGTTCCCGCTCGGGCCGCCTGAACTGGCTGATCGCGGCACAACCAGACCAAGACTCTCGACCCCGGCCGATGTGTGCCGGGGTCTTTTCATTCCCCCCCTTCCCCGCGCCCCCACCTGTGATCCCCGACGAGCTCTCACCGGCCGACCCCGCCGCGTTCGGCTTCGATCCGCAGGTGCTGGCCGAGATTCGCCCAGCGATTGAAGAGTTGCGGCAGCGGCAACGCCTGGCCGGGGCGGTCGTCGCGATCCTGCGCCGTGGTCAGGTTGTGTTCTTCGAAGCCTTCGGGACTCGAGATGTCGAAGGCCAGATTCCCCAGGAACGTGACTCGATCTTTCGCATCTTTTCGATGACGAAGCCCCTCACCAGTCTGGCAGTCTTGCAACTGGCCGAGCGGGACCGGCTCGACCTCGATGCTCCCCTCGAACGGTCTCTGCCCCAGTTGGCGGACCGAAGGGTGTTGCAAGCCGATGGTGTCACCCAGGTTCCCGCCCAGCGTTCACTGACGACCCGGGATCTGTTGCGGCACACCGCCGGGATGCCCTACGGGGCGTTGGGCCGGACTGCTGGCGAGCAGCTTTATCAACAGGCGCGACTGCTCGATCACCAGACCGACCTCGCGGCACTGGTGACCAAGCTGGCCGGGCTGCCGTTGGTCAGTCAGCCAGGTGCCAGGTTCACCTATGGCATCGCCACCGATCTGCTGGGTCGGCTGATCGAAGTGGTGTCGGGCCAGCCGTTCGACCAGTTCCTGTCGCAGAACTTGCTGGTTCCGCTGGGGATGCATGAGACCGGGTTCTCGGTTCCACCAGAATCTTTCCACCGCTTCCTCGAACTGCTCGGTCGGGGAGCGAATGGCGGGCTCGCCGTGGTGGAACGCCCCGAATCGAGCCGTCTGCGTCAGCCCCTCCGTTTTCTGTCGGGAGGCGGAGGGCTGGTCTCGACCGCGGCCGACTACATCCGGTTCTGCCGGATGTTGTTGTCTTACGGTCGTGTCGGAGAAAATGCTTTGGTGCAACCCGCGACGATTCAAGCCCTGATCGGCAATCAACTGCTGGGCTCGGCCTATCCCATCACCGTTGCCGATCAGCCGCAGTTCCACCAGGGGTTCGGCCTGGGGGTCTCGGTGGTCTGCCAGCCTCCTGCGACTCCGACCGGTCCTCCTGTGGGCGAATATGGTTGGGGAGGTGCCGCCTCCACGCACTTCTGGGTCTCGCCCCGGGAAGAACTGGCGGTCATCGCCCTGTCTCAGGTGATGCCCTTCACGCTGCAGTTGGAGAACCGGATCAAGCCGATTGTCTACCGGGCGTTACGCGATCGGAGATGAGCGGGAATGGGGACTTCCCCGGCTTCGGGTTACAACTTCTTATTTGATTCGCGGACCGCGAGTCTGGCTACGCGGCGGGTTCACTCAGCCCCGGCCTTTGCTCTGTCTGAAGTGGGGTACTCCCCACGCGTTGACTGTTCGAACGGCAGACTGCGGTCGACCAGCGTGAAGATCGCGGTGTAGACCAGTTCTCCTACAAGGCTCGCCCCCCGCCAGACGACGGTCACCAGCACCGCCACCCCCGGCTCGAGGTTCGACAAGAGGGCCAGAGTGAGGGCTTCACGCACTCCCAGACCGCCTGGGGCGAACAGGGCCACAAAGCCCCCCACCATGGCGATTGCCGCGGCCCCGGTCCAGCGGGGCCAGTCACCCCAGGCGAAGTCCGTCGGACTGACAGCCAAAATCGCCAAACCCAACCCCAGCCCCTGAATCCACCACGCTGCGAGAAAGAGCACAAACCCGCACGGCACGACATACCAGGGAAGATGCTCCAGAACGCCATCGCCATCCCCCCTCCGTTCCGCCATCCGGGACGCCAGCGTGACAAACTGACGAGAAGAGAGAGACAGCCCCACGATGCCCGCGAGGGTCACCACCAAGGCCACGCCAATTCCCCAGGCGGGACGTTCGGCCAACATCCGCAGCCACTCGAGCTTCGGGACATTGACCGAGGCATAAGGGGCCAGCATGGCCACCGTCGCCACCCCCGCCGCCATGTAAGTCAGAGTCTCGAGGGTCACGGTGAAGGCCCCCACCGCGGGCCGCAGACCAAACTTCCGCAGCAAGGCGGTGCGGATCACGATGACGGTCGCCTTCCCGGGGACGTACTTTCCCAGGTGCCCGAGCAGATACGAATGGATGGTGGGGAACCAGGGAGATGCCACCCCCAATTCCACCAGCAACCAGCGCCAGAACCAGATCGAAGGGAACCAGGCGAGAAGGGTGCAAAGGGCGCAGAGGGCGAAGGCTTTCAGGTCAATCACCAGCGACTTCCCCTCCAGATCGCGCCACATGTCGCGGGCCTGACGGGAAACAAACCAAATCACGAGGCCAAACAGACCCCACTTGACCCACGGCCACACCCGGGACCCCAGCGACGGCGAGGCCGGCGACAACTCGGCCGTGGGAAGCTGGGAATCTGACATGCCGCACATCCTTGTGGGAAATTGTCCACCAGTCTGGAAACCTGCCACGGTCCAGCTGTCGGGGACTGAGCTAAAATCGGCTGGGGAGTGTAGCCTGCCCCCCGGTTTGGGGAAATCACTCTTTTGAAGTCCCCCGCGATCAGTTCCACGGGGCCTTCCCCGATTCAGTTGCCTTCCAACGGCTTTGCCGGTGCCTCTCGCCCAGCCGAATTCTCCCAGCCGAATTCTCCCAGCCAACTCGCTTCACTCAGGCGTTCTGGCCCGATAGAGTGCTGTTCATTCCTACCCCCACCCCCTCCCGCCCAGCCTTCCAGGAAGCAACATGTCGCAGAAGACAGTTCCTCCCGCTCAGGGTCTCACCACTGTCCAGTGGCTGATCTGCATCATTGCCGCGATTGGTTTCGCGTTCGATATTTACGAACTGCTGATGCTGCCCCTGATTCTCGGCCCTGCCTCCCAGGAACTGCTGGGAACCGCCCCGGGCATTTGGAAGGGGATCATGTTCTTCGTGCCCGCGTTTGTCGGAGGACTGGTGGGAATGTGGGGGGGGGTGCTGACCGACCGGCTCGGCCGGCGGTTCGTCCTCACCTGGAGCATCATCCTCTATGCGGTCTCGGCCTTCCTGGCCGGGTTCTCGACCAACATCTACATGCTGCTGTTCTTCCGCTGCACGACCTTTATCGGCGTCTGCGTCGAGTTCGTGGCAGCGGTGGCCTGGCTGGCCGAGTTGTTCCCCAATCCGATCCAGCGCGAGAAGGTACTGGGTTACACCCAGGCGTTCTCTTCGATTGGCGGGTTGCTGGTGGCCATTGCCAGCGAATATCTGTCGAGCAAAGGGGCGGATGGGAAAGCCGTGGCCGACGCCCTGCCGGCGATCGCCATTCCTGGTTTTCTGACACCGCTGTTGGGACAGGTCAAGGAAGGGTTTGAGCATGCCCCCTGGCGGTACACCCTGATGTCGGGACTGATTCCCGCCTTGCCATTGATCATCATCCGGCCGTTCCTGCCCGAAAGCCCGATCTGGGCCCAGAAGAAGGCGGCGGGAACGCTGCGTCGTCCCAGCTTTGCCGAGTTGTTCTCTCCCGAATTGCGTCGGACGACTCTCGTCACCACCATCATGTTCGCCTGCAGCTACGGTGCGGCGTTTGGGGCCATCCAGCAGCTCCCCGAGATCGTCAAGGGATTGAAGGGGACCCAGGCCCAGGTCGAGACGGCGGTCGGCGAGTTGAAGCTGCCCCCCGACCCCGACAAGGCCAAGGCGATGAAGATCGCCACCACCATCCGGACCGAGCAAAAGGTCGCCAGCCAGTACACCAAGATGCAGGAAGTCGGGGGGCTGGTCGGACGCTTCCTGCTCGCGCTGCTGGCCGTCAAGATCGCCAGCCGGCAGAAGTTGATGCGAATCTTCCAGGGTCCGGGGCTGTTCATCGTGCCCCTCATCTTCTACTTCTTCCTGAAGATCCCCAACACCACCTTCTTCGAGCTGGATCTCACGAAAATGTATTTGGGCAAGCTCCCCGTCACGACGATGTCGCTGGGGATGTTTCTGGCCGGGCTGTTTACCGTCGCCCAGTTCAGCTTCTGGGGGAACTACCTGCCATTGGCCTACCCTGTGCACCTGCGGGGAACCGGAGAAAGCTTCGCGGCGAACATCGGCGGCCGGATGTTCGGCACTTCGTTCGCCCTGCTGACCACGACGATTGTCGACCTGTTGCCCGCCAGCGTGGGAACCACGCCTGAAAAATTCGCCCTGACCGCGGCAGGAGTTGCAGCCTTCGTCTACCTGCTGGGCAACATCTGCTGCTTCTTCCTGCCCGAGCCCGATCCCAACGCGGCCCACGACTGAG
>CAIOTJ010000093.1 GCA_903861195.1 uncultured Planctomycetaceae bacterium | reverse complement strand
CTGACCGGATACCGGGGCGATGGCTTCGGTATCCGGGGAATCACCCCCGGGGGGTGGGCTGCCACGGCGGCCCGCCCCCGGGCTGTTTTTGTGCGGCAATCATTCCGGGAATCGATCTCTGGGGTTGTGTTTTCGGGCCGCTTCGGACAGAGTGCCGCGCCGGGGATGGGTGACCTTGACGGATCACCTGGCCCACCCCCGCTGACCTTGCGATCTGCCTCTCTGTCTTTGCCGAGTCTGCCGCCGTGCTGGTCTGGTTTCTGCAACGCCTGCTCAATGCCCGCGACACCGCCACGCTGCTGACGCTGCGCACCGCCCTGGCCAGCCTCACGGCGTTTGTGCTGGCCCTGCTGTTGGGCCCGGTGGCGATCCGCTGGCTGAAAGGGCGGTTCCGCGAACGGATCGCCAGCGACTCGGCCCGCCTCGATGAACTTCACGCCAACAAGAAAGACACCCCCACCATGGGGGGGCTGTTCATCCTCGCCGCCGCCTGCCTCGCGACGCTGCTGTGGGGCGATCTTTCCAGCCGACCGGTGCAACTGGGACTGCTCACCGCCGTCGGCCTGGGGGCGCTGGGTGCCGCCGACGACTGGATCAAGCTCAGCACCCGCCGCAAGGGACTCTCGAAGACCGAGAAACTGGTCGGGCAGACCGCCCTCGGCCTGCTGGTCTCGTGGGTGCTGTACCGTCATCAGGCGCAGTACCTCGCGGGACTCGATGTGGTCTTCCCCGGTGGGGCTTACACCCTCGGCCTGGGGATTGTCTTCATCCCCTGGAGCCTCCTGGTGCTGGTGGGAAGTTCCAACGGGGTGAATCTGACGGACGGGCTGGATGGACTGGCGGCGGGCTGCATGGTCTTCGCGGGCACCGCCTTCACCGCCCTCACGTACATGGCGGGGAACAAGGTGATGTCTGAGTACCTGCAGATCCCGCACATTCCCGGAGCGGGAGAGTTCGCGGTGGTGCTGGGGGGGGTGGTGGGGGCCGTGCTGGGCTTTTTGTGGTTCAACGCCTACCCCGCGCAGGTCTTCATGGGAGATGCGGGGGCTCTGCCGCTGGGGGGCCTGATTGGCCTCGCGGCCCTGGTGTGTCGGCAGGAGCTGCTGCTGTTGCTGGTGGGGGGGGTGTTCGTGGCCGAGACCCTCAGCGTGATCGCGCAGATCATCAGCTTCCGCTGTTTCGGCCGGCGGGTGCTGGCGTGTGCCCCGCTGCACAACCACTTCGTCTTCCGGGGAGTGCACGAGGTCAAAATCGTGGTCCGCTTCTGGATCATCGCCGCCCTGCTCGCCATCGCCGGCTTCGCCAGCCTGCGGCTGCTATAGGCCTGGGCGGAAAACGTCCCCGCGAAGGTCTGTTGCCGGTCGCTCGCGACGGTCCGGGCAAATGACGCCCGATGGGTGAGAGAGCTGGGCCAACACGGTGCATTCTGTGCGGACAGTGTGTGCGCTGGGCCTGAAGATACGCCCATCCTCCGCAAAACCTCTCGTTGACACAAATTACCCATTCCGCTAGAAGGCTGAGCCAGTGACGGGGGTTCTCGGTTTCGTCGACCGTTCCCTCACATTCCCAGTGGGAAATTGAACGCCGACTGCGGGGCCGGGGCGCACTCTGGGCGGAGGAGCCCGGCCTTGTCACATCACTGGTGAGGCCTGTGTCACTGGCGCTCTGGAGGTCACAGTGCTCTCGGGGGTCGCGGGGTGTCGGAAAGGATTTCGAGAATGAAGCGCACCGCGTTGATCACCGGCATCACCGGCCAGGATGGCTCGTATCTGGCCGAGTGGCTGCTCGCCCAGGGCTACCAGGTCCACGGCATGCTGCGCCGCACCAGCTCGCCCAATCTCGAACGCATCGAACATCTGCAGGATCGCCTCCACTTGCACTTTGGCGACCTGCTCGACCAGCACTCCCTCACCCGGCTGGTCGCCAGGATCCGCCCCACCGAGGTCTACAACCTCGCCGCCCAAAGCTTCGTTCCCACCAGTTGGGAGCAGCCCATCTTCACCGCCGAGGCGACCGGCCTGGGCGTCACCCGCCTGCTCGACGCGATCCGCGAGGTGGATTCCGGAATCCGCTTCTACCAGGCGAGTTCGAGCGAGATGTTCGGCAAGGTGCACGAGATCCCCCAGCGCGAGACCACGCTGCTGCATCCCCGCAGCCCTTACGGCGTCGCCAAGGTGTATGGCCACTACATCACCATCAACTACCGCGAGAGCTACGGGCTGTTCGCCTGCTCGGGCATTCTGTTCAACCACGAGTCTCCCCGGCGGGGTCTCGAATTCGTCACCCGCAAGATCTCGCACGCCGTCGCGAAGATCGCGCTGGGGCAGCAGTCGGAACTGCGGCTCGGCAACCTCGACGCGAAGCGCGACTGGGGCTTCGCGGGAGACTATGTCCGGGCGATGTGGCTGATG
>CAIOTJ010000092.1 GCA_903861195.1 uncultured Planctomycetaceae bacterium | reverse complement strand
GCCGGGGGGGAGTGCCGGTTTGGTACGCCGACCCAACGCGCCGGGTTCGACCTGCGCGACCTCGCGGTCCAGCCGGGGGATTTCGTCTACTTCACCGTCGACGCCCTGGCCGACGGGACCGCCACGCCGCACTACGGCGACGGCACCCGGCTGGAATTGACCCTCACCATCACCGGGGCCGAGTGGCCGGCTCCCCCGACGTTCGAGACCGAAGTGCGGCCCATTCTGGCCCGGCACTGCCAGACGTGTCATGGCGAAGATCCCGAGGAGGCCCGGCTCGATCTGCGAACCGTCTCGTCCCTGCTGCGCGGTGGCGAGAGTGGCCCCGCAGCCGTGCGCGGGGAACCCCACCAAAGCCTGTTGATCGACCTGATCCAACAGCAGCAGATGCCCCCCGCCAGTGCGGCGACGCGCCCCAGCCCGGACGAAGTCGCCCTCTTGCGGCGGTGGATCCGGGCCGGGATGCCCACCAGTGAGACTGTCGTCGCACTTCCCCCGCACACGCAGGTGACCGCCGAAGATCGCCAATTCTGGGCGTTCGTGCCGCCGCGGAAAGCGGCCGAGCCGACGGTTCGCCAAGCCGACCGCGTGCGGAACCCGATCGACGCCTTCCTGCTGTTTCGGCTCGAAGAGCGCGGCCTGGGGTTCTCTCCCGAGGCCGACCGGCGGACGCTGATTCGCCGGTTGTCATTTGATCTGCTGGGCCTACCCCCCGAGCCCGGCGAGGTCGAGGCGTTTGTCGCCGACCCCCGGCCCGATGCCTACGAGCGGCTGGTCGACCGGATGTTGGAGTCGCCGCATTATGCCGAGCGCTGGGCCCGGCACTGGCTCGACGCGGCGGGCTACGTCGACGGCAAGCTCGACAACGACCTGGCGACCATCTACCCCAGCGCCGGCATCTGGCGGTACCGCGACTACGTGGTGCGTTCTTTCCAGCAAGACCGGCCGTACAACCGGTTCCTCACCGAGCAGTTGGCGGGGGATGAACTGGTCGACTGGCGGCAGGCCGAACGCTACACCCCCGAGACACTCGAGCTGTTGACCGCCACGGGCTTCCTGCGGCATGTCGACGACCACACCGACTTTCCGCAGTATGGGGTCGAAAAGCGGTACGAGGTGATCAACGAGACGCTCGATATGGTCTCAACCGCCGTGCTGGGTCTGACACTCGAGTGCTGTCGGTGTCACAACCACAAGTACGATCCGCTGCCGCAGCGCGATTACTACCGGCTGATGGCCTGCTTCGAGCCCGCGTTCAACGTGCAGGCCTGGAAGCCTCCCAAAGAGCGCACCCTGCCCGATGTGCCGGTGGCGGTGCGCGAGTCGATCGATCGCCAGAATGCGGCCCTCGACCAGCAGATCGGCGAGTTGGCGAAGCAGGAAGGAGCGGTGCGCGGCCAGGCCCGACAGCGGGTCATCGACCAGCGGCTGGGGGCACTTCCCGAGTCGATTCGGGCCGACGTGCGGACGGCGTTCACGACGGTGGCCGAGCAGCGCAACGAGATTCAGAAGTATCTCGCGGGGAAGTTCGCGGCGTTGCCGCAGGTGACCGAGGCCGAGGCGCAGGGAGCCCTATCGGCT
>CAIOTJ010000091.1 GCA_903861195.1 uncultured Planctomycetaceae bacterium | reverse complement strand
GTCGGGAAACCGGCCTCGACAAGGAGGTGCGGACATGGCGGACCAAGGTCAGCTGCAGCGCTGCCGATGCGGGACCGGTCAGTCGCAGTCGGTAGCACCGGTCGGCTGGCAGGTGCCCCAGCAAGAATCTCAGCGCCGCCGTTCCCGACAGCGACCAGGCCTGGTGGCCCTGCTCGGGAAAGTCCGGAATGGATTCCGGCTCATGCCGCGTGATCCTTTCCGAAATCGTCCATTCCCGAAACAGATCTTCGAAGGGCTGTCCGGTCGCCTCGGCCAAGGCATCCCGACCGGTGGTTTTGGCTGTGGCGATCCGGGGCAGCGCCCGTGCTCCCTGATGTTCCACGAGGTGCGTGAAGAACCGGGCGGTCGCACCCCGGCACTCCGCGCGTCTCCAGGCGGGATGGCCCACTCCGCGGTTCACTTCGAGAGCTGCTGCGTGGGGAGCCGCGTGAAAGGCTGCCCACCGTCTTTCGAGATTGTCCGAATCCCCCGTCCCCAGCCACTCCACGGCATGCGCCAACCCCTCATCGATCCATTCTTCCGCGCGCAGTGGCAGCCCGGCGTCCTGTCGACGACAGAAGACCGCCAGATGAGTTGCTTCATGCGCCAGAATTCCGTCCATTCCGCTGTCCCGCAACCGATTCGCATTCAGATAGATGACGTCGAGCGGACCGTGCGGCGAATTGGCACCCGATTGCGGACCTGCGTCGAGGTCCGACGACCGCACAAACGCCCGCAACGGTTCGCTTCCCCGGGGAAGTTGCTCCACCGCCGACGTCACCAGGACCGACAAACTCCCGTCGCCGTCCACATCGGTGATTGGGCCCAGCCAACCTTCGACGACCGGCAGTGCGACCTCCGCCAACCGGCTTGCAATCGTCTCGGCTGCCCGCCGCGAAACGCGTCCGTCGGCATCCTGCAGATCGACATACACCCGGGCTCGTTGCTGGGCCGCCATCAGCCGGGCGACAATTGTTTTTCCCTGCCATTCCCCTGGACCACGGACTGCTGGCTTCCAGACGGGAAAGTGGAACTCTCGCTGGTGGACCGCGAAAGATTCGCGTTTCAGGAGAGGGCTTGGGTCGTCATCTTCAAGTGGAGCAGAGCCGATCTTCGGCGGAGGGGGGAAACTTCCCGTGGGAGATGTGACCCGCCGCCACTTCGCCAGAGGCTGGCCGGGTACGCAACGAGCATCATCACTCCCCCGGCGGGATCCAGCGTGTGTCCGGGTATCGAAGGATTCCCAGTCCAAATGGACCTCCGCCGCTTCGTTTCCGGGACCCAGCGAACCAATCACCACTTCGTACCAGAACTGTTCGGTTCCCTGGAGCAGGCATTCGGCCACGCCCCGGTTCACAGGAATCTCCAGGGCCTCCACTGTTTGGGTCACCGGAGTGGAAGGAGCTGGGAAACTCGGGTCATCCGCCAGCGGCACCCGGCGGCAGGATCCGGAGTGCGTCGGACCGGTGAAGGTCCCGGGCTCTCCCAATTCGCCCCCCGACCGCAATCCCTGCACCAGCCATACGACAGCCAGCACCGCCAGACCCAGCGCGGTCAGTCGAGATTGGGAAGCGTTCACGCCCGGGAAGCACACGACAGATGTCCTGGGAAACAGACCCTCGGCCCATGGTTTGCGGGGCCCACAGTGACTGTTTTTCGGCCTCAACCGGTCTCCAAATCCATTCCGCTTCGAATTTGTACTCTTCCCCAATCCCCCATCTTTTCTTGTCTGCTTCTTCACTCGCAACGGGTGGGGTTGCCCGTCGGCTGTTGCTAAGATGCGCAGTCTGGGGGTCTTCCCGATTCCAGCCAACATGCCTGCCGTCGGCCCGCCGGGCCGATGTCTCAACCCGCCGATTTCTTGACTGATGCCAACCTCTGTCCGTCTTCTTGCCGGATTGGTCAGCCTGCTGGGGCTGACCGGTTTTGTCGCGGCCGCGGACCATCTCCGCGAGCTGCAACTGCAATCGGCCTCGTTGGGTAAGCCCATCGCCGCCCACTGGGGACCCGACCACACCAAGTACATTTCCTGGAGTTCGCATTCTTCGAGATTGATTCCCGTCTACACCTTCGGAACCCGGGGACAGGGACCGGGAATCGATCTGGATGGATATCAGGGAGCCCACAGCGTCTACCGGGATACCGCGGCGGTGATCCAGTTGTATGGACGGCTTCCCTCCAACACGGTCGATCCTCAGGCCGAGTCTCTCGACAACACCCAGCTGGCTGCGATCCAACGGGCGGCGTTGCGGGCCGGGAAGAAACATGTCTTCCTGGTGGTCTACGATGGCTGCGACTGGCAGACCATGCGGGCGGCCGCGATTTACAACAGCGGCCGCGTCGGCTATTCCGAGGGGCGGGGGACCGGTCTGCACCTGCTCGACTACACCGCCCAGGACACCACCCAATTTGGTTGGATGGTGACAGCCCCGCACAATGATGGCTCGCGCATCGACGTCAACCTGCAGCAGGTGATCAACCCCGGAGGGACTCGGCCCGGGGGCTACAACTCCTCCATCGCCGGTCGTCATCCCTGGAGTGTTCCGACCGATCCTTATTACCTCGTCGGAAAGACCGCCTCCAACCAACCAGGAGAGCATCCCTATCCCGACTCGGCCATGACAGCCACGGCGATGAACAGCGGCGTCAAGAGCTACAACGAATCGATCAATATCGATCTCCGCGGCCGCCAGGTCTCGACGGTGGCGCACGAAGCGCAGGCCCTGGGTTTTTCCATCGGGGTGGTCACCAGCGTTCCCTTCAGCCACGCCACACCCGCCTGCGCTTACGCCCACAACGTGACGCGGGATGACTACCACGACATCTCGCGCGACCTCGTCGGGCGGACCTCGGTAGCGCATCCTCGCGATCCCCTGCCAGGGGTCGACGTCCTGTTGGGGGGGGGGTGGGGAGACCGGTCGAAAGACAACGACTTGGACAAGCATCGCAAGTCGCAGGGGGAAAACTTCGAGCCAGGAAATCTCTGGATCGCCGATTCCGATCTGCATGCCTCGTCCCTCGAAAACGGCGGACGCTATGTGGTGGTGCAACGGACCCCCGGCCAGGAGGGAAGCACACTGTTGACCGCCGCCACCCGCCGTGCTGTGGCAGGCGGACATCGCCTGCTCGGCCTGTTTGGCGTCGGAAATTACAGTGGACACCTCGCCTACCGTACCGCCGACGGAATGTACGACCCGGTTCGGGGGAAGAGCGAACGCGGCGAGATGTATCAACCCGCTGACATCACGGAAAACCCGACTCTTTCCCAACTGACCTCGGCGGCACTTGAGGTGCTGTCACGCAATCCGCAGGGGTTCTGGCTGATGGTTGAGGCGGGGGATATCGACTGGGCCAATCACGACAACAACCTCGACAATACGATTGGTGCCGTCCTGAGCGGTGATGAGGCGATCCGCACCATCACGGACTGGGTCGAACGCAACAGCAGTTGGCAGGAATCGCTGATGATCGTCACGGCTGACCACGGTCATTTTCTGGTCCTCGATCAGCCCGAGTTGTTGATCCGGCGGGACTGAGGACCAGGGGTGACGGGTGTCAGCGGGATTTTCCTCCGGGCTCCACGAGGGTCCCGGGAAGAGTTCCTTTGTCACGCACCTTGCGGGGATCGGCGGTGGCCTTGCCCTGGGGATCGGACTGTTGTTGCAGCCAGACCACCAGGTCGGCCAAGTCTGTCGGAGAAAGGTCCTTTTCGAGCCCTTCAGGCATCAGCGACTTGCCGGTGCAGGCGATCTCCTCAATGTCGCCGCGCAAGATCGTCTCGGTCACATCCTTCTCCCGCCGCAGCGTGATGCTGGTGGCGGTTTGGGCCGAGATCAGGCCACTGTGGGTGCGTCCCGACCGATCGAGCACGACGTACTGCAGGTAATTTGGCTGCACGGTGTGGTTCGGATCGAAGATGTGCTGCACCAGGGCACTGGCGTCGCGCGAGGCGGATGAGGCCAGATTCGGTCCGAGGTTCACCCCCCGGCCCGCCACCTGGTGACAACCGGCGCACAACCGCTCGAAGACCTTTGCCCCGCGCTCGGAATTCCCCTGCAGATCACCCAGGGCCTGACGATATTGACTGACCACCTCGCCGCGCGCGGTGGCCGTGGTGGCTCCCAGAAGCGCTGTCGCCCGCTGACGAATCTCCTGAGACTTATGTTCCAGCAACAACTGTCGCCGGGCCGCATCGAGACTGGCGAGCGAAATCTCTCCCTCGTCAGCCGCCCGCAGCAGTGCCGCCGTCCGCTCTTCACGGGCCAGCAACTGCGTCAGCAGTTCTCCCTGCACTTCGGGAGTGGTGCTGCCGTATTGAGCGAGAAACAAACGGGTGATCTCAGGGTCCTCACGGCGGGCCAGCGAGCGGATCGCCGCCAACTGCAGTGCGACCGGTTGCTTGAATGAGACCAGAGGTTCCAACACTCCCCGCGGCCGATCACCGGCCATGGTGGCCAGGAACGCGATGGCCGACGCACGGACTCCCTCGGCGGACTGCTCATCTCCGGCGGCCACCAGAGCCCGCTCCAACTCCTGATCCACCAGACTGCGCGCCTGCCGGCTGCGCAGCGTATCGAGCCGCCACACCTGGTTCACACGCCGCAGTCCGGTCGCGACCGATTGAACCAGAGCGGAGGCTGCGTTGGCATCGTCCGCCCCCAAGGCGGCAAGGGCCGCCAGCGTCGCATCGAGCTCGGCCGAATCATGGCGAATCCCCACGATCTGGGCCAATTGGTCCAGCCATGCCCGTCCGGCGTCACTGCGCGACCACTCCCGGTCCGCCAGCAGGGCCTGCAGCATCCGCCCGGGGGCGCGGCCGACAGAGCTGAGAATCGCGGTCCGCATCCAGGAATCTCCCGACCCGGTTCGAGCCAGTTGGGCCAGCAGTTCGGCAGCCCGTGGATCCTGAGATTCTCCCAGGGTGAACGCCAGTTGAAACCGCACCCGCGGGTCTTGGTCGCTCCCCATCGACAGCACGAGGTTCCGCAGGGAGCCGATCGAATCCAGCATCGGTTCCACCAGCCGCAGCGCCGTTTCCCGGACCCGCGGGTGACCATCCCGCAACGCCGCTCCCAGGGTCTCCTCTCGCAAGGATCCCAGCCCCTGCATCGACCACAACGCGGCCACCCGTGTGGCGGCCGATTCGCTGTGCTGTGCCAACCGCTCGAGGCCAGGTACAACTTGCCCGTCCTGTCGCTCGAAGATCAACCGGGCGGCCGTGTCCCGCGCCCAGCCATCGCGGCTTTCCAGGGCCCGCACCAGGTCGTCGCCCGACGCCTGTTCCAGCCGCGGTGTGCCGCGGGGGACAAATCCTTGCGGAGCCATGCGGTAAATCCGCCCGGTGTTCCGACCACTGGTGAAATCGAGATGCTCGGCCACATCGAGCGGTACGTGGATCGACTCCAGCACCTCGCGGCTCATGTCGAGACAGTAGAGCGTTCCATCGGGAGCATTGACGAAGTTGACCGGCCGAAACCAGATGTCTGTGGATCGGACAAACTCGGTTTTGGATTCCACTCGTTCCGATTCAAAGGTGACTCCCGCGGGAACCAGCCGCCGGTGATGCACGAGGTTGTTCTGGCCATCTCCCACAAACAGGGTGCCGTAATACTCGGCGGGGTACGCCGAGCCGCGGTACACCGTCACCCCGGCCGCCGCATCCACCACATGGTGGCTGGCTCCCGGGGCCGCGGCCGACCGTTCTCCGGTGGTCACCCGCCGGGCACTGCGAATCTGCCGCCAGCGTTCGACTGGGCTCGTGCGAAAAATCGGCACCGGGCCAGGGGCCAGATTCTTGATGGCCGAGGGGACCGGCAGATAGGGGTTGCGCGCCAGATAGTGCTGCGGCAGCACGATCTGCAGCAGGGGTTGAGACTCACTACAGGTGAACCGATTGCCAAAGTCATCGAAGGTGTTGCCGAACTGGACCGTGCCGGAAATGCTCTCGAATGTTTCGGTCACGGGATCAAACCGGAAATCCCGCCCGGCCAGGTCCACGGTCGGCTGGTTGGGACGGTCGACATGCCGGATTACCCCCGCGTTGTTGGCCGTCGAGCCATAGATCCAATGGTCGGGACCCCACGTGAGATTGTTCAGCATGCCCTGCTGGTTGCCCGTGCCGAAACCGGTGAAGACCCGGCGTCGTTCGTCGGCCACGCCATCACCATTCGTATCCCGGCAGTACCAGATGTCCGGGGGGGCGGCGATGAACACTCCCTGTTTGTACGGAGCGACGCCTCCCGCCCACAGCAGTTTGTCGGCAAACACCGTCGAGGTCTCGTAGTGGCCATTCCCATCCAGATCGCGCAACAGACGCACGCTGCCGATCGGGTCGGCCCCTTCGGCCGGCCGGTACGGGTAATCCCGCATCTCACAGACATAGAGATTCCCCTCGGCGTCGAACGTCGCGGCGATGGGATCATGCACAGCGGGCTCGGCCGACACCAGCTGCATCTCAAAACCGGGCAACATCTCGAAGGTCCGCAGCGCCTCGCGGGGTGGCTTGGCCGGGACCGGCTGCAGGTACGATCGCAGTTGTTCGGGGGAGGGAAAGGCTTCGGATGCGTCCGACTCCAGACCCGCCTGTTCGCGGGGGGCGAAGACGGAGGCATTGTCGGCGGCCGGGTTGGCGTTGGTGGCCATTCCTCCCGCGGCGCGAATTGCGAGCAATTGATCTCGGGCCGCCTGGAAGTAATCGAGGACGCGCGCCTTCTCGTTGAAGTTGCGCTCGCGATGCCTCGCAATCTGTCCGTCGAGGCGTTCCACCCAGGCATCCAGCGACGGCTGCTGATAGACCCGGCGCCCCGCGACATCGAGATACACCGGGTTGGTGTGCGCCTCGGCATCGGGTTGCCCGCCGGGTGTGGTCGACCAGGCCCGAACGGCAATCCAGGTGGCTCCACTCACGGGCACTTCCCGCTCGACACTCTGCCACACCTGTCCGGCGGGCGGGTTCCCCACGGTGATCGACTCGTGCACCTGTCCCCCCACAATGAGGTCGATGTGTCGGACCGGTGTCACTTCACTGGCCCAGTCGATTCGGATCTTCAACGGACCCGTCTCGGCGTCGCCGCGTTCGAGCGTCGCCCCCGGTCCCGCCCCATTCACTGACAGCAGCAGCAGTGGGCCGGTGGTCATGAAGCTTTGCCCTGCCGCCATCCCCCGCAGCCATTCGTCGAACGTCGGCTCACCTTGATGAAAGACGTAGGTTCGGCAATCTCCCAGCCAGCGGCAGGCGGGCCAATCACTCGCCCCGACGCAGGGAATCCGATAGCCCGTGTTGAGCATGTGATACCAGTCGGCCAAACCGACCTCGCGGTAGATTCCGAACTGCAACAGTTCGATGGCGTTCAACGCTCCCAGGGCCACATCGGCGTAGACCTCCTGCCGGTAACCGCCGTGCGCGTACACCGCCGACCCGCCCTGGTCCATGGTGTCGCGGGCGACCACGCCGTAGACGGGCCAGTTGTCGGCATTGAGATCCTGGCCGGGAAAAACCAGTTCCTCCCGTCCGAACAACAGGATGTGCCCATAGGTGGTGTTCCGATACTCCTGCCCCGACTGGATGTGATAGCCGCGGCGTTCCCGATGCGATTTCCGTCCCAGACCGCGCTGCTGAGGGGCGGCGAGTTTCTCCATGAAGCCCGAATAGGGCCCCGCCGGCTCGTTGTAGCCCAGAATGCTGCCGTAGCGGATGTCCTCGGCTTCCAGCAGGTCAAGCACCACTTCGTCATCCCGGGCGGAACCACGCGCAATATGCAGGTGCGGATCTCCCGAATGCCAGCCACGGTCGGCCATCGCGGCGGTCCGTTCGAGTTTTACATCCAACGCCACTGTGGCGTGCGACGCCACGTCGAGATCCACCCGATGCGGCCGGTATTCGTAACCCTTCCAGACCTCGACCCGCACCTTCCCGGGAGGAACCGCCACGGTGGTCTGTCCCCAGGCGTAAAAGAACCGGCCGAGGTAGCGCCACGGGGCTTTGTCTTTGCGGTTGCCCCAGGCTCCCTTCTCGGGCCAGTCCCCCGTCAGGGCATATTCCGAGAGGTAATTGCGGGGAGGTTGGTAATAGTGGCCGTCGGCCCCCACCACGTTGATCCGGCAAAACGTCGGCTCACCTGTTCCCGCGTCCCGTACGTTGATCCGCAAGCGTCCCAGATCATCCCCGGTGTAAACGATTGGGTTCCCCACCTGCTGGCTTCCCGGGGGCGTGAAGAAAAACCCTTCCCCTTCGGCGACGGGCTGTTCCTGCGCTCCCAGGGGTTGAACCCTCAGCCCCGGGGCACTCATTACGAGCAGGGAGACGATCAGCAGCCACGGAAAAGAAGCCCGGCCGCGAACGGTTGGCCGGCGCGATTGTCCGGGGGCGTTGTTCGACTCGATCGTTAGTGGGCCTGGTGCCGTCATGGGAAGTCGCCAAGGCAGGGTGTTGAGTCATCAGTCCGACAGGTGCGACTGGTCATACCAAAACCGGGGAAAGGGGGAAACTAAAACGCAAGACGGGATTTTTTGCTTCCCGCCGCCGGTTGTCGTGGGATGGCCGTTTCCGCCCTGTTCGTTGACTCGCGTCCGCTGGATGGTTGCCAAGTGCCGCGGGCCCGTTCGATACTGTGGTCGTCAACGTCCATTTCTGTGTTCAACCCGGGGGCGACTGCCGGGCTGCCCGCAGCGTTGCCCAAGAGACTCAAACTCCCCCCCGTGCCGCAGGCCGGGAGAGCTGAGGGACCCTGGGGGTGACTTCCGTCTCTCCGGGAGAGCACTGTCGACTTGTCCCCCCGTGGATCAATTCCCGATGACCGATTTTTCGCTCCCGCAGGGGGGGCTCCCGGAACTGCCGGTGGGAACCCGCGTAGTACGGCATCCCGCGCTGTGGCAACCGAACGAATTCGATTCCTGGGGACGGGGCGAGGGGGTGGGGGTGGTGGTCGAACCTCCCTTTCCGCTGGACCCCGGCGAAGTGGATGTGCGTTGGCCAGCGGGGCGCTGCTTCGAAATGCAATCGGGTCTGTGCACCCTCGACTCAATGCCCCCGGCCGGTCAGAATTCTCCCTGACGAACGTTTCCTCTCGACCGATCCTTCAGCGAAAGCTTCCTGTTTATGAGACTGCTGGGAAAGACAGCGTTGGTAACGGGAGCGGCCCGGGGACTTGGCCAAGGGTGTGCGCTGGAACTCGCTCGCGCCGGGGCCGAGGTGGTCATCAATGATCGCGAAGACAACCCCTCGGCCCAGGCAACCCTGGCCGAGTTGCGGAAGCTCGGGCAGCGGGCGGAATTCGTCCCGGGAGACATCTTCGACCGGGCGTCGTGCGAACAGGTGGCGAACGAGGCGCTCGCGCGACTCGGCCGGCTCGACATCCTGGTTTCCAATCCCGCCTTCTCCCGGAGGGGAGAGTTCCTGAATTACTCCCCCGACTTGTTCGAGCAGACCCTGCGGGGAACGCTGACCGCCGGGTTTCACATGAGTCAATTCGTCGCCCGGCACATGGTCGAACGGGGGGGGGAGGCAAGATCGTCTTCATCTCCAGCCTGCATGCCCGGGTCCCGTTCGCCAACAGCGTCGCGTACAACGCCGCCAAACGAGGGGTCATCGCCATGGCCGAAACCATTGCGGCCGAACTGCTGTCCCACCGCATCAATGTGAACACCATCGAGCCCGGCTGGATTGATACACCGGGGGAACGGGCCACCTTTGGCGATGCGGCGGTCAGCGGGGGAGGGGCCGCACTCCCCTGGGGACGCCTCGGGAGCATTCACGACATCGGCAAGGCGGCGGTGTTCCTCTGCTCGGCGGATGCCGATTACATCACCGGAACCTCGCTGCTGGTCGATGGCGGACTCTGGCTGAAGGCCGCGATTCCCGTTGCCAGTCCCCCGCCGTCGGCACCGACCTCCTGATCAGTCGCCGGTCCAGCCACCAACACCGAACCAATTCCACCCCGCGGCCTGGCCCGCGGGGGCCTGGTCTTGAGGCCCTATTCGGTTCGGGCGCGCTGCGCGGCCGCCACGCGGTCCCGGAAAGACTGCACCAGAATCCACGACGGTTCCCCGGCACACAAGAAACGCCACCCGTCGCGCACCATCCCGGCCACATCGCCGCCAATCAGCCAGCCTGGCTTCCCCGCCGCCTCGGCCGACGCCTTCACCTGCAGACAGGCCTCCCGCAGTCGCGGGTGATCCATCTGCCCGCAGACCCCCAGTTCGGCCGAGAGATCGTAAGGGCCCAGGGCCAGCGCCGTGGTCAGGGGATGCCGGGCGATGGCGTCGCGGCGTTCGAGCCCCACCCGGGTCTCGATCTGCGGTAGCACGAGAAACTCATCTTCCCATTCTCTTTGCCACGTCGGGCCGAGGTAGTTCGAAACCCAGCGATTTCCCATCCCCCCCGGACGCCGTCGGCCGCGTGGCGGGGTGTAGATCGCATCCCGCACCACGTCGAGCTCTTCGGAAGATTCGACGCTGGCCAGCAGGAAACCCACTCCCCCCAGGTCGGCCGCCAGCCGCAGGGTGGCGTAGTCATTGGACCGGGGGCGAATCAACACCGGGAAGTTCAGCCGTCGGCCGGTGGCACACACCTCGGCCACCGTCTCGGTGTCGGCGGCTCCGTGTTCCATGCAGACAATCAGGTAGTCGAGGCCGCCGCGTTGGCAAAGTTCCACGAGGTCGGTCCAGACCTGGTCGATCGCCAACACACCCAGCACAACCTCTCCCCGGGCGAGTTTCGACTTCAGTGTTCGGGTCACCTGCATGACAAATCGGGCATCCAGTGAAGAAGGAAAAAGCGACAGATTCCAATGCGAGGCCGACCGTTGGGGCCGGCTTGATCACCTGGCCCTGGCGGGGGCCTTCAGTTGCTTGTCGAAGTAGGCGAAGAGGGCGGCGTCGGCCTTCTGGGCGTCCTCTCCCTTGAAGCCATGCCCGGCTCCCGGCAGGGTCAGCAGTTCCGCGGGGACCTCGGCCGCCTGCAGCCGGTCAATCAGCCAGACCGCCTGTTCGTGGGCCACGTACTTGTCTTCGGTTCCATGGATGCACAGGGTGGGAGCCGCTTCGGGGGTCACCCAGTACAGGGGGCTGGCCAGAATATGCCGCCGTCGTTCTTGCTGGACATTCCCTCCCAGGAACAGCGGCAGCACCTCGGCTGCGTCGACGCTCTTGCCGTAAGACTGGGTGAAGTCGCTGGGACCGTAAACATTGACCACGCAGGCGACCGCGCTCGACTGCCCGGGATGGCCTCCCTCTCCCTCGAACTGCCGAATGCCGGCGGTCACTCCCAGGAACTGGGCCAGATGTCCTCCCGCCGAGCCCCCAGTCACGCCAATTCGCTGGGGATCGACGCGATACTTTTCGGCGTTCGCCCGCAGCCAACGGACGGCCGCCTTCACATCGTGGACCGCCGCGGGGAACTGATACTTCGGAGCCAGACGGTAGCTGACGGTCAGGGCGACGTAGCCCCGTTCCGCCAGCCGCAGGCAGAGGGTGTTGTACCCATCACGATGCCCGGCCCGGAATCCGCCGCCGTGGATGCAGATCACGGCGGGGAAGGGGCCTTCGCCCGACTTGGGCCGGGCCAGATTCACCTGCAGATGTTGGCCGTCGGGATTCGAGTATTCGATTCCCGGTTCCCAGACGACGGTGTCCGGAATGACCAGCGTCTTGGCATCCTGAGCCACAGCGGAGGGCCCCCCCCACAGCACCGCCACGAATCCGCAAGCGACAAACAGCAGTCGAGAAACAGAGCGCATCGATGAAGTTCCCCGGTCATTCAGGTGGAACAGACAGAAAGTCTCAGGCCCTCGACGGATGCCGAAGGAGGCCCGGTGGCGAGAGTGTGGAGAGTTCCCCCCTGCTTGGGAAGCGAAGCCCGGCCAAAGCTGGCACGAGTGCCGCGACGGGAGGGAAGGTGATGGCATCGGCAGCGGGTCCCGCCGGGGGGAAGGATCACCGCGGCCCAGACCGGTTCGGCTCCATTCCCGGAGGAGAAAACGCGCTCTGTGAACTCGACAACCCCCGTATGACCTGACAGAATATTGCTGCTGGTGGTGTTCCCCTGTCTGCTTGTCACGTTTTTGTGGAGAGCCCGGCTGTGTCCGATTCCCATCCTGCCCCGTCGCATTTTTCGGGGGCGCATTCCTCGGGGTCTCATCCCTCGGGCGAGCCCGTTGTCGGGCAGGTGGTTTCGACCCCCGAGTTCGACGCTCGCGAGATTGAACAGTTCGGCGAGAAAGATGGCGAGGCGATCCGCGTGATCGGCAAGATGCTGGTCTTGTTTTTCTTCTACTCGCTGGTGGTGATGTTGTTTGTGGGGTATTGGACCCGCAAGACCGCCAATGCGCCGGCGAACGCCGGGGCCCACCATGGCGAGCACGCCGTGGAAGACGACGACGAATAGTCGGTTTGAGGCGTGATGCTGACGAACGTGGCCACACTCTTCTCGTGGGGTGGCTGCCTGGTCTTGGGGTGGGTCGGTTGGCTGCTGTTTCGGCTCCGTTCCGACCGGGCCTGGGTCTGGTGGCCGACCGTCTGTTGGATGCGCTGGAAGCGGAAATCCATGCCGTTTGCTCCCGGGGGGATTGTATTTGCCGGCAGTTCGAGCATCCGTTATTGGGAATCGCTCGTGGCCGACATGGCCCCTCTGCGGGTCCTGGGGCAGGGGTTTGGCGGGTCGAAACTGTCGCAGCTGGTGACCTGGACCGACCGGTTGATCGTCGCCCATGAGCCCCGCGCGGTCGTGGTCTATTCGGGCGAAAACGATCTGGCGGGTTTGTTGGGCGGCCTTCGCAAGAATGCCGACGATCTGGTTGCCCTGTTCGCACAGGTTTGCGACCAGGTGCACGCCCGGCTCCCCGCCACCCGCGTTTACTGGGTGTCGATCAAGAAGCCCCCCGCCCGGCGGGAGGTCTGGCCCGAGATCGAGCGGGCGAATGAATTGCTGGCTCAATTTTGCGCCGGCGATCCGCGGTTGGGGGTCATCGATGTGCTGACCCCGATGTGCGATCCCCTGGGAGTGCCGCGGGAGGAGTTGTACGGGGCGGATGGGATTCATCTGAATGCAGCGGGTTATGCGGTCTGGACCAGCATCATCCGGCCGCGGCTGATGGCCGATTCTCCCGAGCCCTGACGGGAGACCGGTTCGAACTCGCGGGTGACACCGTGAGTGTCTCGAACCTGCCGCCATTCCGAACCTGCCGCCAGTCAACCCGGCCACAGGCCGGCGCTTGTGTTCGCCGATCTCCCCGATTTGGCCATCCGGGGCGGTGCCCGGCGAAAAAAAAACCGGCCTGCTGACGGGCAGCAGGCCGGTTTTTGACTTCTTCAGGCAGGAGACTTCTAGCCAACAGGGCACAGAACTCTCCCGAGGGCCGGTTTCGCCGAGGAAACCGACCCCCGCAAGACTCATTTGTTACAGGGTCACGTTTACGAAGATGTCGGCAGTGGTTGTGCCACCGTCGCCATCGCGCATCGTCAGGGAGACCTTCCGCTGCAGCAGGCTGGAGCTGGTCGTCTTGAAGATCAACCGCTTGAGCACCGCGGAAACGTTGACTGCGTTGGCGTTGATGTTGAACGTCAGCGAGAACGCCGTAGTCCCCGTTCCTCCGGAGTAGCTGGCGAACTCGATCCCGTTGAAGAGCACCTTCTTGGTGCTGGTGTTGATGAACAGTCCCGAAGTCGGGCTGTCAGTGCCCAGCGTCTGCAGCGAAAGCGTGTCGCCGGTCTGCAGGTTGACGCTGATGGCCGCGGTCAGGCTGCCACCCTGGAAGTCCATCGAATCGACATCGGCCACTGCGCCATTCGCCGCGAGCAGCACCCCCGTGGAGTTCACGGTGAAGGTCACATCCGACAATCCCGCGAAGGTCGCAGCGTCGTTGACGCTGACCACCGAGATCGTCTTCGTCTTCACCGAACTGCCGGTCGAGAGATCCGCCACGGGACCATCCAGCAGGGTGAAGGTCAGGGTGCGTTGCGCCGTCGAGGGGTTCGCCGTGTTGACGTTGGTGAAGTACAGCGCCCGGTAGAGAGCTTGGACGGCCGCCACCGTCGCCACATTTCCGGTCCGGAAGGTGATGACCAACGGATCGGTTCCCTCGCCTCCCGTGAAGTCGGCGAACGCCGTGCCATTGAACAAGACTGCCGAATCCACCAAGGTGATGGCGGCCGTGGTCGAGATCCCCAGCCGGTCGTCGGCGTGACCATTCACGGTCAACGCGGCGGTCAGCGAGCCGCCCGGGAAGGTGGAATTGTCGGCATCGGTGATGCTTCCCGCACTGTCGGCGAGGATGAACGCCGCATCCTCGCGGAAGGAGGCCGAGGGGGATCCCAGCCGGATGACGGGGGGATCGTTGATCGGGGTCACGCCGACCGACCGGATGCCGATGGGGCTCCAGACCTTGGAATCGCTCATGTCGAACGAGATCCACCGCTGGAGGGCGGTCGGATTGTCACCCGTGTTCGAGTAGCCGATCGCCCGTCCGAGGGCAATCACCGCATCGGCCCCCACCAGCATGCTGTTGGTGAGGCTGTTGAGGGTGATTGTCAGAGCGGATGTTCCGGTTCCGCCGCTGACGGTTCCGATCTGGGTTCCCTTGTACAACACCGCGGTGCCGCTGACGGTGATGTCTCCGCCGGCGACAATCTGCAGCCGGTCGGAGCTGGTCCCCTGGTAAACCCGGACCCGCAACGCGCCGCCGTTGAACGAGCTGTTCACCGAATTCAGGTCGACGTCGCTGATCGAGAATCCGCTGTCCACAATCACTACCGAGCCATTCTCGGTGTACTGTGCCCAGGGGAGTTCCCCCTCGGTGGAGGTGATCACGCTGGAAGCGCTGTTCACCGCGATGATCGAGACCCGGGTGGTGATCGAGGACGAGCCAAAGGTCGCGTCATCCTCCACGGTCCACGTGACGTTCCGCGACACGGTCGAGGGATTCACATTCGTGTTGGAGAGGACGACCGACCTCAACAGGCTGGTCAGGAACGCCTGAGTGCACCCTGGCTGCAACTGGATCTGCAGCACCAGGTTCGAGTCAACCTGACTGTTGCTGACGATCGTGCCGATGGCGATGCTGCCGGCGAAGATGTCGCTGCCTGAGAGATTGATCTGGCCCGCCCCGGTTCCCTGGGTGAGGATTCCCAGCGAGTCCTGGGCAGTCACATTCGCGAGCGAGACGGTCACCAACCGGCCGCCGAGGCTGCCGGCGGTGGCGATGTCGGGGTCCGCTACGGTGATGGTCGAACCGATGCGGATGGCCGCTCCCCCTTCGGTGTAACTGGCCGAAGTCATTGAGCCCGTTCCCAGTTGGACGGCGTCGTTGGTGGCGACAAAGTTCACCTGGGTGTCGACGGCCGGGCTCAGCAGCTCACCATCAAACACCGTGAACCGCACCTGGAACGGATCGGCCTGGCCGAATTGACGCTGGGTGAACAGGGTGACATTGGATGCTACGGCCGCCACCACTTCCGCGGTCGCCAGATCGCTCGTGAACGACACGGTCAGCGATTCGGGCCGGACGCTGACCGTACCGATCACATCCGCCCCCCACAGCAGGTTGGATCCATCCAGTCCGATTTGTCCCGCGCCCGGGCTGGCTCCCTCGTTGCGAATTCCCAGAGTCGCCAGCCCATTCGTGGTGTTCACAATGGTCACCGTCAGCCGGCCGTCATTGAAATTCGTGTTATCCACGTCACTGACCGTGGCGAGTCCCGTCAGCACATTGATGGCCGCGGCATCTTCGTTGAAGGTCTGCGTTCCGCCCCCCAAGGCGATGACCGGGCCATCATTGACACGCCGGACGTCGACCAGCGCCTTCGTTTCCGCACTGGCGGCACCGTCGTCCACCAGAATCTTGATCGACCGGGTCGCGATGATGTTGGGGTTGTCGCCGGTTGACCGGAAGCTGATCAGCCGCAGCAGACGGGAGGCTGTTCCCCCCGTCATGGTGAGCTTCACCTGCGTTGCCCCCGCGAGCACCTCGTAGGTCCCGATCTGGTTTCCATTGCCGTCCGAGATGGTGCCGTCGTTGGCGGCGACCGCACCAAACACGGCCCCGGACACCGACAACAGGTCACCGTCCTGCGGATTCTCGAGTGTCGCGGTGACCACATACCCGGACCAGTTGGCCGGGAGGTCGGGATCGCTCAACAAGAGCGTTCCATCGACCGGGGTCGCCGCTTGGTTCTCGGTGTAGACGGTCGGTGTGTTGCTTGGGGCAGAAATCACCGGAGCATCGGGCTGGGCTTTGATCTCCAACGGTGAGTAGTAGATGTCGTTCCGCATCCCCGTGGTGTCGAAAACCTTGAGGGCGATGTTGACCGTCCGGTCATAGGCCGGGCCCCCCGTGGTATTTTCGAACTGGATATTCCGGAGCAACTTCTGCACCAGCGGGAGGGTCGCCTCGGCGGTCAGAGGCAGATCCAGGACCGAGGTCCCCAAGGTGGAACCCTTGTCGGCGGTGGTTCCCAGCAGGACCGGATTGTTCCCGTTGGCATCGTCCAGAACCCAGATCTGGTCCACTTCACCCGTGCGGACACGGTAGGCTGGGTCGGTTGGATTCACCGACAGGATCAACCGGTCTCCCGAGGCCCAATTCTCGATCTGCACCCAGATGCGGCCGTTGTTCACCGGCGTCTGGACCGCATCTTCATCGAACAGGAGGATGTCGGGATCGAACGCCCCGGCACCACTGTCTTCCGTCCACGAGCGGGGGACGTAATTCGGATCGGTCTTGGCCGGGGAGGTGATGACGAACGGGTCATTCGCTTCGGTGATCTCGACCTGATAGGGAATGTACACCCCGGTGACCTCGGTCGGGGAGGTGACCTTGATGTTCAACACATAGACGCCATTGGCACCGGTATCACTCTTCTGTTCGAAATCCTGCGCTGTATTCAGGATCAATTGGCCATCCGCATCGACCGAGAAGGCTCCCAGTCCCGAATCGTCTCCCGCGATGGAGATGATTTCGAAAGTGTAGGGGCCGGCAAATCCGAGGCTGCCTGTGTCGACGGTGGCCACGACACCCGTCTCCCGTTCGGGGAAGCTCACCGCCACGGGGGTCTGGGGGACGGGACCTTCCGGGAGATCATTGACCGAGATTCCCAGCAGGTGATCATAGGTCAGCCCCGAACCATCGGTGACCCGAATCTTGATGAGGTAAGACGCCTTGCTCTCATGATTGAAGCTGGCCTTCGTCTGCAACTTGTTGCCGTCGACAATTTCAAATTGGTCATTGTCGGGGAAGCTGGTCGCGGGATTGCCGGTGTTCGTGTCGAGAAACGCATAAGAATGTGTATCACCGGCATCGGGGTCGACGGGGGCCAACAGCCCCACCAGAGTCCCGGCGGGGAGATTTTCGTCCAGATTGCCGGTGGAGTCCCCACCAATCAGGATGTCGGTCGGGGCTTCGTTGACGTTTTGCACGGTGACCAGGAAGGTCTTCGTCGAGGAGGACTGGGTGCCCCCCACGTCGGTCACCTGCACGGTCACCTCGTACTGGTTCGGATTCGACGGGTTGATCGTGCCCTTCGGGTCTTCAAAGTTGGGCGACTGCTTGAAGATGAGGTTGGCGTTGTCGCCAATGTCGAAGTAGGCACCGTCGGCTCCCCCCACCACGCTGAGGGTGTACGCCCCGGTGGGGGGCGTGGCACCCGTGCCGAAGTCCAAATCGGTCAGGGCGATGTTGGTCACGTCGACGTTGTTGTTTTCGTCGTAGTTGATATTGGTGGTGGCGTTGGAGATGACTGGCGCATTGTCGGGAACGTTTACAACCGTCACCCGGATGTTCACCAGATCGTCGGCGTTGTTGCCGTTCAGGTCAAACGCACGAACCTGAATCGAGTAATCGGCATTGCCGTTGGTGCCTTCGTAATCGACTCCGTCGTCGGCGATCCAGGAGAGCACCCCGGTGACAGGGTCAATACTGAACAAGTTCGAGTCCTGACCGTTCTGCAGCGCGAACCGAATGGTGGACCCACCGCTGAAATCCCCATCCTTCGCCCGGACGGTGTAGACCGTCTTGACGTTTTCGTTCACGCTGATGGGGGCGTTTTGCCCGCTCGACTCCACGGGGTCAGAAATGACGATGCCGAATTCGTTGATGTCGAGTAGGTTGACCTGCACGGCCAGATCGGTCGTGTTGAGCCCGTCATTCGCCCGCACATTGACGTAAAACGCCGTCTGCGAAGGCACCCCGGCGACATCGTCGGCATTCGGGGCGGTCTTGAACGTCAGCACGCCTGCCGAGGTCAGATTGAACTTGTCTGCATCGGCTCCCCCCACGATCGAGAAGGTTCCCGAGAAGGCGTTCGACACCCCGTCCGCATCGGTGGCCGCCAGGGTGGTGACACTGGTCTGCTCTTCCGGCGCACCCACTGGGCTGACCGTGGTAAAGGCCGGGGCGTTGTCGTTGAGATTCGTGACCGCCACCGAGAATTCCTGCTTGGTGGCGAGGGCTCCCGCCCCGTTGTTCTTGTCGAGGACGTCGATGTGCACGTCGTAGACGTTGTTGCCGCCGCCATCGGCCGGGGCTTCAGAGTCGGGGGCGTTGCCGTCGGTGAACCAGAGTTCGATGGCTCCGGTGCCAGTGTTCGTGCGGAGCTCGAATTTCGAGAAATCGGTCCCGGCATCGGGACGGATCGAATAGACGACGGCCGAACCTTCAGCATCAGTGGCCGAGAGGGTGGCGACGAACTGCGAATTCTCATTCACAGACTGCGCAGCGGCAACTGCCCAGGCCGGGGCCTCGTCAACATCAGTCACCAAAATGGTGAAAGTCTGCGTCGCTGTGGACAGGTTGCCCTGATCTTCCGACCGCAGTTGGACGGAATAGGAACTCTTCGCCTCGTAGTTGAACAGATTGGTCGTGCGCAGCTTTTGCTTGCCGTCCACCGGATCGGTCCAGACATTGAACCCTGCATCGCCCCCGACAATCGTGTAGGTGAAAGTCTGGGCGGTTCCAGGCAGATCCGCATCATCGGTATTCAGCTCACCGACAACATCGTTCGAGACATTGTTCTCATTCAGCGAGGTCGGATTGAGGGAGATGGTCGTCGGGGCTTCATTCACGTTGGTGACGCCAATCGTGAAGGGCTGGGAGAACGACAGTGAGCCGTCCGAGCCGCGGATCGCGATACTGAACGGTCCGTCAGTTTCGAAGTTGAAGACCTCTTTGGTGCGCAATTGCCACGTCCCGGCGTCGTTGAACGCTTCGAACCGGTTCAGGTCGGTTCCCTCAACCGTGAAGCTGAGGTTCGTCCCCGCGTCGGGATCGGTCCCGGTGATCGTTCCCACGACCGTGCCAATCGCCCTGTTCTCGAGAATCGTGGTAGCGGAAAGGGCAACGGCGGTGGGGGCTTCGTTGACGTTGGTCACCGTAACGGTGATCGCCTTGGTGGTGGTATTGGTCCCGTCACTGACCCCCAGGGTGACGTCGTAGACGTTGTTCGCCCCGTTGTCAGTAGGGGCTTCGAAGTTGGGGGAGGTGACAAACGTCAGCACACCCGTCGAGCTGTTCAGATTGAACCGGGCGGCATCAGTCCCCGTGAAAGAGTAAGTGAGGGCTGCGTTCTCGGGATCGGTGGCTGCGATCGTCAGCACGTTTCCAACGCCATTCTCGGCATAGGAGACGTTCCCCTGGGAGATAACGGGGGCCTCATTGACGTTGGTGACGGAGATGGTGAACGTTTTGTCAAAGAAACCACCGTTGTTGTCAGTGGTACGAAGAGACACCAGGTAGCTCGACTTGACTTCGAAGTCGAAGCTGCCGGTCGTGCTCAGCGTGTTTCCCGAGAGAGTGAACGAAGCATTGTCATTGCCCGTGCCGACAAAAGAGTAGGTAAAGGTATCTGTGACATTGACATCGGTGGTGCTCAAGGTGCCAACCGCGATCACGCCAGCATTCTCTGCCACCGACGTACTTGACAAAGTCAGGTTGGTGGGGGCGGAGTTAATGTTGATGGTTTTTGTGGATGTTGAAGCCCCTCCGACGGCGGGAACGGACTGAAAGGAGAACGTCCGCGCCGTGTTGCTGAGTGAGTTGGTCTGGAAACGGATATTGCGACAGATGTTCTGAAACAGGAGCTGAATAGTGGCGTTGCTGTTGGCGTTCGAATTGCCCAAGCTGGCGTAGGTCGTGGACAAGAACGTGACTTGCAGGCCGGTCCCTGGGGTGGTGATCGGGTTGACATTGCCGATTTGGGTTCCGTTGACGGCACTTCCAGCGGGAACGCCCGTAACACCGTTTCCGTTCCAGAGCAACTGGTTTCCAGAGACTGTGTACAGAGTGCCGTTGGGAAGGCTGATCGCATCTCCCGTCTGGAGTCCAGCAGTAATGGACAAGTTGAGAATACCGGTCCCCGCACCAGCTCCCGACGGCTTCCAGACATCGTTTTGGGCCCCCGCCCCCACTGTGACATTGGCGTCAACAATCAGCGGCGAATTCTGATTGGTGATCAGAGTGGACCCTGCAGAGGCTGTGATTGTCGCCAGCAGCGCCCTGCCTTCCAAAACTTCGGCCACGGCGACGCGGGCCGTCTGCCGTTGACGCTTGATCTGCCGCCGAGAATTCGCGGAGGCGCGAGTGAACAAAGAAAGAACGCACTGGCGCCAGAAGTTGCGGGATTGGCTCAGCATCGAAAAGTTCCTCCCAAAAAAAGGACAGCAAGTCGAGTGGCACAGCCGGACGTTGCGCTGCCACAGACAGAAACAGATCCAAATCAATCACACACCAGGGCCACAGGCACGAAATGCCTTTCAACCGGTCGCTCCTTCAACCGCACTCAATCGAACGGAGTCGTCAACGTCAAAGGCCTGCCATCGCACACTCACAGGACTTCAAGTCGCGTTACCGGCGACTCCTGCCGGAACGAGCCGCGACATTTCACTGTCCTAAGCGACGAATGCCTGCTCCACACGCCCGGATCCGTACAGTTCTCCCCCACCTGTCAGCCGAAGCAATCCGTTGTGTGCATGGAAACCCACAAACCGAGACTGAACGAAGCGAGAATGAAACGCCCTAGAAAATGTAGGAACACTCGGTGAACGCAAGCCCGGCAGAACGCAGGCTCTGCACTCACTCCGAGAGGTCCAAACATGCAGAAAGATCCTGCGGCGACACACGGAATGTCGTTCCGAAACAGCTCCGGCCGGGACACCCGGACGGTTTCGCTCCTGAGGGCAGTGGCAACAGCTCCTCCCCAGTGCAGGAACACTCCAACTCAGCACATGATGCGACCCAGAGAATGCAACCTGTCGCATTTCCGGAGCAATCACGGCACAATCCGGCATCACAAGCCACCAGATGTCAGGGAGACGAGGTGCCCAACCTTCGTCAACTTACATTTCGAGTTCCCAAAACGCGAAATCGTAAGACCTGAAATGACACCGCACCTACCATCAATCTGAGACGGTCCAAACCGCCTTAGCCTGAAGTCGACAGTTCAACTCGACCCAAAGAGAGTGCAGGCCCAACTGCCCAATCTT
>CAIOTJ010000090.1 GCA_903861195.1 uncultured Planctomycetaceae bacterium | reverse complement strand
TCCTCCGCCCCACCCGGTTCGCTCCCATGCCTGCCTCTGCATCCCGCTCTTTCAGGGTACTTGCGATTCGCGGCACGATTGTGTTGACCAGCCTGCTGGGCCCCGGTCTGTCTCTTACGCCCGCCGCCGAGCCCGGACCGATTCAGTTCAATCGCGATGTCCGGCCCATCCTGGCCGATCATTGCTTCACCTGTCACGGCCCCGACGCCGCCCGCCGCAAGGCCGACCTGCGGCTTGATACCGAAGCCGGAGCCCGGGCCGATCTGGGAGGACGGCAGGCGGTCGTCCCGGGACAGACCGGCCAGAGTGAACTGCTGGCGCGCGTGCTGGCGACCGACCCCCACGAGCAAATGCCTCCGCCGGGACAGGGGAAGCCCCTCTCCCCGCAGCAGATTGGCATCCTTCGGGCCTGGATCGAACAGGGAGCCGCCTACCAACAGCACTGGGCCTTGCTGCCCCCCGAGCAGCCGACCGTTCCCGAAGTTCAACACCGCGAGTGGGTGCGGAACCCCATCGACGCGTTTGTCTTGAAGCGGTTGGAACAGGAAGGACTGGCTCCCGCTCCCCCGGCCGACCCCGCCACACTGCTCCGTCGGGTGACCCTTGACCTGACCGGCCTTCCCCCCACACCGGAAGAGATCGACGCGTTTCTGGCCGACCCCTCCGACGCCGCCTACCGCACCGCGGTCGAACGGCTGCTCCGTTCCCCCCGGCATGCCGAGCGCATGGCGGTCCGCTGGCTGGATGGAGCCCGCTATGCCGACACCAGCGGCTACCAGAGCGACGGCGAACGGTTCATGTGGCGGTGGCGCGACTGGGTCCTCGAGGCGTATCAGCACAACCTGCCGTTCGACCAGTTCACCATCGAACAACTGGCGGGCGACCTGCTGCCCAACGCCACGCTCGACCAGATCATCGCCACCGGCTTCAACCGCAATCACCGCGGGAATGGCGAAGGGGGCATCATTCCCGAAGAGTACGCCGTCGAATACGTGGTCGACCGGGTCGAGACCACCTACACCGTCTGGCTCGGTCTGACCATGGGCTGCAGCCGCTGCCACGATCACAAGTTCGATCCCCTCTCGCAGCGCGAGTTCTACCAGTCGTACGCGTTCTTCAACAACATTCCCGAGTATGGCCGGGCGTGGAAATACGGCAACTCGCCCCCCTCGATCAAGTCTCCCACCCGCCCGCAGCAGCAGGCGCTGGCCCAACTCGACGCACGGCTCGCCGCGGCCCGGACCGACTGGACGCAGCGCGAGCAGACCCTGGCCACCCTGCAGCGTGACTGGGAACAGCAACTGGCGGGGCGCCCCCTGCCCGACTGGACCATCGAACGGGACCTGGTGCGGCACTGGCCGCTGGATCACTCCCTCAGCTCAAAGGGCCCCGATGGCACGCTCACCTCGCGCAAGGCGAACGCCCCCGGGGCGACGGCGAACCTCCTGGGCACGGCCCCTCCTGGAGGGGTCCGCAGCGTGAATGACCCCGCCTTCGTGGCGGGCGAGCCGGCGTTCGCCCCGGGACGGTTCCAGGCCGCCGCCCAGTTCGACGGCCAACGCCTCATCGACGCCGGAGACACCGCCAACTTCGGGTTCTACGACCCCTTCACCCTCTCGGCGTGGATTCGTCCCGAGGGAGCGGCGGGGGGGACCATACTCTCGCGCATGACCGACGCCGATCAGGCCGACGGCTATTGCCTGGTCCTCAAGAACGGCCGGCTGCAGTTGAACCTCGTAAAGCGCTGGCTGGATGACGCCCTGCGGGTCGAGACCCAAGAGCCGTTGTCGACCGACGAGTGGCATCACGTGCTGGCGACTTACGACGGTTCGCGGGTTTCCTCGGGGGTCGCGCTGTATGTCGACGGACGACGGGTGGCGGTGAACGCGGTGCTGGATCTGTTGAACCAGACCTTCGCCTCGAAAGAGCCCTTGCGAATTGGCGGAGGGAACGGCCCCCAGGGGCGGTTCCACGGACTGATCGACGACGTGCGCATCTATAACACGGCTCTGTCGGAAGCCGAGGCGCTGGTCGTGGCGACTCCCGAGACGCTCACCGAGATCGCCGCCCGTCCGCCGCAGGAACGAACCGCGTCGCAGCGCGACAAGCTGGGAACCTACTTCCTCGACCGCATGGCCCCGGCGGAACTGCGCGAGGCCCGCGAACAACTGCTGACCCTCGAACGCGAGCGGGTGGAACTGCTCGACAGTTTCCCGACGACGATGGTCATGCAGGAACTGCCCGAGCCGCGACCAGCCCACATTCTGGTGCGCGGCGTCTACGACCGCCCCGGCGAACGGGTCGAGCGGGCCACCCCCGCCGCCCTCGGTCCCTGGCCCGCCGACGCACCGCGCGACCGCCTGGGATTCGCCCGCTGGCTGGTCGATCGACGTCATCCCCTCACGGCCCGCGTCGCCGTCAACCGCTTGTGGCAGATGCTGCTGGGGACCGGTCTGGTGAAGACCGTCGATGACTTCGGTTCGCAGGGAGAGTGGCCCAGCCATCCCGAGCTGCTCGACTGGCTGGCGGCCGAATTCCCGGCGGAACCTTCCGAGAATCCCAGCATTCGCGCGGCCCTTCCCAAGGACCATGCCTGGGATGTGCGGGCCCTGCTGCGGGCGATTGTCACCTCGAACACCTACCGCCAGTCGTCCCGTGTCACTCCCGAGCTGCTGCAGCGCGATCCCGACAACCGGCTGCTGGCCCGCGGGCCGCGGACCAGGCTCGCGGCCGAGATGGTCCGCGACCAGGCGCTGTTCGCCTCGGGACTGCTGGTCGAACAGGTGGGGGGCCCCTCGGTGAAGCCCTATCAACCCGCCGGTCTGTGGAAGGAGCTGAGCGACACCGATTACGTGCAGGATCATGGCGACGCGCTCTATCGCCGCAGTCTCTACACCTTCTGGAAACGGACGATCGCCCCCCCCACGATGATCACCTTCGACGCGGCGGGGCGCGAGACCTGCATCGTGCGCGAGACCCGCACCAACACCCCGCTGCAGGCGCTCACCCTGATGAACGAGACCGCCTTCGTCGAGGCGGCCCGGGTTCTCGCCGAGAAAGCGCTGCGGCAACCCGCCGTCGCCGTCGCCGACCGGCTGACCTGGGCCTTCCGGCGCGTTTTGGGACGCTCCCCCCAGCAAGCCGAGTTGACGGTGCTGGAGACGGCCCTGCAGCGCAACCGCGAACGGTTCCGCACC
>CAIOTJ010000089.1 GCA_903861195.1 uncultured Planctomycetaceae bacterium | reverse complement strand
GACGAATCATTGGTGACGACAAACTCCACGGGAATCTCGGCCGATTCGGCGAGAATGACGGGGGGGAGGCCGAGGATCGTCTCGGCCGGGTTGGATCGCGTGGCCTCCTGAGAGGGCCCAGCGGCATCCGCCCGCGCGGGAGCTCCCGTCCCACCGGCACAGCCAGCCGAGGCACACGCGAGACAGAAGCCGAGCAGTGCGGCTGCCCAACCGGCATCTTGGCTTCGTGGCGGCCGCCACTCCTCGGGGGGCACCGCGGTCTGTCCGACATGGCTCCCGGTGGCGGCCGGCAGGGGTGGTGGCATCTCCCCCATCCCAGTGCCGTAATTCCCAGTGTCGTAATTCCCAGTGCGGTTGTGCGTGGCCGGCTGGCCTTCCCCGGTCGGTTGGATCCACCGGCGGCGTCCACGAATCTCGCCGGGGTCCCAGCCCCCCTGGGCTTCACGGCGGGCGGAGACAATTCCCGCGATTGCCCGGGCCATATACCCGAGCGCGTTGCCCCAGTGGATCGACGAGGTACCTCCCCGGCGGCAGTCCATCTGCACGGGAACTTCGACCACCGGCCAGCGTCCGAGACACGCTCGGGCCAACGAGATTGGCTCCACGACACCGGCGGGACATTCCTCGACGAGCCGCCGCACCAGGGGCAGTCCATAACATCGCAGGCCACTGGTGGGGTCGGTGAATTTCCGGCCAGTCGCCCAGGCGAGGACCAGAGACAAGGTGCGCCCCCCCAACCGGCGCGAAGCCGTCGTGGCCGGGCTGACACCGCCGTGGAACCGCGTTGGCGGTTGCAGGAATCGCGAGCCGACCACAAGTTCGGCCTGTTGCTCAGACCGTCCCTGCAGCAGGCGTGCGATCGAGTCAGCCCGATGCTGCCCGTCCGCATCAAACTGGATCACCGCTTCGTAACGGTGCCCCTGTTCGAGCGCCCAGCGAAATCCCTCCCAGACCGAAATGCCCGCCCCTCGATTGCGGTCGAGAGTCAGCAGTCGACCCCATCGATTCGATTCGATCCATTCCCGCACTCGGGCGGCTGTCTGATCACACGACGCGTCATCCACCACCAACAGGTGAAATCTTGAACGTGGCAGGCGCGCGAGATCATCCAGGGTTTGCTGGATGCAAGCCTCTTCGTTGTAGGTTGGTACAATGACTAGAAGCATCTCTCAGCCTTCTGCGATCACCCACTCACACCCATTCCCATCGGCTTGTCTGTCACCATCCCGACAATCGGACAAAGCGCCCAACCACTAAAAATCGACAACCGCACCACACGAGATCGGACGAACAATTGGCATCACGACGATTCTTCAACCCCACTCCCGACTGCAACGAACCGGCCCTTCTAAACAATCAACGATCGAAAGTCAAGCCACACACCAACAAGCGACAATCCCCAAAAACACTCAAGTCGTGGTTGCCACGTTGGATCGCTCCAACCCGCCCGATGATTCATGAACCTCACGCTGGGCGGTGAGAACCTGGGACCACAGGGAACCGTCTCTCCAATCCGAATCTGAGGCAGTCCCACCTTCGTGTTTGGAACATTGCAGAAACCTTGAACCGCGTTCATGACGAGGCTTTACCCCGCTGCCCAAGGGACACAATTTGCCCAGTGCCCTTCTGCGGACCGGCAAAAAACCCTTGAGTAGCCAGATCGTGACAGACCACGACGGGGTGAATCGACCGCGTGGGATGGCCCAACAGTGGAAAGCCGAACGGCTCATCAGAACAAGTTCCACCCGGGCAAACCCAATCGGATGCTAAACAACCAATTCCTACCTTGCAATGGAATTCTTTGGTGATCCATCCGATTGAGGGATTCCAGCAAATCCCTGAGCCGTGGCTGGCGCAACATCTCCTGGAGGGGGGCGCAGTGTGGATGATGCCGTGACACCAACCGGCAACTGCGAACGAACGACAGGTACCGGCCGTTCGGGTCTGGCGGCCCCCCGGAGGGCCACCTCCACGCCGCTGCCATTCAGGTGCCGGAACGGTCTGTCCACAGGCCTTGAGTGGCCCACACCGAGGGCCCAACACATCCTTCGGGAAACCCCCACCCTGTCGCAATGGAAGTGATGAAACGATCCGACCACCGGTGCTGGGCAGCAACGGCACCCACTGCCCCCTGGCGGCACAGACCACCACGCGGCCGACGACTGGGGCGTGGGGTCCAGCCCCTTTGCCGGGTTTGCAATCGGGTCAGGCACAATTCAGAATTCACAGCGTGACCCTGCGCAGGGCGTGTGTCGCCTGTCACATCAGACATCAACTCTTAAGCCTCACCCGGTCCTTCTGCCCCCCTCTCCTGCGGCATCTCGCGAAAACCGCGCCGGGGCCGCGACGATGACTTCGTGGTGCCATCCCATGACGCACAGCGGCACGTCGGAAGGTCTCGCCCTCGTGGTGATTGCCCATGACGGAGGCGAGCTGCTGCTGGACTGCCTGCGGGCTGCTCTGCGGGAGTTGAGAACCCTGCCGCAGCCCAGCCGCATGATCGTTGTCGACAACGCGTCGACCGATGCAACCGCGGCGCGAGTCCGGGGCGAATTCCCACAGATCCAACTGATCGAAACCGGGCGGAATGCCGGTTACGCCGGCGGGACCGAACTGGCCAGGCGGCAACTGGCATCACCCGGATCGGAACCTGAGTGGTTCGCGGTCATCAACCAGGATGTGATCCTGGAGTCGGGGTCGGTCGTCGAACTGATCAACGCGCTCCAGCGCGACCCGGGACTGGCGGCTGTTCAGCCGGTGTTCGACATGTGGCCGGGATCCGACGCGGCGCGGCTGGGGACCCTGGCGTGGCACTTTGCCGGTTACGGCGTGTATGGGTTGCCCGACGGAGTTGCGACTCGGCCTTCCGGGTTGGCCAGACCAGTGCCCCTCGACGTCACCGCCCTCTCGGGAGCCGTGGTGTTCGCGCGATGGCAGGCGCTGCAGCGGCTGGGAGGTCTGTTTCGGCCCGAATTCCAAATGTACTGCGAAGATGCGGAGTTCAGCCTGCGCGCCCGGCTGGCCGGCTGGAGATTGGGCGTGGTGCCTTCCGCCCGCGCCCGGCACCTGCGGACGGGAGACGGTGCGGCGAGGTGGTATGAAACCCTGGAACGCAATCGCCTGAGCCTCTTGTGGACCCACTATCGATGGAAGACGCTGCTGGTGCTGGCTCCGGCCCTCGTGGCGCTCGAGGTTGGGCAGTGGCTGGAGCGTGTCTTCAAGGGACAGGCCACTCGCCGCTGGAGCGTCTGGCGCAGCCTGTTCAGCAGCGAGTGGCGCCGCCACCTGACGCGGTGGCGCCGCGAGTCGTGTGCCTTGCGAAGTGTCTCCGATCGCGCGGTGTTGCGCCGCGCAGTCACTGCAATTCCTGCTTCTCAGGCCAATTCGCCCCTGTTGCAGGCGGTGGGTAACCCCTGGTTCACACTCTGGTGGCGTATCGTGCAATGGCTGCCTGGGTGG
>CAIOTJ010000088.1 GCA_903861195.1 uncultured Planctomycetaceae bacterium | reverse complement strand
GGGGCTCAGCCAGCGCACCAACTGTTCGCGCTCCTCGGCATCGGGAGGCCGGGCGAAAACCGAGCGGTACAGTTCTTCGGCCACTCCCCCCGCATCCTGCAGCACCTGCAACCGGTGTGTCAGGGTCCCCTCGTTGGGCTTGAGCCACCCCAGGAAGCCGGGGTTGTTCTGCATCATCAACGCCTGGTCGGTCGTGGCGAAGAAGCCATCCTGGGGAGTTCCCGCCGGGGCACCGAACCGTTCACCCATCTCATCTTCGACATTCCACACCTGGTCAAACACGGCGAATTCGAGCTTCTCGCGCAGCGCGGGTTGTTGGGCCGGGTCGGCCGCTTGGCCCGGGTTCGCCGCCGTCCAGTCGGCCAGCACTTTCGCCCGGATGGGCCGATCCATCCCCAGGCTGCTCACCAGCGAGACGGCCAGTTGTTCGGGAGAGAGCCACCGGAGGCCGCGGAGCGCAAACCCCCGCCGCCAGCTCTCGACGAGTTGAGCGTCCTGTTGGTCGAGGCGGGCCTGGGACTCGGCCAGTCTGGCCTGGTCCGCGGCCGACTGCCGACGCTGGACCTCGCCCCGCAGTTCCAGCCAGGCCTGCAGCGCGGTCCACCGTTGCTGCTTGAGGACGAGGTCACTCTGGGTATCGGCCAGCGCTTGCTGACGGGCGTGAATGCGCCGCTGCACGCCGCGGGCTTCCACGACAAACTCCCCCAGCGCGAGTCGGCGGTTCGACAGCGCCACAACCCGGCTGCGCAGATCATTCACTCGACCGTGGGCCGTCTGCAACTGTTCGGCGCTCTCTTGCATCTGGTTGGTGAGCCCACCGAGGGCTTCGGTCGCCACGGTCAGCCGGGTGTTCAAGGCCTCGCGCGATTTCGCCAGGTCCTGGTCGTCCAGGGCGAGCTGCACCGCCTTGTCGGCCTCGGTCAACGTCCCCTTCAGTGAGGCGATCAGGTCCTGTTGTTTTTTCAGTCGGGCCTGTGCTTCGGCCAACGGAGTCTGCAACTGGTCGCGCGCTTCACGTTGCTTCTGCAATTCGTCGCGTGCTTCGCGGATCTGCTGCTGGACCCGATCGACCTGGGCCTGCGCCTGGTTGAGATCCCCCTGGGCCCGGGTGAACTCGTCGGCCAGGCTCGCCTGGGTTTGTTCGAGGGCGGCCAGTTCCTGACCGAACGCCGCCAATTCGGCGGCGAGGGTCGCCACACCCCCAGCCGGACCGTGCCAGCTCTTCAGATCGGGGGGCACGACGGAGCGCTGGTAGGTCTGCGACAGCACGATCTCTTTCAGGAAGGCCCGCAGGTCGTAGCCTTGCGCCACCAGCTCGTCGGCCAGTTGGCGCAGCAGGGAGGCCGAGACGGGAGGATTTCCCGCGTGGTGCATGTCGACCGGGTGCACGACCCCGGTCCCCAGCAGCTGGCTCCAGAGCCGGTTGGCCAGATTGCGGTTGAAGGGTGCGTTTTGGGGATGTGTCGCCAGAACGGCCAATTGCTGACGGCGGCTGTATCGCGGGACGCCCCGTTGGGTTTCCGTGGGGGGAATGACGTAGGCATCGGCATCGTCCACGGGGCCGGGTTCGGCATCCATCGCCATGACCATCGGCAGCACGGGCCGGGCGGTGGTCTTGCCGCGGGCGGGTTCCAGGACCGAGGTGAACTCGAGGTCTCCCTCGGCCTTTTCCCCCAGAAAGAGCCACTTGCCCCGCTCTTCATCGGTGAAGAGATAGGTGCGGTTGACGAACGAGAGAATGCCGAAGTACTCGCTCTGCTCGTAATCACTCACCAGGGGATGGTCGTGGCACTGGGCGCACTGCACATCGCGTCCGAAGAAGATCCGGCCGACATCACGCACCATGAGGTTCGGTTCCGCCAGCCGGTTGAGGAAGAAACTGGCCGCGGGACGCAGCGTTTCGCCCGTTCCATCCGCCGCGAGAATCTCCAGGCAGATCTCGTTGAGAGGTCGTTTCTGTTCGAGCGAGTTCCGCAGCCAGGCCCGGAACTGCTGCGTGCTGATTTTGTCGTCGGGTCGGCGCTCCGAGAACTGCACTTCGAGCACCCGCGCCCACTGGCGGGTGAACTCGTCGCGGGCGAGCAACTCGTCGACCAATTCCCGCCAGGCGGTGTCGCGGTCGACTCCCGGCTGTTGGAGCCGTTGTTGATGGCGGTTCTGTTCCTCGATCGTGGGACCCCGGCCGATCAGGTCGAGCGAGACCCGGCGGTGCAGATCCCACTCGTTCGCCCGGGGAATCTCGGGACCCCGGTAGAAATCGGCAACCGCGCGGTCAATCCGGCGGGACAGCGAGGCCGTCGCGGAATGGGCCGCCGGGACATCGGCACCGGTATCCGCCCCGCCGCGGCTCGCCAGACCGATGGTCGCCCCAGCCCAAACGCTCAGTAAACAGACCAGTTGGCCAACCAAAGGCCTCCGGGAGCATGCAAACGCAGTCACAGCGACACTGCCAAAACGAGACTCCAAGAACAGTTGGTCAATCATTGAGTATACCAGCCGGTCCCCCCCGGAAACAAATACTTGCGCCGGATTCTGTGAATCGGAATGGGGCTTCAGGTGGATCGCCGGTCGCATGGGCTGGTTCATCAACGTCCGGGGTGTCCCAGCCGACCGGGGGCTCGCCACAAACCACCCTCACGAAAAAATTCGACACCTCTGCCGACCGTGAAAGTCCTGTCTGCGTCGAAACCGGGCTGGTTGACCGACATTCAGCCTGGAAGCTGGTGTCGGCTCAGGGGTGGTTGCCCAAAGGCCTGTTTCCCAGGCGACTCCTGCGGATTCCTGTCATGGGGTTCGGCAGTTCGTTGGTCCCGCAGCGCCATTGTCAGCCTGGCAACTGATTACGGATTGAGAGGACGCTGGATGATTGACACCGAATGGGTCGGCACCAGGTGGCGCGGCGGCCAGTCGGTTGGCCGCAATCCTTCCCGCCCGGAACGGCGGTCATTCGAAATCGCTTCCCGGGCTTTCCCCGATCCTTCCGTGCCGATTGTTCCGCCTCGGGACGCGTCTCGTCGGGGGATGGATTGGGGCAGCCGCGGCCCTGTATTGACGGTCTCCCAAACCACCGGTATGCCAAAAGAGATGGGATGAGCCGATCCTTCGAAGAAGAGGACGGGTGACCGGGGTTGGGAGTGTCTCAACAAGGATCTCAGTGTGGAGGGGGATGGCTGTGGCAGATGAACGTGAATCGAGGCTCCCCGACTTTTACATCGTGGGGGCGGGCCGCGCGGGAACTACGTCTCTCAATCACTATTTGGCCCAGCATCCGCAGTTGTGCGTCCCCTCGGCGAAATCCTGCAGCTACTTTTACGCCTGCGATTTGACGGGCTCTCCGCTGGCCGGGAATCCTGCGGCCATTCCCGAGTGGTTTATTGCCGACGAGGCGCGGTATCGGGCCCTGTATGCGTCCGCTCCGCCGGAAGCCCTGCGCGGGGATGTCTCGCCGGTCTACCTGGCGTCGACCCGGGTGGCGCCGCGCATTGCCGCCGCACGCCCGGATGCCAGAATCATCGCCATCATGCGTGACCCCGTGGACCGGGTGTATTCGCGCTACGTGGGACGCCGCCGGGATGGACTGGAATCGACGGCTACCTTTGAAGAGCTGGTGGAACGCGAAATCGGCACCACGCTGGTGCGGGACGACGCGCAAGCGACCTACCTGGCCGGGGGGATGATCTCCCACTTTCTGCGAACGTATTACGACGCGTTCCCGGCACAGAACATCCAGATCCATTTCTTTGAGGACTTCGCCCGCGACACCCGTGGCGTGCTCGCCGCCATCTGCCGGTTCCTGCAGGTGGATGACCGGTTTCCGTTCGATGTGAACCAGATCTACAACAGCAGTGGGGGCCGGATCCGGAATCCAGCCGTGGGGGGACTCTGGGCGTTCAGCCGACCCCTGCGGCAAGCGTTGCGTCCCTGGTTGCCCAAAGGGCTGCGCGATGCCGCCTTCCGGCAGGTCACTGCCAAGACCGAGAAGGTCCCGATCCGCCCGGAAACCCGTGCCCGTCTGCAGCAACTCTACCGCGAAGACATCCGGCAACTGCAGCAACTGACGGGACGTGACCTGACCGCCTGGTGCCAACCCCGCTCCAAATAGAGGCAGCGGCTGGCCCCGACGGGACCGTTCCCCGGATCTTTCGGTGATTCCGGGCCTGGGGGTTGACCCGGACCGAGGTTCCCGCCCAGGAATGTGGTGTAGGGGTTGTGACGGCTGGGGAGAGGGCCTGGGCCAGTTGCAATGCCCGGATCAGACCGATTGGGGCGTGCTTCGGACCAAAGTGCTTCCCAGAGCATCCCCTGAGCCGGTACGATTTGTCGTGAGATTTGTCTTGGGCCTGAATTTGACTGGACACGACTCCCTGTCCAACACGGGCGGCTGTTGGCTGGTGTGACCCGTTGTGGTGGGTGGAACCTGTGAGTGCCTGGTTGATTTTGTTGGCGGTCATGGCGGTGCCCGCCTGGATGGGACGATTCGTCGTCTCACGGGCGTTTGCCGGGACATTTCCCCGCGAAGCCCGCTGGGCGGGGTGTGCCTGGCTGACCTGGTGCGGACTGGTGTTGGCCTTGTGCTATTGGCTGCCCTCCCAGACTCTGCCGTGGCTGCTGCTGCCCGTGGCGCTGGGGTGGGGGCTGGTGGCGGTGTGCGACTGGCGCTCGCGCCGCGACTCCCGGCGAACTCCACCCGGTCAGCTGTCGTTGATCGAGGGCATTCGGGCGCTCGGCGAACGCGACTTCAATCTGCGGCAGTTCGCACAATGCGGCCCCCTCTTCAAAATGTCGCAGTTTGGAACACCGACGATCTGCGTGTTGGGATTGGAGCGAATCGAAAGGCTGATCAAGGGACACTCCGAATTTCTGGGGCCCAGCACCCTGCCGATTTCGAATGGCGTCGAAGGAAGCTTCCTGCGGTACATGCCGGCCGAAACGCACGCTGTGTACGGCAGGCTCTTTCGCCGGGCGATGTCGGGGCCATTCGGATCGGGCCAGACCGCGGCCATCGAACGACTCTGCGCGGAACAACTCCGGCTGTTGGTCGGCCCCCCGGCCAGTCCCTTTCCCCGACTGCAGACACTCGCCCGGCGCGCCCTCAATCAATTGCTGCTGGGTTTGGAACCCGGGACCCGCGCGGGGGACCGGTTCGACGAATTGGCCCGGGGGTTCGCGACGGCCGGCATTGGCTGGTCCCTCGGCCGGCGCGATCGCGAGTCGCTCGATGAGATGCGGCAGATCCTCGCGCAGCAGGTCGACGCAGAAGAAGCCCGGGGTGGGGACTCCGCGCTGTCCCCCTCGGTGCTGTTGCGGCTGCGGCAACAAGACCCCCAGATGCCCGACCGCATCTGTTTCGACAATCTCATCGTCATGCATCGCATCGCCACCGGCAATGTCTCTTCGCTGCTGGGCTGGCTGCTGTACCGCTGGGGAACCGAGCCGGAGATCGTGGCCGCATTGCAGCAGGCCCCCGAGAGCGAGGGAGTGACCGGGCTGCGCACATTTCTGTCGGAAACCCTCCGCACCAGCCAGAGCGAATATCTCTACCGGCGCGTGGTGCGCGAGTTTGAATTCGAAGGATACCGGTTTCCCCGCGGCTGGCTGCTGCGGGGCTGTGTCTGGGAAAGCCATCGGACGAGTGCGGTCGTGACCGGGCCCGACCGCTTCCGGCTGCGCCAGGAACCGTTGGCGTACGACCGCCGGCACTTCATTCCTCTGGGTATGGGGGCCCATGCCTGCAATGGAGGAGACATCAATGAGTTGATCTGCCTGGCGTTTCTCGGGCGGCTCTGGCACACCCGGGCAGTGCGCGTGACCCACGCCACCCCGCTGCAGCGGCAAACCCGGCACTGGAGCCACTGGCAACCCAACCAGGCCCTGCTGGTGTCGCTGGAGATGGGTCCATGAGCCAGGATCCGCCCATCCCGCGCGATCCGGCGGCGGCCGGGCAAGAGCGCTGGGACACCATGGCCAGCGAAGACATCACGGGGCTGTCGCTCCCGTTGTGGCGGCGGTTCTGTGACCAGCTGCACGTATGGATCCTGCGTGAATGGACTGGAGGAACGCGTTTCGCATCGGCATTCAAGACCGACCTCTTCGATGAGGTCGTTGGAGCGGGCCTGGTCGACTGGCTGCTGTCGGTCAGCGACCGCGTGGAAGGAATTGATGTGGCCGCGGGAATTGTCGAACAGGCGCTTCAGAAGCATGCGGAATTGCGGGCCCGGCAGGCCGACGTGCGACAACTGGTCGAGCACCCCTCCGGAAGCTTTGACCTCGTGGTCTCGAACTCGACCCTCGATCATTTCGACGACCAGCGTGATCTCGCAGTGGCCTTGGCCGAACTCTCGCGCATCCTCGTCCCCGGCGGGCTGCTGTTCCTGACACTCGACAATCCGCGAAACCCGGTCGTTGGCCTGCGCAATCGCCTCGCCTCGCGCTGGACGGCCCCCGGGCCCCTGATTCCGTATTTCATGGGACACACCGTCCCGCTGTCGGCGTTGATCCCCCTGGTGACGGCCGCCGGCCTGCAGGTCGAGCGGACTGGATACCTGATGCATGTGCCGCGGGTGCTGTTTCTGCATGCCAGCCGGTGGTTCTCGCCCGACAGCCGGCCGGGACAATCCCTGCTGCACTTCATGCAGGGTTGTGAGATGCTCGATCATCTGCCAACGAGAGCCTGGACGGGACATTTCTCCGTGGTCCTCGCGAGAAAGCCGACGAAATGAACACCAACGATCGAATCCCCCGGTTCTTTGTCGTGGGGGGCAGCCGCTGCGGCACCACCACGCTGCACCACGCCCTGACTCACCACCCGGAGATTTACGTTCCCCCCGACAATCCGAACTTTTTCACGGCCGAGGACATGGCCGACTACCCGGGTTCGGAGGCCATGGCGGCTATGAAGGGGCACACCGTCACGAATGAAACCGAGTACCGGGCGCTGTTCGCATCGGCCCGGGAAGAGCAACTGCTGGGGGAGGTCTCGCCCGTCTATCTGCAGTCGATCCACACTGCCGGTCGGATTGCCCGGTTTTCGCCCGGGGCGAAGATCGTGGCGATTCTGCGCGACCCGGTGGATCGGGCCTTCGCCCACTTTGTCGGTCGGCGGCGGGATGGTCTGGAGACACGCACCCGGTTCCAGGAGACGATTGCCGGGGAATTGGCCGACCCGCGTCCCCGGCCGGTGGCCTTCAACTGCTATCTCGCGATTGGCCAGTACGGGTATTTCCTGAAATCGTTCTACGACGCGTTTCCCGCCGGGCGGATCAAGCTGTTGTTCTTCGACGATCTGGTGCGGGATCCGGTGGCGGTGTTGCAGGACCTGTTTGGCTTCCTGGGTGTCGCCCCCCTGGGGGACAGGCTGCCCCTCGAACAGAAGAACCGCGGGGGGATCATCCGCAATCCGCTGCTCCGCGCCGTCTGGACGCGGACGGCGCTGCTGCGGGCCGGTCTCCGCCGCCATCTGCCCGGCACGATCCGCGATGCGGTCGGAAAGTTGTTCCTGTCGCACATGCAGCGGCCCACTCTCGACCCGCCCCTGCGCGACGAACTGCGCGGGTATTTCGAGGATGACCTGCGTCACCTCGAAGTGCGCTCGGGGCGCCGCCTGGATGCCTGGCGACACGCAGCCTCGCAGGACGGCGAGTCAATTCGTCCCCGCCATATCCCCTGAGTCCCCTCCATCATGCGAGTTCTGAAACGGTTGCAGTGGCTCGACCTGTCCCCCGATTCCCCCATCCTGACAACCCCCGAGTTTCAGCGGTTTCTGCAGGCATGTTTTGCTCCACTGCGCAATTCGGATGGGAGCTGGAAGCGGTCTCACGCCACGCGGCACGGTGAGCTCGATAACCGGTTGGCGGCGATTCTCGGGAAACGGCTGGATCGCCCGCTGGTCTTCATGGACGTCGGAATGGCCAACGGCATCTCCACCCTCGAAACCATCCGTTGTCTCGAACGGGCGGGGCTCGGGGTCCAGACCATCGCGACGGATCGCAATCTCGTGGCCTACGTCGTTCGGTTGCACAAAAACCTCGATGTGCTTGTGGAACCCAACGGTCACATCCTGATGATTGAGTGGAACGGCTGGCGGCTGTCACCCGCCTGCGGGCTCTGGGACTACCTCACCGGTCGGGGACTCGTGAAGTGGGGGTTGACGATGTGGGCGAAACGCCGGTTGGCCCGGCTGAGTCTGCCACTCGAACCCCGTTCGGGCGGGACTGCGGAAGATCCCGGTGCCGTTGAGGGACCCTTTCTGATGGTGACCCCGGAACTCAAGGGACGATCCGATGTCGTCGTGCGGATCGAAGACATCCTCGAACCCCTTGCTCCCGACCTGACCGGGGTGGCCGACATGGTCCGGATTGTCAATGTGCTGCGACCCGATCGTTTTCCACCGGCCCAACTGCGACAGATCGCGGTGAACCTCCGGCAACGCTGCCGGGATGGTGGCCTGCTGGTGGTGGGCCGCAACCGCATGCAGCGGGGAGTGCGTCCTCGCTGGGCAGTCAGCATTTTTCAAGCCGAGCCCGGAGGGAATCTCCAATTGGTGGAGCGTCTGGGGACCGGATCCGAGGTCGAAGCGTATTTCCTGCCCCCGGGCGGAGTTGCCTCCTCCCGTCTTCCACCCGCACAATCAATGCTGCTGGCGAGTGATGCCCGGCGGAAGCTCTTGACCATCTCTCGCAGCGGGGAATAAAGCGATGCGCGAACCAATCCGCGATACAGTGGAGTTCCAGGCGAACCAACAGCTTTGCCAGGTGGCTGGAGACGATGTCTTCCTCACGGTCAGCGAGTTCGTGCGCGAACGCCTGCGCTGGACTGGCACCAAGACCGCCTGCGAAGAGGGAGACTGCGGCTCCTGCACGGTGCTGGTGGCGCGGCCCGCGGCACAAGGAATGCTTTATCGCCCCGTCAACTCGTGCATCCGCTTTGTCTTTCAGCTCGATGGTTGCCACCTGGTGACCATCGAGGGACTTGCCGCCGACGGCAATCTGACCGTGGCGCAACAGGCGATGATCGATTGCCATGGTTCGCAATGCGGGTTCTGTACCCCGGGATTTGTCATGGCCATCTCGGCGGCCTGTCGGCCCGCCGTGGACCAACACGGCACGCTCCCTCCCGTGGACTGGCCGGTGGAATTGTCGGGCAACCTCTGCCGCTGCACCGGCTATCTGCCGATTCTCGAAGCGGCCCGCCACTGTGAGACGCAGGAGCAGTTGGGAGACACCTGGAGGAATCTTCAACCGGGGTTTCTCCCGCGCTGCGAGGCGTTGCGGACCTCGGCGTTCGATATCCGCGGAACACACCGCGGAGTCTCGCGGCGGGTGGTGAGTCCAGTCACCCTGGAACAATCGCTCCGCTGGCGGGCCGAGTTGCCGGAAGCCGAGGTCATCGCCGGGGCCACCGATCTGGGTGTCCGCTGGACGAAACGTCGGCAGGCGGCGGCGACCTGGCTCGACCTGGGCCGGGTCGCCGCACTGCGGTCAATCACCGAATCGCTTCCCGAAAGTGCCGGTGGTGTCGAGCCGGGGGCCAGCGTGCTCGAAGTCGGGGCGCTGGCGACCTGGGCCGACCTGCTGCGACAAACGGAGACCGCCTGTCCCGAGTTGGCCGCGCTGCTGCGGAGGTTTGGTGGCCCCCAGATTCGCGAGGTGGGAACCATCGGCGGCAATCTCGTCAACGCGTCGGCCATCGCCGATGCGCTGCCGTTTCTCTTGGTGCTGGACGCGACGGTGGATCTGGCTTCCAGCCGTGGGGAGCGCCGCGTGGGCATCGGCCAGTTCCTCACCGCGAATCACCAGACGGTGCTGAGGGCCGATGAGTTGCTGGTGCGGGTGCGAGTGCCCCTCCCCGACCCGGGTGAGCGATTCCGGCTGTACAAGATCAGCCGGCGGCGGGATCTCGACATCGCCACAATCACCGCCGCCATCCGCATGGGCGAAGAGTCGGGGAAGATCACGCGGGCCGCGATCGCGGTGGGGGGAGCGGGTCCCGTCGCGCACCGGCTCGAACGCGTCGAGAGTTGGCTGCCTGGCCGCCCCTGGACGGAGGCCACCTTCTGCGAGGCGGGAGACATGGCGGCCCAGGACGTGACTCCCTGGTCCGATCTGCGGGGGTCGGCCGACTACCGTCGTCAGGTGGTCCGGGGACTGGTGCAACGCTTCTTCCACGAGTCGACCGCGGTTCCAGCCGGCGGGGCCTAGCCCGCGCATCGCGAGACACACATGAGCCATCGTGAGCCGTCGTTTGTGAAATCGACCGGGACGACCATTCCTCTGGTTTCCGCCGTGGGGCATGTCACCGGACACGCCGACTTCCTGGCCGACATCCCCCCGCGGGCCGATGAATTGTGCGTGGGATTCGTCCCCAGCCCGGCGGCGAGTGCCCGGATTGTTGGAATCGATCTCGCGGCTGCCCGGGCT
>CAIOTJ010000087.1 GCA_903861195.1 uncultured Planctomycetaceae bacterium | reverse complement strand
GCTTCTTCCACGCGGTTTCCGGCAGATTTTCCGCGAGCGCCGCCAGTTTCGGATTGGCGTCCATCCCGAAGGAGAACACGACTCCGTTGGCGTGCCAGCGATCGAGATGCCGGGTCTGTGAAAAGTCCGTATCTCCCCGCAAGCGAATTCGCCGGAATCCCGCCTGCCGGCAGAGGTCCACGCACTCATCCGCCATGTCGGCCGCTCCCTCATGGCTCGGGCGGTTGCCCGAGCGATTCACCAGCCGGAGCACCTCGCCCGTGTTGGCCAGGGTGACCACCAGCGGATGGAACCCCCACCGGCCGTCATAGGAGATGTCCATTCCTGCTTTGCATTCGCCCAACGTCTCCACGATTGTGCCGTCGGAATCAATGACCGCCTCCTCAAAGAACTCGGGGGACTGGTGTCCCCAGACCTTGAGCCGGGCCTCATCAATCGCACGGTTCAAGCTGCCGATGTGCTCAGCGGAGAATCGACGACAGAAGTCAGCGGCCGTGGTCGGGTCCGGAATACTCGCAGTCCCCAGTGCATCCAGGTAGGCCTCGTCGTTCCGTCTCAATTCGATGTCCTGCAGGCAGTCGCCGTCACACAGGGCATTGAGAGCCAGGTTCATGACATGGTCAGATTCATGATACGGGGCATGGATCTTCAGCAGTTGCAGATGGCGATCAATCGCATCCACCAGCCCACACTGCCTGGCCAGCCGCAGCATGAGCGGCGCACCACCATGGGCGATTCCGCGAGCCTTCTCGGCAAGCTCGTACTGAATTCCGGTGGACTGCAGAACCGGAGGTGCGCCGGAATACGCCCGTTCGTATTTCGCGACGCCGTTGGCCCTGTCCAGTCGACCGCGAATCCGACGCTTGAGAACACCAAGTCGCTGTGAGATGCTCCCTTCACTTGAAAACCCTCTGTGTGGTGGGCAATTGGAGGTCAGTTCAACACCAATTACCCCCAGAAACCACGGAGGGTTTTCATTTTTTCAGGCTTCCTTGCCGTTTTTCGCAAAGACCTTCACTTGTTTCAGGCCTAGTGGGATCCGTGGACCGTGCGGCGATGGTGGTCGTCTTCAAGGGCGCGGGGCCAACGCAGGGTCTCCAAGACATTCCCTTCCGAATTAAACGCCGTGGGGGGGTTGACCTGGGTGGGCCGGCGCTGCACTGCGGCAATCCCTGACTCTGGTCGAGAGACAATCGGTATCAGGGATTCCCGCTTGACGGTGTGAAATCGATGTGATTTAGTGAAAAATTCCAGCTTGTCTGCTCCCGCAATGTCTCCCACAGGAGTTTGCTCATGACCCACATTGTGCTGGTCCACGGTATCCGTTCCAAACCGGTCTCAGACGTGTTGCGGGAGAGCTGCCGGTTTTTTTTGAGCCGGAGTTCCTGCATCGAGCTGAGCAGTGCTCAGGTGCACCTGGCCTACTGGGCGGATCTGGCGGGATATCAGCCGCGAGCTGACGACCGGGGCAGCTTCAAGCCCTACTCATTCCGAGAGCGGATGACTCTTGGTGGACTGGGCATCGCCAAGGGGGTCGCCATCGAAGCGGTCGAACGCCACCTCTCGGCCTTGCTGAATCGATCGCCGGCTCCCGACTCTGGCGAGGTGGTGCAGCGGCTGACGGAGTCGCTGAAGTTGCTCGAGGGGCGGCTTGCCGCAGAGGTGATGAGATCGTTCATTCACGATGTCTACGTGTACTTCCTGGGTGGAATCCGCGAGGCTGTCAAAGACCGGGTGCGGGAGCAACTGGACCGCGTGCCGACGGGATCGCGAGTCGCGCTCGTCGGCCACAGCCTCGGTTCGGTGGTCGCCTTGGACGTGCTGCTGTCCGACAGGTGGAAGGTGGACTGGCTGCTCACCCTGGGTTCGCCTTTGGGGTTTAACGCCGTGCGCGCCAAAATGGGCTTTCGGCCGGACGAGTGGGATTCGCTGCCCCGCAGCGTATCCCGCTGGGACAACCTGTATGACCCGATCGACATCGTGTCCCTGGATTCTGAACTGGCGACGGATCTGCCCGCCGCCGCGCCGAATGATCACGGAATCCGAAACGAGTTCGTCACCAGTGAAGGGGACCGGAACCATCACTCTCTGTATGGCTTCCTGGCGCACTCGGAAACTGGTGCCCTGACCGCCGGCTTCCTGCAGGATTGAATCGGGGCTCGCCGTCGCGCAGGAAGTTCATCACAACCGGTTTTTGTCCCGCTCAGGTGCGCGGGGCCAACGCCCGATCCCGTCGAAATTCCCTTCAAGGATGAAGCACCGTGGAGGGGGTTGAACCGGTCTGGCTGGCGCTGCACTTTGGCAACCCCGGGGCCAGGAGAGCAATCCCCTGCAGGGATTGGGGGGTCTGGGGCCGAGAGTGTCGAACAGTCGCGGTTTGCCTGCGGATCGGATTCACAAACCGACGCGAGGTCGGTGGGGTCTGGGGCTGGCTAAAGGCCGGGAGTAGGGCCACCCTGCGGATCACCAAGAAATATGGATCGGCCAACAGTCCTCCGCTGGACGCCCCACCGAAATCACCCGCCCGAAAGGGGCCTCCGTCCGGGTGGCGGGAGCGCGGACCTCCGTGTCCGCTCCGCTGGATTTGGATCGGCAGAGTATCGTTCCCATGGGCAGCCAAGAGACCTGAATCGGAAACAAATGTGTGCCCAACCAAGAACACCATCCGGCCAAGCCATGTCCTGAAGGGACATTCTTGGATAGCCCAGGGTTTGTGCGCAGCACTACCCTGGGTTGCGAGGCAATCATCCATTTCAGCCCTGAAAGGGCTGGCTTGACCGGTGCCTTCAGGGAGAGGCCGCGGGGGAATTCGTTCGGTTGTGCGTGTGTGCGCAGATCGATGACGTGGCTGGTCCAAGCGACCGCCGCGTGAAGCGAACCCCTTCAGAGTGCCGGTGTTTCCATGGATGTCCCTCACCTAGGGTAGCCGCTGCGCGTCAACCCCAGGCTATGGAAGATTTCCTCTTCAGGGAATAGCTTTCGCGGATGTCGGCCTTTGCTTGTCCCTAGATGTCTTTGGATTGGAGGCTGAGGTGGGTTTTCGATTCAGGATTCTTGGCTGCCCAGTGGAATGGGGGTCTTCGGATGGATGCCCAGCGGAGCGGACACGGAGGTCCGCCCCCCCGCCACCCTGTATTCGGGCCCAGTCGAAGGGTGTCCTCGGTTGGGCGTACATTGGGTTGTTGCCGATGCGGGTGGTTGGGCTGCCCGGTGGGGCGGGGATCTTCGGATGGATGTCCAGCGCAGCGGACACGGAGGTCCGTGCTCCCGCCGCCCTGTCTATCCGTCCGGGGCGGGTGCGGCTGATTGCCGATGTCTGCCGGGCACGGCATACTTCGGGAGACTCGCACTTCGGACTGTTGTCCTTGTTGTGATTGGCGGTTGGCGGTTGTGGTTCGCGGTCTCGGTTTGTTTCGCGGTTGCTTTCTGACTTGCTGTGGCTCGCCGGGTCGGCCGGCCGGGGCCGGCGTGTCTCCTGTCGTGTCGCACTTCCCTGGGTGTCTGATGATCCGATCCATTTGCATCGCTGTGCTGCTGGCTGGAGTGGGGTTCTTGCTGGGTGGGCGGGCACTCCGTGCCGACGACCCCCTCACGACCATCGCCTTTGGTTCGTGCGCCAAGCAGGATCAGCCCCAGCCGATCTGGCAGGCGGTGCGGGCCACGCAACCGCAGTTGTTTGTGTTTCTGGGCGACAACATTTATGGCGACACGCAGGACATGGCGCTGCTGCGGCGGAAGTGGGGTCAACTGGCTGAGCAGCCGGGGTTCCAGATGCTCCGTCAGTCGTGCCGGGTGATCGGCACCTGGGACGACCACGACTACGGGCAAGACGATGCCGGGGCCGAGTATCCCCACAAGCGCGAATCGCAGCAGATCTTTCTCGACTTCCTGCAGGTCCCCCCGGACGACCCCCGGCGGACGCGGGAAGGGGTCTACTCGGCCCAGGTCTACGGTCCGCCGGGCAAGCGGGTGCAGGTGATTCTGCTCGATGCCCGCTATCACCGCAGTCCGCAGAAAAAGGGGTTCCAGCCCGGTGAGCCGGGGGAGGGCTTCCGCGGGAAGTATCTGCCGAACCTGGATCCCGGAGCGACCGTTCTGGGGGAGACGCAGTGGAACTGGCTGGCCGAGCAGTTGCGCGTGCCGGCCGAATTGCGGGTGATTGGCTCGGGAGTGCAGGTGGTGCCCGATGAACATGGCTCGGAGAACTGGGGGAACTTTCCCGCCGAACGACGCCGGTTGTTCCGCACGATTCGCGAGTCGGGAGCGACGGGGGTGGTGCTGTTGAGCGGCGACCGGCATCTGGCCGAGATCGCCCGGCTGCCGGTGCCGCACCCCGACACTGTCGGCTATCCCCTGTACGACGTCACCAGCAGCAGTCTCAACGCCCCCAGCGGCAACTTCACCAAGGCGGGGGTGCGGTTCGCCAACGAGATCAACTCGTACCGGATGGGGCTGACCTATTTCGACGTCAACTTCGGCACGATTCTGATCGATTGGAACGCTGCCGACCCGGTCGTGCGGCTGCAGGTGCGCGATCTCGAAGGGGGCGTGGTGCTGCAGCAGCGGGTCAAACTCAGCGAATTGCGCCCGCGCTCAGCCGGCCAGTGAGTCGAGTACGGCCAGTGAGCCCAGTACGCCGGCCAGACGGGTCTTCGTAATGCGGTACCCGCCGCGGTGTGTTACCTTGATTGGACAGGATCCCGCGGGGTCGTGCGTTGCTTTTCCTGGAGTGGTGATGACATGTCGCAGACATCCCGACAACTGCCGAATCGCCGCCGGTTTCTGTGGAGCACGCTGACCGCCGGCTGTGCCGGGCTGACGCTGCCCGACCTGCTGCGGTGGCGGGCGCAGGCCCGCGGGGCACAAGAGCCGGTGCGGCCGACGGCGGTGATCCAGTTCTGGCTGGGGGGCGGGCCGAGCCAATACGAGACCTTCGATCCCAAGCCTCTGGCACCATTGGAAATTCGCGGTCCGTATGGGGCACTCTCATCCAGTCTGCCCGGAGTTCCCGTGTGTGATGCCCTGCCGTTGACCGCCCGTGTCATGCGGCACACCGCCCTCATCCGCAGTTTCACCCATCCGTACGACGACCACTTCGGCGTCGCCCGCTGGTGTCTGGGGGGCCGGCGCGAGCAGACCAACGTCAACGGGCATCCCTCGCTCGGCTCGATCGCCTCGCGCTACCGGGGGCCCCGCCAGCCGGGGCTGCCCGGGTATGTGCTGCTGAGTGAAGATCCGGTGATGCACCATCACCTGTTCGATTCGAACCTGCCCGGGTACCTGGGGGTCGCGCATGCTCCTTTCACGGTGATGCATGACCCGTATGGCGAAGAATTCCAGCACGAACGGCTGCGGGCCGCCACCAGTTCGCTGACGCTGGCCGATGATGTCACGCTCGAGCGGGTGGGGGATCGGCGATCGCTGCTGGCGGGGCTCGATCGGCTGCCCCGGCTGCTCGATGCGGCGCGGGGGGGGACCGATCCGTTCGTCACGCAGGCACTGTAACTGGTGACCTCGGCCCGCGCCCGGCGGGCGTTCGATCTGAATGAGGAGACGCCGGCGACGCGCGAGCGATACGGCCGGCATCGCTGGGGGCAGATGGCGCTACTGGCCCGGCGCATGGTCGAGGCGGGGGTGACGTTTGTGACCATCAACACGGCTCCCGACTGCCTGCGCTGGGACTGGCATGTGAGCATCACCCGGGAGAATCGCCCGCAGCCCGATCCCGGCGGTCCGAACGTGGGGATGGAGCATTGTGGGCCTCCCTTTGACCGGGCGCTCGCGGCGTTGATTGAGGATCTGGCCGAGCGCGACAGTTGTCGGGACGTGCTGCTGATTGTCTGGGGCGAATTTGGACGGACGCCCAAGATCAACGCGACCGGCGGGCGCGATCACTGGCCGCCGCTGGGCTCGGTGCTGCTGGCAGGAGGGGGACTACGGATGGGGCAGGTGATTGGGGCGTCGAATCGCGATGGCAGCGCCCCCGCCGACCGCCCGATTGGCCCCGATGACGTGCTGGCCACGCTCTACAAACACCTCGGCATCGACCGGCACGCCAGCCCGCTGAATCACCAAGGGCGTCCCATTCCCCTGCAGCCCGAAGGACGGGTCATTCACGAACTGTTCTGGTAAGAATCGTGCGGGCGAAAAGAAGCTGTGCGTCAAGAGGCGGTGCGGGGTCGGCGGCGTCGCACTGGTTCACAGTGTTCCGTCGTCACGCGAGGATTTCGGAGACCACTTGCCCATGCACATCGGTCAGGCGGTAGTCGCGTCCCTGGAACCGGAACGTCAGCCGGGTGTGGTCGACCCCCAGGCAATTCAGCAGGGTCGCGTGCAGGTCATGCACATGCACCGGTTTGTCGACGATGTTGTATGAGAAGTCGTCGGTGGTGCCGTGGCTGGTTCCGGGGCGAATGCCCCCTCCCGCCAGCCAGATGGTGAAGCAGCGGGGGTGATGGTCGCGGCCGTAGTCTTCGGCGGTCAGTTTTCCCTGGCAATAAACGGTGCGTCCGAACTCGCCCCCCCAGACGACCAGAGTGTCGTCGAGCAGGCCCCGCTGTTTGAGATCGGTGACGAGGGCGGCCGAGGCGCGGTCGGTGTCGCGGCATTGACCGACAATCTGCTTGGGGAGGGTCACGTGCTGGTCCCAGCCCCGATGGAAGAGTTGGACGAACCGTACGCCCCGCTCGGCCAGACGCCGGGCCAGCAGGCAGTTGTAGGCATACGTCCCCGGCTGCCGGGCGTCGGGACCGTACAGGTCGAAGATGTGTTCGGGCTCGGACGAGACGTCGGTCAGTTCGGGGACCGAAGTCTGCATCCGGAACGCCATCTCGTACTGCGCCATGCGGGTGGCGATCTCGGGATCTCCCTGGTCGCGCAGCTTCAGCTCGTTGAGCCGGCCGAGGTCATCGAGGAAGCCGCGGCGGGTCTCCCGGTCGATTCCTGGGGGATTCGAGAGGTACAGGACGGGGTCACCCACCGAACGGAACTTCACTCCCTGATAGCGGGTGGGAAGAAAGCCGCTTCCCCAGAGGCGGTCGTACAGGGGCTGGTCGTTGGGATTGCCGCTCCCTTGCGAGATCATCACCACAAACGCGGGGAGGTTCTGGTTTTCGCTTCCCAGACCATACGCGAGCCAGGCGCCAATACTGGGGCGCCCCGCCAGTTGGGCACCGGTCTGGAAGAAGGTGACGGCGGGGTCGTGATTGATCGCCTCGGTGTGCAGGGTCTTGATGAAGCAGAGTTCATCGGCCACCCCGGCGATGTGGGGGAGCAGTTCGCTGACGAGTGCTCCGCTGCGTCCCCGGGGGGCGAAGGCGTATTT
>CAIOTJ010000086.1 GCA_903861195.1 uncultured Planctomycetaceae bacterium | reverse complement strand
TTTCTTATGAACTTGTTCGTAGTCAATCGGTCATCGACCGTCTTTGTGACCGTAAGCCTCACTGAGAGGTTGTTCTATTTTCCAAAAGTCATGAACACCAGCCCCATCCGCCCAGCCATCCTGTTGTTTTCGGCCTTCCAGCATTTCCCTGACTGGGCCATCGTCTTTTTCTTGCATTTCGGGTGGTTTCGCTGACACCACGACTGCTTGCCCCACCACGCAGTCGCTCACAAACCGGACATGCCGGAAGTCAGTCAACTGACAATGCACTCAGCATTTTGCTGATGACCGGGCCCCGAATCGCCTTGGGTCTCCATTCGCTCGCAACCCCCGCCCCTCGTCCGACATGTCGATCGTCCGCGATCCGAGAAGACTCGGTTCGCCGCCGGCCCATCGACGCTGGTTTCGACCGGCGGTGGAACCGACTATCATCTTCCAGAGTCACTCCACTTTCACATCCGCCACCGTGCTCTTCTACAACCCCGAAGATCCGCCGTTGATGCCCCTTGAGGCCTCCCGGGCCCTGCACCGCAGCCAACTGCTGCCGTCGGGGGTGCTGGTAGTCGGTTCGCTGGCTTGGCTCGCCTCTGGCGACGGCGGGCCGCATCCCCTGCTGCGCCTGCCTCTCGAACTGCTCTTCGGCCTGGCGCTCGCCGTGTCGGTAGCCGTCCCCATGTGGATTGGCATCCGGTACGACCGCCAGGCCCCCTCTCGCGTCTTAAGTGCCTTGCGGGCCTTCGCGATCTGGTGCTGGTTCCAGGGTCTGATTCTGGCCCTGGCAGGCATCTTCTGCGGGCTGCTGCTGGACCAATGCGGCGTCTGGCTCGACCGCGTCATTGACCACCCCGCCAGCCCCCTCGGGGGCGTCAGCAATCCCCTGATTTGACCCCCGCCCGCATGCAGCTCGCGGCCGAAATCGCCATCCTGGGAACCGGGTTTGGGGGCACCCTCACCGCCCTGCTGTTGCACCGCCTGGGACGTCGGGTGGTGCTGATCGACCGCGGAAGCCATCCCCGGTTTCTCATTGGCGAGTCCTCCACCCCCATTGCCGACCTGGTCTGGCAGCAACTCTGCAGCCGTTACGACCTCCCCGACCTCGCCCCCCTGGCCCACTGGGGAACCTGGCAACAAACCTACCCCCAGCTTCCCTGTGGACTCAAGCGGGGGTTCAGCTACTTCCGGCACCAGCCCGATCACGAGTTCGAACCCCAGAGCGACTACGCCAACGAACTGCTTGTCGCCGCCAGCAATCGCGACCAGACCGCCGACACCCACTGGTATCGCCCCGAGTTCGACCAGTTCCTCGTTGCACAGGCACGGAACGAGGGAATTGTGGTCTGCGAGCGGACCACGCTCGACTCGATCGCCGGACGGGAGCCCTGGCGGCTGCAGGGGCGCCAGAGGGATGAGCCGGTCGAAATCCAGGCCGATTTCCTGATCGACGCCACCGGAGCAGGGGGATTTCTGCCCCAACAACTGCACATTCACTCCCGGGTCGAAACGCTGCAGACGCGGTCGCGTTCGGTCTTCGGCCATTTCACCGGGGTCGATTGCTGGGGTCCCGAATTGGCCCGCAGGGAAGGTTGCGTGGCCAATCATCCCTTTCCCTGCGACGACGCCGCTCTGCACCACGTGATCGACGGTGGCTGGATGTACGTGCTGCGGTTCAACAACGGCGTCACCAGCGCGGGTTTCCTGCTGCAACTCGAGCACCACGCCCCGCGGGCCGACTGGTCGGCCGAGACCGAGTGGCAGTGGCTGCTGAGCCGGTATCCCGCGATTGGCCGACAGTTCGCCCGCGCCCAGACCACGCCGTTGTGCGGCCCGCTGCGCAAGACGGGCCGCCTCCAGCGGCGGTGGGCTCAGGCAGCCGGTGCCGACTGGGCCCTGCTTCCCTTGAGCGCGTATGGCCTCGACGCCCTGCACAGCACGGGAAACGCCCACACGCTCCGCGGGGTCGAGCGGCTGTGCGACCTGTTGGGGAGCGATTGGGGACAACCTCAACTGGCCGACGGACTGGCGCGATACGACGCCCAATTGGTGCGCGAAATCGATCTGCTCGACCAGGTGGTGGCGGCATGTTACGAAGCCTTTGCCGATTTTCGGCTGTTCACTTCGTTCGCCATGATCTACTTCGCCGGGGCGATTTTCAGCGAGGTGAGCCGGCGGCAGAGGGCCGCGGGCCCCCAGGCCGACTTCCTGCTGGCCGACCAGCCCGATTATCGCGAACGCGTCGACCGCACTGTGGCCGAGCTGCGCCGCCGACTCGCCCAGGGCCCCAGCACGGCGGCCCAGGGAGAGGACTTCCGGGCGTTTGTGGCCCGGGAGATCGAACCGTACAACGTGGCCGGGCTGTGCGATCCCAACCGCAGAAACATGTATCCGTATCTCGACTGAGCGTTGGGCCGGCGAAGTGTTTGAGCGGCTCTCCCGCGATGCCGTTGAGCCTTGGACGACCGAACCAGTACACTCGGCATCGCTTCCCGGGATGGCCCCCTGGCAGCCTTGGCGAATGACCTGCCGCGGCTGTTTCGGCAACTGGCGGAGGCACAGTGGCAAGTTGCCCGGAACGTGGTTTTGGGCGGTCAATCACCCGGCTCACCCCGGGATCTGGAAAGAAGCGGGAGAGTGCGGCGGATGTCGGGTGATCTGATCTGGCTGGTGCGGCATGGCCAAAGTACCGCCAATGCGGGGGAACCAGCCCGGGACTATCCCAGCATTCCGTTGTCGGAGCTGGGAGAATTGCAGGCGCGGGCGTTTGTCGCACGGGTTCCCCAGGCCCCCGACCGAATTGTCTATTCGTCGTTTGTCCGGTCTCGTCAGACAGCTCAACCCCTGCTCGAAGCCCATCCCCGGGTCGAGGCGCTGGAGCGACCGGTTCACGAGTTCAGCTACCTGTGGTTCCCAGGCGATCGACTGATGACCTGGAGGGAACGAGTCCCCCTGGTGGATGCGTATTGGGCCCGGCTCGATCCCCACCACCGCGAGGCGGGACGGGGAGAAAACTATGCCGAGTTGGTCGAGCGGGTCCGGACGTTTCTGGACGAGGCGGCCGGGTGGCGGGGGTTCAGCGTGGTCTTCAGCCACGAACAATTCATGCGGGCGGTGGCCTTGTCGGTGCTGACCGGAGGTTTGGCTCCCTCGGCCGACTCGATGCGGCGGTTTGTGGTGTGGCGGCATGGCTGGCCGGTACCCAATGTGGCCTGCCTCGCCCTCCGCCGACTCCACGGGCGGTGGTGGGTCGCCGGCGGCGAGACCGGCTGAGGCCACAGGATGCACGCGGCACGGCTGGGGCCGCAGAGGCTCGCCTCCCGGTTGAAGGTGGCCAGACCACGTCGCCCAGCCCCCAGGACGGGCGGCCAGCGAGTCGCGCTGGGGCCCGGTTCACAAGGCGCGGGGCCATCCGAGAGTTCTTCCAACGCAAAGGGCCGTCCGCGTTTGGCGGTCGGCCCTCTGGTTTTCGGTGGCATTTGTGCGGCCGTAATCGTTGCGCTGCGAGTTCGCAGCGTGTCGGTTCCGGCGGTTGCCGGCGGGTCATCCCACGAGGCGGGTCACATCCCGGAAGAGTACAAACACCATCAGGCTGAGGATCATGGCCAGTCCAATCCAGGTGGCGGTAATGACGACCCGCTCATTGGGGGGTTTGCCCCGGATCCATTCCCACAGCAGGAAGACAAAGTGCCCGCCATCAAGCACGGGAATTGGCAGGAAGTTCAGCACCGCCAGGCTGACGCTGATCATCGCCAGAATGCGCAGCAGATCGCCGTAGCCCTCGCGGGCGAAATGGAAGGTGGTCCCGGCGATGGCAATTGGTCCCCCCATCGCCTTGTGTGAGATGCGACCGCTGAGCAGACGGGGAATGGTGAGGTACATTCCCGTCAGCTCGCTGTACATCTGGTCGAGCCCCATGCCGACGGCCTCACCCAGGCTGTCGGCCCGGGTGAGCACCCGCCGGGGGGTGGGACGCAGTCCCCGCATGGGAAAGAACCAATCGGTGCTGAGGACCGGTGTCAGAGTCACCTTTCGGGCGGCCGAGCCATCGGCCGATTTCACCTCCAGCTCGACATCCTGCCCGGGATAGTTCTGCATCAGCAGGAAGGCTCCCGGCCAATTCAGACGATCGTCTCCGAGCGAGACCTTTTCCTCGATCGGGGGGAACTTGGTGCCATCTTCCCGGGTGCTGGGAAGGATCTTGAGCGAGAGGATGTTGTCTCCTTCGCGGATCCCCAGCGAGGCGGCAGGACTCCCTTCCTCCACGAACACCACCCGATGGAGCACATGGTAGGCCACCCCCACCGACGAGATAGCGAGCGGGCAATTCGGAATGGCGTCGAGCGGACGCTCGATCCACTCCTCCCGGGCCTCGGGGGTCAGCTTGACTTCCAATGTGGTCGGCTGCCCCCCGTTCACTTCCCGGCGGGCGGTGAAGATCACTTCCTCCCCCGCGTGCTGGGCACAGAAATCGGGGAGGCGCAGGGGGTCGATGTCGCGGCCAACCTGCAGGGTTTCTGCACCCGCCGCGACCGCGACGATGGTGTCTCCCTCGCGGAGGCGATTCTCGCCACTCCCCTGGTCGGCAGGACTCCCCCGCTGGATTGAATGGATCTTGCCGATCGCCATCCGCAAGCCCAGCAGCCGGAAGGGATTGGGTCCGACCGAAATCTCGGTGACAGGTCCGTCGGCCGCCACTTCAGACCGCCGCACCGCAATCTGGATCGACTCGGCCCGATGCCGGGCCAGCAGTTGCTGGAACTGAGTAAAGGATTCGAGCGGGATTCCCTCGACGGAAACGAGCTGGTCTCCCGAAAGGAAGGGTGGCTCGGCCCGCTCGGCGGCCAGTCCGGGAACCACTGGACGCTGGTTCGGATCGGCCATCCGGGCGAGATTGAGAGACAACTCGGCATCGGTGTAGATGGTGGGAAACAGCTCGTCGGGATTCTGAGTGTTTCGCTGGGGTTCGACGAAGGTCTTGATGCGTTGCCCAGCCCGCTCGACCTCGATCTGGATTTGCTGCCCCTCGCTGGAGAGGGCCACTTCGCGCTGCAGCGCGGTGAAGTCGAGCTTGTTCCCCGAGCGATGCCCGATCCGAACCACCTTGTCACCAGGCCGCAACCCCCCCTGCCAGGCCGCCATGCCGGGAATGACATTGCCGATGACCGCGGGGTTTTCGTGAACCGCCAACAGGAACGACAGGATGAAAAACAACACCGCCGAAATGAGGTTCATGATGACCCCGGCGGAAATGATGGCCATCCGCTGGGGAACCGATTTGGCGGGATAAGACCGGGGATCCCGGGCGATTTGATCACTCGTCATCTGCGAGGGGTCGCCATCATCCTGCCCCAGCATCTTCACGTAGCCCCCCAGAGGAAGCAGCGAAAGGGCGTATTCCGTCTCCCCCTTGACGAATTTCAAGAGCAGGGGCCCGAACCCGATGCTGAAGCGTTCGACCTTCACGTCGCACCACTTGGCGACGGCGAAGTGCCCCAGTTCGTGGATGAAGATCACCAACCCCAGCCCCAGGGCCGTCAGCAGAATACTGCTGATGTTGGAGAGCGAACTCAGGAATTCCATCGTGTCACCTCGTCCCGTGCCCAGCGGTCGAGGTGCACCAGGTCACCCAGCGACGGCCGCGCAGCGAATGTGTGGTTATCCAGGACCGCGCGACAAGCGCGGGGAATGTCGACAAACCGCAACTGCCCCTGCAGGAACAGCTCCACGGCACGTTCGTTGGCGGCATTGAGCACCGCTCCGCACGTGCCCCCCTTCCGGGCGACTTCGAATCCCAGAGCCAGGGCAGGGAATGTTTCGAGATCAGGGGGGTGAAAATCAAGGTGCATGTTCCGGTTCCAGTCGAGCCGGGGAGCCGGACCATCCAACCGCTCTGGAAAAGTCAGGGCGTACTGGATGGGGAGTTTCATGTCCGGCGGCCCCAGTTGGGCCATCACCGAACCGTCCACAAATTCGACAAATGAATGGACGATCGATTGGGGATGCACCACCACCTCGATCTGGTCGGGACCCAGATCGAACAGCCAGCGGGCCTCGATCACCTCAAGGGCCTTGTTCATCAGCGTCGCTGAGTCGATCGTGATCTTCGGTCCCATTTTCCAGTTGGGATGCCGCAGGGCCATCTCGGGCGTCACCTGCTCCAGCTGGTCCCGGGTCCAGCCCCGGAAGGGACCACCGCTGGCTGTCAGCACGATGCGGCGGACTTCCTGGGGGCGGCCCGATTGCAGCGCCTGGAAGATCGCACTGTGCTCGCTGTCGACGGGCAGCAGCGGAACCCCGTTTTTCCGGGCGAGGTCCATCACCAGCGGACCAGCCACCACGAGGGTCTCCTTGTTCGCCAGACAGACCCGCTTCCCAGCCTCCAGGGCCGCCCAGGTTCCCGCCAGTCCCGCCGCCCCGACAATGCTCGACACCACGACGTCGACCTCGGGGTCACTCGCCAGCTGGGCCACGGCATCGGGCCCGAACAAAAGTTCCGTCTGGGGGCTAAAGGCGTCGCGCGGCACAGTGGGACGCAGCGCGGAGTCTTCCAGCACGGCATACCGCGGCGCAAACCGCCGCGACTGCTCTCCCAACGCCTGCCAGCTCTGGCGGGCCGCCACCCCCCGCAGCGAGAGTTGTCCAGGCAGGGCACCAATCACCTCAAGGCAATTGGTGCCGATCGAGCCGGTCGAACCCAAAACTGCAACACGTTGCATGGAGAATGTTCTTGGGAGGCCACTAGCCCCCGGTGGACGATGCGCCGGCCGGGATCCGTCCCGGGCGGAATTTCTCGACCCAAACCAGAATGGGCACGCAGAGCTCTCCCAGCGGGAGGGCTGAGCCGAGTGCCTGACGAATGAACCTGACGAATGAACCTGACGAATGAACCTGACGAATGAATTCGAACCAGACAGGTTGTCACACATCAGTCGTGCGACTGCTGCGTCACCCCTGCGCCATGTGGCGGTCTTCGCGGGACCCAACCCCCTGTCGCACGGCCTGACGCCCAAGGCGGAGGCCGTCTGGACACGCCTTGCTGACAACCTGCGGAACGATTCATTGGTATAGCAAGTTGCGTGGGAGGCGGCAAGGTGATCCCCGGTTGACCCCCCTCTGGACCACACCTAGAGTGACATCATGAATGATCCCGAAACGAAGCGTTCGAAAAAGTCTCTGACGGGCAAATCCGGAGGGTCGCGCGGCCGGTCCGACCGACCCAGCCCCAGTCAATGGCTCTGGACTGTGACCCTGCTGCTGGGCCTGCTCCTCTTCTCGGGAGCGTGGTTCCAACGGGAGGGAGGCTCGGCTCGTCTGGGATATGATCAGTTCGAGAAGCGGATCCGCAGCCGTCAGCTCTCGGCCGACAATGTCCGTAACCTCGTGCTCGGACGAGACCAGATCACCTTTCAGGTGGTCGAGGGCAATCCGGCCGATCCCCAGGGCTCGACGCTGCGGCTGTACCGCGTTCCCTACACGGGGGCGGGAGATCCCGAACGGGAGGGTCTGCGGCAAATGCTCGAGAAAGAGGGTATTGGGGTCTCGTATCCCGATCCCACTCCCGAGTGGGTGGGGCTGCTGTACCCCCTGCTGCTGGCTTTGCCCCTCTTGGTGTTTTTCTTCATCTTGCTGCGCCGGATGGGGGGCCCCGGCGGTGCGTTATCGTTCGGACGCAGCCGCGGCCGGATGATGGCGGAAGAAGATCTGGATGTGAAATTCGACCAGGTCGCGGGGATCGACGAGGCGGTGGAGGAGGTCCGGGAAATCGTCGATTTCCTGAAAACTCCTGGCAAATACCAGTCGCTGGGGGGTCGGATTCCCCGAGGGGTGCTGCTGGTGGGCCCGCCCGGTACGGGGAAGACCCTGCTGGCGAAGGCGATTGCCGGAGAGGCGGGAGTGCCCTTCTTCAGCCTGTCGGGATCTGACTTCGTGGAGATGTTCGTGGGGGTCGGTGCGGCCCGCGTGCGGGACATGTTTCAGCAGGCGGGGGCCAAGGCCCCGAGCATCATCTTCATCGACGAACTCGACGCGTTGGGGAAAGCCCGCGGGAGCGGCATGCCCGGCGGCCACGACGAACGAGAGCAGACTCTCAACGCCCTGTTGGTCGAGATGGATGGGTTTCCCACAGAGCAGAGCGTGATTGTGATGGCGGCGACCAACCGCCCCGAAACGCTCGACCCGGCCCTGATGCGTCCGGGGCGATTTGACCGTCATGTGCTGGTCGACCGGCCGGATGTGAAGGGCCGCGAGGCGATCCTCAAGGTGCACATCCGCAAGATCAAGGCCGATGATGACATCGACCTCAAGCATCTCGCCCGCCTCACCCCGGGCTTCGTGGGGGCCGATCTGGCCAACCTGGTGAACGAGGCCGCCCTGCTGGCGGCCCGCAAAAACCGCACGCGGGTCTCGCGCGCCGAGTTCGAAGAGGCGATCGAGCGGGTGGTGGCGGGGCTCGAGAAACAGACCCGGCTGATTCCGGAGGACGAAAAACGGAGGGTGGCGGTCCACGAGGCGGGGCATGCTCTGGTCGCCTGCAGCCTGCCGGGAACCGACCCCGTCCACAAGATCTCGATCATCCCCCGGGGCTTAGCCGCGCTGGGCTACACACTGCAGCGCCCCAGTGAAGACCGGCACCTGCATACCCAGTCGGAACTTCAGCACCGCATCTGCGTGCTGTTGGGGGGCATTGCCGCCGAAGAACTGATTTATCAGGAGACCTCCACCGGTGCCCAGAATGACCTGGAACGGGCCAGCGACATCGCCCGGCGGATGGTGACCGAGTTTGGAATGAGTCCACGCCTGGGTCGGGTCAACTTCCGCGAGAGTGGACGCAGCCCCTTCGCGATCCAGGGTTACGCACCGGTGGCCGACCAGATGCACAGCGAACAGACCCGCCGGGAGATCGACCTCGAGGTGAAGCGGATCATCGACGAAGGGGGCCAGACGGTGCAGACGCTGCTGCAGTCGCGGCGGGCGATTCTCGAGCAACTCAGCCGTGAGTTGTTCGAGAAAGAAGTGGTCGACGCCGAAGACCTGCGGCGGATTGTCGACCAGCACACCACCAGCCCGCAACTGGTCCCCGGCACCGAAAAAAGGGGACAGGTCCATTTTCCGGACACACCGGCCATTTCTCCCGAGTTGCCTCCCCTCGCCGACGTCCCCTGAGAGTGGGACGCGGCATTTTTTGGTGTTTCCCCGCCGCGAGTCCGACCCATGTCTGCCGAACGCACGACCACTTCCCGCAACGCCCATGGGGGACCGGTCCCCGGAAGTTTGTCACGCCGGATGTGGCTGTTCTCCGTGGGACTGACGGGGCTGCTGCCCCGTTTCACGATGGCCAGTGAACCGGTTGAACCGACCAGTTTTGTCCACGCTGGCATCGTCGACGCCTGGCGGGCCTATGCCAACCGGCTTTCGTTTGGTCGTGGGCAGACCCTGGCCCTCGTCGACGACGGCTGCAAGCTCGACATGCCCGAATGGTCCACCCCCGTCGATGGCGTGCCCAAGGTGCGGGCCTCGTACGACAGTGTCAGCGACGACGACGATCCCCGCCACGAAGGGAAGGGCTATCATGGCTCGACCATTGGCGTGCCATCGTCGCTGAATCATCAGGGACGCTGGGGGGTCGCCTACCGGAATCAGGTGGCGGTCATCCGGGCGCTCGAATGCTGTCACTGCCATGTGCGGGACAGTGTCTCCCTCGCCAAAGGGCTCGAATGGATCATCCGCCACCACGAGCAATACGCCATCACCACCGTCAACTTGGCCCCGGTGGATGATCTGGCCCATGGTGAACCAGTTCCCACCGAGATCGACGCTCCCCTCAAACGACTGCGGGAACTGGGACTTTGGGTGAGCGCCCCCACCGGTAACCACGACTTCCGCGACGGCATCTCGTGGCCCGCGTGCCAGCCGAACTGTTTCGCGGTCGGGGCCGTGAAACCAGTCCGTCCCGCGCCGGCCCCCGAGGCCGAAGTTGTCTACCTCGATCGGGACCGCAAGGTCGATCTGGTCGTTCCGGCCGCCGCCACATCGAGCTCCAACGCCTTGGCCTGCGGGGCCGCCATGCTGTTGCGCGAGGCCATTTCCGTGCGTCAATTCGACTGGAAGCCGCTGGGAGCCACCCTGCCCGAAGCGATGCTGGCGATCTTCCAGAAGACCGGCCACGCCGCCCACGACCCGGGAACCAACCTCAACTTCCGTCGCCTCGATGTGAAGCGCGCGCTCGACCTGGTCTGGGGCTAGCCGTTCACGAGTTGCCACTGTGCGTGATGATCGCGGATCAGAGCGATCGCCCCCTCGGCATCCGGCACGCAGCGCGGAATCAACAAATCATTCGGATGGCACAGGGGTGGTTCGTAGGCCAGCATCGACTCGCGGGCCCACTCGATCAGTCCGGGCCACATCGGACCCATCAGAATCAGCGGCATATCGGTGATGTGCCGCACCTGCAGCAACTGCCAGATCATCGCCACCTCCAGCAGGGTGCCAATTCCCCCGGGAGCCACGATAAACGCGTCCGACGCCAGCACAAACTGGTGCAGGCGCGTGAAGAACGTGCGGTGCTGGAACATCTGTTGCACAAATGCATTCGCCCCCTGCTCGAACGGCAGATCCACCCGAATTCCAATCGACTGCACTTGCCGGTGTCCCGCCGCCCCCTCGTTCGCCGCCTGCATCAGCCCCGGTCCGCCCCCGGTCACGATATCGCAGCCCAGATCGGCGAGGGCCGCGGCACAACGCCGGGTCTCTTCGTAGATCTCCGTTCCGGGCTTCGTACGCGCCGAGCCGAAGATCGTGACGCGGTAACGGTCATCCTTCGAGGGACGAATGCGGGTCAGGTTGTTGACCACATCCCACAGCCCCAGAATCGATTCCCCCAGGATCCGCTGCACGGCAGCTTCATCACTGAGCGGAACATTCGCAGTGGTCGCCAGAGGATGGGCGGGACGGTCGTTCATGAGCGCACGGAGGAAAGGGAGGGGAGTGAAAGAACCGCAGCGGTCCCTGCTCAGGCATAAGTGTAGACAAGCTCCCGCCATTCCCCGAGCGGCGGCGGTTCGTTTCCCGATCGGCCCCCCGTCAGTCTGACGGAACACAGGCCAGCGGCCCGGAAACGGGACTTGGATCAATCCCCGAGGCAGACCCCCAGGGCTCGGGCGGTCTGCACCAGCCCCCCATGGGTTGGCACGATCTTCAGCGTGTCGACCGCCTCATCCAGGGGAACCGAGCCGACGTGGGTCCCCAGGAATGAGACCATGCGGCCAAATTCCTGCCGGGCCACCAGTTCGACCGACTCCGTCCCAAAAGCCGTACACAGCACCCGGTCGAATGTTCCCGGCCGGCCCCCGCGCTGCAGGTGGCCCAACACGCAGCAGCGCGATTCTTTCCCGGTGAGCTGCTGCAGTTCCGCCGCAATCTGGTTGCCAATACCCCCCAGGCGGGCCTCCCCCGTCCCAGTCGTTTGGGCACTGGTTACGAATCCGCCCCCTTTGAGCCGGGCCCCTTCAGCCGCCACCACGATGGTGTGGTGCTTCCCCTGTTTCTCGCGTTCGGCGATCTTCCGCACGATCGGTTCGTAGTCGAACGGGATCTCGGGAATGAGGATCACATCGGCCCCGCCAGCCACACCCGCGTAGATCGCAATCCACCCGGCATAACGCCCCATCACCTCCAGCACCATCACGCGATTGTGGCTCTCGGCGGTGGTCTGCAGGCGGTCGACGGCATCGGTGGCACAGTCGACCGCGCTTTCAAACCCGAAGGTGAAGATTGTTCCCGCCAGGTCATTGTCGATGGTTTTGGGAACACCCACAATCGGCATCCCGTGGCGGAACAGTTGCCGGGCAATGCTCAGCGAGCCATCGCCGCCAATCGAGACGAGGGCCGAGAGTTGCAGCTTGCGAAATCCCTCCAGCGTGGCATCCAGCAAGTCGCGCGGCAGATCTCGCGATTCGCCATGCCCCACCTTGGCCGAGAACTTCCCCCGGTTGGCAGTTCCCAGGATGGTCCCCCCGCGGGTTAGGAGGCCGTCGAGTTCACGCACCACCAGCCGGCGGGTCTTTTGGGGCTCCAGCAGTCCCTCGTAACCCCCCACGATGCCCACCGCCTCCCAGCCCCGGCGGTTGGCCGCCTTGGCCACCGCGCGGATCACCGTGTTCAGTCCAGGGCAGTCACCCCCTCCGGTCACAATCCCAATGCGCTGCGTCATCCGTTCAATTCACCAGGTCAGAAACAGACCCACCCCTCCAGGCGTTGCGGGCGCCCGGCGTCTGGAGAGGTCCGGTCAAGCCCCCGGGTTCGGAGCGGCGTCCAGAACCGCGGGGGAGCATCCGGCAGCGTACTTCTCGAAGTTCGCGGTGAACAGTCCAGCCAGACGGCGGGAGGCCTGGTCATATGCGATGGGGTCGCTCCAGTTGTCGCGCGGCCACAGCACTTCGTCGGGAACTCCGGGACAACGCGTAATCACCTCGACCCCGAACACGGGATCGATCCGGCGGGGGGCCGTGATCAGGCTGCCATCATGGATGGCGTCGAGAATCGCCCGGGTCTGCCGCAGCTTCAGCCGGCTGCCCGTTCCGTACGCCCCACCGGTCCATCCGGTGTTGACCAGCCAGACCCGCGATTTGTGCTGCTGGATTTTGCGAGCCAGCAGGTCGGCGTACTTCGCCGGGTGCCAGACCAGAAAGGGTCCGCCAAAGCAGGGAGAAAAGGTGGCCGAAGGCTCCTTGACTCCCTCCTCGGTCCCCGCGACCTTCGCGGTGTAACCACTGATGAAGTGGTACATCGCATGGTCGGGAGTCAGGGCCGAAACGGGGGGCAACACGCCGAAGGCGTCACAGGTGAGAAACACCACATCGGTGGGATGTCCCGCCACGCAGGGAACGCGGGCGTTGGGAATCGACTCGATCGGGTACGCCCCGCGGGTGTTTTCGGTGATGCTGGCATCGCCGAAGTCGACCCGATGATCCTCCTGCACCACCACGTTCTCAAGAATCGCGCCGAACCGCAGGGCGTGGTAGATGTCGGGCTCGCTCTCTGCGGTGAGGTTGATCGCCTTGGCGTAACAACCCCCTTCAATGTTGAAGATCCCGTCGTCGCTCCAGCAGTGCTCATCATCCCCAATCAACAGCCGCTTGGGATCGGCCGAAAGCGTCGTCTTGCCAGTCCCTGACAGGCCGAACAGCAGCGATGACCGCCCGGTCTCGCGGGCACAGGTCGCGGCACAATGCATCGAGAGAATTCCCCGCTTGGGACCGAGGTAATTCATGACGGTGAAGACTCCCTTCTTCATCTCGCCGGCATATTCGGTTCCCAGGATGACCAACTCGGCATTCTCGAACGAGAGGTCGATGCTGGTCTTCGAGCCCATCCCGGCGGTCAGCTGGTTCGCGGGGAACGAGCCGGCGTTGTAGATCACGAAGTCGGGCTCGCCGTAGTCGCGCAGCTCATCCTTTTGGGGACGGATCAGCATCGTGTGCATGAACAGCGCGTGGTAGGGGCGAGAACAGATCACCCGCACTTTGAGGCGGTATTTCGGGTCCCACCCGGCATAGCCGTCGAAACAATAGAGCCGCTCACGGGTGTTGAGGTAGTCGCGGGCCCGCTCGCGGTTGATGGCGAACGTGCGCGTCTCAAGGGGAATGTTCACCGTCCCCCACCAGATGTCGTGCTCAGAATCGGGATGCCGCACCACCCGCTTGTCCCGCGGAGAGCGCCCCGTCTTGCTGCCAGAATAGGCCACCAACGCCCCATTGTCGGCGATCAATGCCCGCGGGTCGTGGCGGATCGCATGCTCGTACAGGGCGCTGGGATGAAGGTTGCGATGCACCTCGCTCACGTGCAAGTCGTACTGGGACAGATCGAATTTCGCGGACATGAACAAGGTTCCTTCGAGCGGACGATGTCTGGCACGAGACGGGCCGGCACTACCCTTTGTCCATCTTCCAGCACCCACAGCGGTCGGGCAAGCGGACCGCTGCCGATCCCCGTGGTTGGGAATCAGTCGCGGCGGATTCCCGAATTGGAGCAAGCGGCTGCCAGGGGGTATCTCTCCGGGGGGAATCAACATGGTGCCCATGCCCCCTGCCGTGCAGTTTTGCCCCCCGGGAATTACAACTCTCTGGCCTGTCCCCCGGCGCCGATTCGCCCTGGCGCCCTGCGTTCAGGCCCTGGAAACTTCTTCGCACTCGACCTCTGGATCTTGCATGACTCTCTCTCCTGCGCTTCCGCCCGACCTGGCCTGGGCCGCCGATCCCCTTCCCCGGGTGGCGGGGGCCTGGCCCGGCTGTGGCGGCCGGCTGAAAGGGAGCCCCGAGGATTTCGTCGTTGAGGAAATTCCCGCCTATCTCCCCGAGGGCAGCGGGGAATTTCTGTATCTGTGGGTCGAAAAACGGGGACTGGCCGCCGAACAACTGGTCAGCCACCTCGCGCGACTGCTGCAGATCAGCCACCAGGACATCGGTGTGGCGGGGCTCAAAGACCGGCACGCCATCACCCGGCAGTTCGTCTCGATCCCGGCGAAGTGCGAGTCGCGGTTGTGCGCCATCGATCATCCGCAGATCACCCTGCTCGAGACTGGACGACATCGCAACAAGCTGCGGCCAGGGCATCTCAAGGGAAACCGCTTTTCGATTGTGATCCGCGACATCGAACCGGCGGGACTCGAACGGGCCCGGGCCATCGTCGCAGATTTGGCTACCCGGGGAGGTGCGAACTATTTCGGCGAGCAGCGGTTCGGCCGCGATTTTGAAACCCTCCGGCTGGGGTGGGACCTGCTGCGGGGAACCAAGGGGCCGCACGACATTCCCCGCGCCCGCCGGAAGTTCCTGCACCGGCTGGCGCTCTCTTCGGTGCAGTCGGCCCTGTTCAATGTTTGGCTGTCGGACCGGCTGGGCACCGGAAGACTCCACCAGTTGCAGGTGGGGGATGTGATGCAGGTGACCGCCTCGGGGGGACCATTCGTCGTGGAGGATCTGGATCGCGAACAGCCCCGGTACGCCGCCCATGAGACGGTCCTGGCCGGCCCGATCTTCGGCCCCAAGATGAAGGAGGCCCAGGGGGCTGCCCGGGCCGATGAAGATCGGCTGCTCGACCGTGCCGGCCTGACCCGCGACTCGTTCCTGCGGTATCCGCACCTCACCTCAGGAACACGCCGTCCCGCGCTGGTCTGGCCTACAGACCTCGCGATCGAGGAGATCGAAGCCAGTTCGCTGCGGGTCCGCTTCACCCTGCCCGCCGGTTGCTATGCCACAGTGCTGCTGCGGGAACTGATGGGGGAGGCGACCGCTCCGGCCGCCGGAACCGACTCCGAAGAGAGTGAATCCGCGGACGCAGCGGCCGATGAATGACCGCCAAGGACTGATTGGCGAAGATTTTCCGACGCGGCCAAACGACCCCGGCTGAGATGCGAGCTCATGGTCGCAGCAGCCCCTCACGCCGACACCTCACCCCGATAAGGGGTGCCGGTTTCAGGCAACAGTGCCAGCACCCCCAGGGCGTAGAACGAGTATTCCACGTCGGCCAGAGTGTCCCAGAGGGCCCCGCGGAAACCGCCATCGGGAAACTCGAGGGAATCGATAAAGGCTCGGCAAGCGGAGGGTTGCGCCAGTCCCGACAGCCCCAGATCGAGCGCGGTCAACAGCCCGGTAAAGGTCGAGAGTGAGTCGGGGAACGGCACCCGGGTGTTCGCCTGGAAGCCCCCCTCTCCACTCCAGACATCTCCCAGAAACCCTTCGATATCGCCCCGCAGTTCCGGAGTGATGGCCCCCACCATGTTCAGCACCGCCACCGCGGCGGCGGTCGGGTTGGTGCCGCTGCGCTGCATGGGGGCGATCTCGACAAATCCGCCGTCATCGCGCTGCCGTTCCAACAGAAACCGATGCAGCAGCCCTGGTCCCGGTGCCTGACGGCCGATCAGCTCGTAACAGAGGGCCACCAGGAAGGTGTGATAGGTGCTGCCCGCCGCCCCCTCATGCGTCTTGGCATAGCCCCCATCGGGGGTCCGGAAGCTCTCCAGCAACTGGGCCAGCCGATCGGGCCAGTCGGCGGGGGCCTGAGCCAAGACGTCGAGTTGCCCATGCAACTGCACCATGATGGCGCAGTAAAGCCAACTGACCAGATCGATCACCGAGACATGCATCTCGGTCTGCCGGGCGAGATAGTCGGCCAACCGCTGGCAGACCGCCGTGTCGAGTCCCTGCAGCAGGGCCAGCCCTCGAACACCAAACGCCGTATAGTACAAGTCCGAAGAATCATCACGCCCCCGGAACCCACCGTCTCGATTCTGCCGCGAGACAAAAAACCGGCGGTGCCGTTCCCGCCGCTCCGGCTCCAGGCCCGCCAGCCCCCGCGACAACCGCTCACCCAGTCGGAAGAGATACGGCTCGGCAGGCATACAACGGGTTGACCAAACGAAGGAAGGGGATGCCAAGGGGGGGGACAACACGGTGGGGCCAGCAGGGGACAGTGCTCCCCACGGCAGTGTATGATGCGTTTGGAAGGGGGGTCAAACCTGTCCTGTGTCCCCGGCCCAGCCGCCGCATCCCCCGCCGCAATCTGCCGCATTCCAGCCCCTCCGGTCCCAGCCGTTCATGAGCGCCCCCCTGCCGACTCGCATTGGCCCCTACGAGGTGTTGCACATTCTGGGGACGGGAGGGATGGGTCAGGTCTACCTCGGACAACATTCCGAGACCGGGCAACAGGTCGCCATCAAGGTGCTCTCGACCGGCCTGGCCCACCAATCGGGGTTCGTCGACCGCTTCCGTCGCGAGGTCGAGGCGATGGAGAAGTTCACCCACCCCGGCATTGTCCGCCTCTACGACTCGGGGATCGACCACGATTTTCCCTGGTTCGCCATGGAGTACATCGAGGGGGAAACCCTGTTGGCTCGGCTGCGGCGCGAACGCCGGCTGCCGTGGCGAACCGCCTTCGATTATGCAGCCCAGATCTGCCGGGCCCTCAAGGCGGCCCATGACCATGGCGTCATTCACCGCGACCTCAAACCCTCCAACCTGCTGGTCGACCGCTTGGGTCATCTGCGACTGACCGACTTCGGTGTTGCCCAGTTGTTCGATGCCGAGCGGTTGACTCTCACCGGCGGAGTGATCGGCACCGCCGAGTACATGTCCCCCGAACAGGCCGAGGGGAAGCGGGCCACCAAACAGAGCGATCTGTATTCGGTGGGTATCCTGCTCTACGTCATGATCACGGGACGCCCTCCCTTCCAGGGCAAGAGCACGGTGGATGTGTTGCACAAACAGCGGTTTGGCCTCTACGACAAGGCCCGGGTCGTCGTACCCGAACTCCCCCCGCGGGTGGACGACACCATCAACCGGCTGCTGGAGAAAGAACCTCAGAAGCGATTCCCCGATGCCTATGTGCTGCTGCGGCATATCGAGCAGGTGCTGCAGCGAAAGGCGCCGGACCTCCGGGAAGGCCTGACACTTGGAGAAGAGAGGGAAGATGTTCCTGTGGGGTCCACGACGATCATTCCCGCCGCCCACGATTCTTCCACGACTTACGATGGCCCCCGCTCAGGTCGCACCATCGGTGACAACGGCGAAACATCGGTCGACTCCGACGATTCGGGTCACGCCCCGGATGGTCCGGGAATGGGAACGTTGATGAAGGGGTTGATGCGGGCCGAATTGGAGTCACAAAACCGTCAACACCCCATCCTGGAGTGGATTTCGAGCGGGCCAGTCCTCGCCTTGCTGCTGGGTGGGCTACTGTGGGGGATGTGGCGACTCTGGCCCCGCACGCCGTCGGAAGAAGAACTGTTTGCCCGCGGCCAGCACCTCATGGAACAGGGAGAGGGGCTGAATTACCTGCAGGCCCGAAGGGAGGCGTTCGAGCCCCTGTTGGCGCGGAATCCCAAGCGCTGGAGCAGCTCCGTCAAACCGCTGCTCGACGAGATCGAAATTTATGAAGTAACCCGCAAGGCCAAACTTGGCCCGAGAAAAAAATCCCTCGACGAGCACAACCCCACCCTCTACGACTCGGAACCGCGCCGGCTCATCCACTGGGCCACCGCCCTGCGCAAGGAAGGGAATCTGATCCGGTCAAGGCAAATCCTGACGGACCTACGGAATGTGCTGGCGGCCGACCCGGAACAGCCCGAACTGCGGCAGTTGACTGAACGCCTGCTGAAGGAACTGGAGGCAGACTTGGGAGAGTCGGCACGGCAGTTCGTGTGCCATGGCCTCGACCGCGTCCGTACTCTGCGGACCGGGGGAGATGAACATCAGGCGTGGCTCGTCCTCCGCAGCCTGTTCGAACTTTACCAGCAAGACCCGGCCTGCCGGATCCTGATCACCGGTTGCCGACGGGAACTCTGGCCCGACTCGCGCCCCGAGGAACTGGAATTGAATGTTTGGCCCGAGAAACTTCCTTGCAGTCTGCCAGAGGGGGTGACTCCGAACTCCCCTGGGAAGACGTTGCCACCGGCTGAGAAGACCGATGGACCGGACGACACCGCCGATCCTCAGAATTGACCATCCCCTCCGCCCTTTTCTCCCCTCTGCCACCGACGTGCCATGAACCAATCTGCCTCCGCCACCGACGTTCACCGTTGCCAACAATTGCTGGCCCATGCCTGGATGGTGCGGACCTTTGTGAAGCATTCCCCCGAGGTCGAAGAATTTCCCGAGCTGATGGGAATTGTTCGCAGTGTGTTCGATCTTTCCCGGGCCCTGGAGACGCAGGTCGAAGACCCACCCGCCTACTTCAAAATGCTGCACAAGAAACTCTCGGATCTCGCGCAGGCCAGCCAGAAATTCGCTCAAGACGCCCCGCTCGCCTCGACCCATACCAACTTCCAGCAGGCGGTCGTCTCGATCGCCACCTGCGTGGCCGACCTGCAGGACACCCTGAACCGGAACTACACCCCCCCAGCTCCGCCCCCCTCCCGCAAGCCCGGGGCCCCCGCCCGCCCCAGCCAGATCTCCCCTCCAGAATCCAGTGTTCCCGAGCCGCTCGTTCCCGATCTGGGCTTTGATGTCGAAGTCGAAGTGCAGGAGGAAGTGCTGGAGTAGCCAGCCCGTCGGCCGACACCATGTGGTCGGCTCCTCGAACTGTTCCAACCGAGCCCAAGATGACCCAGGTTGCCTGACATTGCGGCAGTTCTCCACAGCAACACTAACATCCGTTCACACTTATTGGGATCCAAGCTGGTTTTGCTACAATTGAACGAAACTTAGAGGATCATCTCCAGGTACAGAGGATGGTCCTCACTTTGGGTTGCCGTTCTCCGCTCGACGAGTTCGAGGACCCTGACCTTTCACATGCGAGTCCGTGGATGTCTCTGCTGTCTGTCTCCCGTCTGTTTTGTCGTGGCGTCGTCGGTCTGATGATCGTGCTGTGGCTCGGCCAAACCGGGTTCGGTGCCGAGGCCGATGGGGCCGCTCCCCGCTCCACCCCGGCCGAGTCGGCCGTGGGACGCAAGGTCCCGCACTTCCTGCTGACCGATCCCGCAGGGCAGAGGGTCAGCCTCTACGACTTCAAACCCGCTCGGGTCATTGTCGTCACATTCGTCAACACCTCCTGCCCGATCAGCAATCAGTACTTGGCCATCCTCAATGAGCTGGCCGAGAAGTACCGCGATCAGCCAGTGCAGTTCGTGGCCATCAACTCGCACGCGGGCGATACCCCCGAGGCCATCGCCCGCCACGCCCGCGAATACGGTCTGAGGTTTCCTGTATGGTGCGACCCACAGCAGGTCGGTGCCGACATCCTGCAGGCCACCCGCACCTGCGAAACCTTCTTGCTCGACCCCCAGCGGACTGTGCGGTACCAGGGGCGCATCGACGACCGTTACGGCTACGGTGCCCAGCGAGATGAGCCCACCCGCCAAGACCTGTCCCTGGCCATCGACGATCTGCTGGCGGATCGCAAGGTCGAAGTCGCGAGGACTGAGGTGGCGGGCTGCAAGCTCACCCGCACCCGCCGTGCCGCCCCCAAGGGGGAGATCACCTGGAGCAATTCGGTCGCCAGCATCATCGGCAGCAAGTGCAGCGGTTGCCATCAGCCAAATGCGGCCGCCCCATTCCCCCTCACGACATACGAAGACGCGCGCAACTGGAGCGAGATGATCCGCGAGGTCGTCTCGCAGCGGCGGATGCCCCCCTGGCATGCCGACGAACGTTACGGCAGCTTCAACGACGAACGCCGGCTGACCCAGCCCGAACTCGACACCCTGCTGGCGTGGATTGATGACGGTTTGCCGGCTGGCGACGCGACACAGACAATTTCCGTCGCCCAGAACTCGGGAGGCTGGCGGATTGGCGCGCCCGACGTGGTGTTTGAACTTCCCGAGGAGGTGACCATTCCCGCCAAGGGAGTGGTCCCCTACCTCTATTTCGAAATCCCAACCAACTTCACCGAAGACATGTGGCTGCAGGCCGCCGAGGCCCGCCCGGGGAATCGCGCGGCGGTGCATCACATCATCCTCTACTACAAGCTGCCGGGTGAAAAAGGGAAGAGAGACTTTCGCGACCACTGGGTTGATGGCGCCGCCCCCGGGAACACCCCTCTGATGTACCCGGCCGAGATCGGCCGCAAGATTCCCAAGGGGGCCACCTTGGTCTGGGAGATGCACTACACCGCCACTGGCAAGGAAGAAAAAGACCGCTCGCAGTATGCGTTCCGGTTCCACAAGGAACCGCCGGCCCGCGAGGCGAAGATGGTGGGGGTGACGAACCCGCGGTTCAAGATCCCGGCGGGCGATTCCAACCACAAGGTCCTCTCGCACTTCAGCGCCCCCTACGACGTCGAGGTGCTCTCGTTCGCCCCGCACATGCACCTGCGGGGGAAAGACTTCGAATACAAGGCCATCTACCCCGACGGCCGGCAGGAAGTGCTGATGTCGATGCCCCAGTACGATTTCAACTGGCAGACCGGCTATGGCCTGCGGCAGCCATTGAGGCTCCCCAAGGGAACCGTCATCGAATGCACGGCGCACTTCGACAACTCCGCCGGGAATCCCCACAACCCCGACCCGAAAAAAGATGTGACCTGGGGTGATCAGACCTGGCAGGAAATGATGATCGGGTTCATCGACATGGTGCCGGCAAAGTAGGGCCGATACCAGACGGCCCACCAAGAGTTTGGGCCGATTGAGACAACACCCACGAACCGGGGGTCAGCCAATGCTTTCCCCCGGTTTTTTTCATATCTAAACCGACCGAGAGAGGCATCCATGTCCTGCACGGTGGCAGAGTTTGCCTACTGAATGCATCCGTGTATCTCCGGCAATTCTTGTATGTTTCCGACGACTCACCAAATGGTCGTTTCGAGAATCTCACATTCGTAGACGATGGCATACCCCCGCTCTCCAGTGACCTATGCTGTCCAAGATTTATATACTCCGGATGATGCCGCGAGCAGGGTTTGTTCACCACCAGGCAATCTGCCCGGGAATTCCAACCAAGGTGGGACAGTGGATGATTGCGGCATTCGAACAGAGAGCCTCAGCCAGATCTCGCAATTATGAATGAATCGATCCACTTCGACTCCACAATACGTCTGTCACCAGCGGACGACATCGCGGATTTCCATCTTCATTGCGCCGCTGTTGAGTGGAGCCTGATCGATCCCATCATTCTGAATTCGGCAGACGAGATCCAGTCGCGACCCCAATGGGACACGAGGATCCAACCGTTCCTGCACCAACAGCGGAATCTGTTCACGTTCTGCCGTCGCCTGCCAGGCACGCTTCTGGCCGATGACGTGGGACTTGGCAAGACGATCTCGGCCGGACTGATCATCAGCGAGCTGATGACCCGCCGGCGAGTCAGTCGGACATTGGTATTGTGCCCAAATCTCATCGCCCCACAGTGGAAAGACGAATTGGCGTCGAAGTTCGGTATCGAGTCTGTGATCACAAAAGGATCTCAGTTGATTCGCATGAGTCAACACTCAATCCCGGTCGTAATCACCACCTACGAAACCGCCCGGGCATACATTGAGCAGATCAATTCCGACTCCTTCGATTTTCTCATTCTCGACGAAGCACACAAATTGCGGAATCTTTGGGGCGCGGTGCACAGCCCCGAGACAGGACGCCGCATTCGACGAGTACTCGAGTCTCGTTTGTTCAAGTATGTCTTGATGATGACAGCCACTCCGATGCATAACCGATTGTTCGATCTGTATTCGCTGATTGACCTGCTCACAGTTGCGAAAGGCCATGCCAATCCCCTGGGCTCACCCAAGAATTTTGAAAAGGTTTACGTTGACCGTAACGCCAAGCGGGTGAAGCCCGAGTCAGCAGAGAAACTCCATGCGGTTTTGCGAGACTACATCGTTCGGACGAGGCGCTCCGACGCCAATCTGAAGTTTCCAACCCGGCAAGTTCGCACACTTCGCGTTCAGCCATCTCGGGACGAAGAGACCCTGATTGAAGCATCGAAGACATTGCTGCAATCTCTGACGATGTTGTCCCGCATCTCTCTTGCACAAGCACTCATCAGCAGTCCTCGAGCGCTGATCTCTCAACTGGAGAATATGGAAGCGAATGGCACCATCTCGCGTGGCGTCCGATCCCACTTGTGTCAGCTTGCCTCACGAATCGACTGCCCATCAAAACTGCGCAAACTTCACGAATTGATTCGCGAGCTTTGCAATCAACGGCCCCGGGACTGGAGACTCGTTATCTTTACGACCCGGCGTCCGACGCAGGACATGATCTGCGAACTGCTTCGGGAGATGGGAGTGACCCATGGTGTGATCCAGGGGGCGGCTCCTCAACAAAACCAGAAAACGGTTGAGCAATTTCGAAAGTCACCCCCAGCCATTCATGTCGTTGTCACCACAGATGCCGGGGCCGAGGGCGTCAATCTCCAGTCGGGCAATGTTCTGGTGAACTACGATTTGCCTTGGAATCCGATGACCGTTGAACAGCGGATTGGACGTCTCCAGAGACTCGCATCGATCCACGAAACCGTCGAGGTTCTGAATCTCGCGGTCGCCGGATCAGTCGAAGACCGCATTGTTGTCCGATTGATCGAAAAACTCCAGGGCATTGCCTCGGCCATCGGCGACATCGAGTCCATTATTGAAGCTGGCAATTGGCAAAACCAAGATGATGAAACCTTATTGGCACAGACAATCGCTGAACTGGTTGTGAATTCTCTTTTATCACACGATGTCTCCACAGCCACTGCAATGGCCGAGCGGAGTATCGAACAAGCCAGAGACTTCGTTGAGACCCGGCGCCAAGAGCTTGACCAGCTCTTTGGCACTTCCGACGACGGTGCGGAAGACCAACTCTTCATGCCGCCACTGTACCGGCCAAAGCCTTCCCTCGGACCCCGTGAGTTTGTTCTGCAGGCCAAATCCCATGAGGGGTTGAAGGCGGTCGAAGCGGAGAACGAAACGGTCTACTTTCATGAACAAGGTCGTCTCACGGAAATCGCCGCGTTCTCTCAATCCGCGTTTGATAATCTGCGTTCGCAATCATCAGCACACCACGCCATCCGGTTTTATCAGCCCGGAAAGGCGGACTTTGAACGCCTTGTACAGAAATGGACGGCCGCGAGCTCACACCACATCTACGATTGCCCTCCCAGCCCAGACAGTCACCTGATGGCTCTGGTGAACAACTGGGCCGCGTCTCTTCCAGAGACAGAGGTGGTTGGATTCGAGATTGTCGGACGGACCGCGCGTTTCGATGGAAAAGTTCACGTCAAGGTCCGGCTGGCAAACGGCGTCGACAGCTACGAGAAGATCATCATCCAGGCCCACGGAATCTCCACTCTTGAATACGAGAGCGCAATACCCCATCAATCGACGCTTCGTGATGTTCTGCGCCCGGCCGATGTGGTTCCGAATCTGTTTGAGCGACTTGCCAATGAAATTGAAGAAGACGCGGATCTTCGCTCTTTCAAGGATTTCTATGAAAATCGAATGCGGCTGGACCTGAGACGCGCCGGAGGCGATCCGGGGAACCATAAGAAAGTTGAGAGCGACTTTCGGACATCGTCATCTGCGACAGTTTCAGGAATCCAAGGAATTCATCATGAAGAACTCACCTTGCGAATTTCTTATCGAGTCATGGGTGGCGGGCCCTACCAATCGGAAGTCGGTCTGTTACCAGCAATCACAGAGTTGACCTTCGAACCACGCCGGGGAAAGTGTTGGCAAACATCGGCCCTCGTACCTGTCGACTGCCTAGGCATCTGTGCCGTTTCTGGACACCTCGTTCTCAAGCACCTGCTGACTGTATCCGACAAGAGTGGGGCGCTGGCTCTTCCACAGTTTTTGGTCACGTGTGACGTTTCGCGTGCGTCTTTGCTGCCGAATGAGGCCCAGCGGCTACATGACGGGCGGGCCGTGGATAAGTCGCTCGTCGGGCAGTCCGCCGTCAGCCAACGCTTCGCCTTGCTTTCCGATTTGGTCTACTGCGACTTCACCGGGAAACTCGCTCTCCCCGAAGAGACGCTTTTCAGCGAAGTCTCGGGACATCGCCTGACAGTCGACGATCAATCCGTTTCATCCGTGTCAGGCACCATCGGTTTCCGGAATGAATTCGTCACTTGTGATGCCACCCAGTTGCCGATTCTTCCCTGGGAAGCCGATCTCTCGGACTACAGCCATCGCACTGTGAGAGCAGACCTCCTGATGCGGTCCGAAAAGATCCCGGCACGCAAGGGATTGAGTGTTGAACTGCAACGATGTGCGGTCACCGGTCGACGATTACTGCTGGATGAAGGTTCGCGCAGCGGTGTGTCCGACCTGTTCGTCGATCGCGACCTGCTGTTCCCCTCCCAAGTGAGTGGAATTGTGGCACTTCTCGACGAATTGATCGTTTGTGAAGTCACGTCTCAACTTCTCTTGCCGCTCGAGACGGCTCGATGCTCTCTCACTGGCAAAACCGTCGATCAGCGGCTGCTCTCAATCTGTGCCAAGACGGGCTGCGCCGCCCAGACACACTTGCTTGAACGCTGCGAGGCAACTGATCAGTTGGTCGTTCCAAAGGTCTTGGCAACTTGTGCGGTCACGGGTCGACGTGTCTTGTCACACCTTCTGGAGCAGTGTGCAGTCACTGGCCAGCTCGCACTATCAACCAGCCTTCTGGTCAGTGCCGTCTCGGGCCGACGAATGATTCCGTCCGTCGCGGTCACCAGTGCTGTCAGCCAACAGTTGGCCGCTCCCGACGAAGTCGTCCACTGCGATTGCACCGGAAAGGTCGCACTTCCGAATGAAGTCACCGAATGCGGACTGACTGGCCAACAT
>CAIOTJ010000085.1 GCA_903861195.1 uncultured Planctomycetaceae bacterium | reverse complement strand
GCGTCACATGCCGACCAACAGCCAGAGATGGGCGGCACATCCCTCAGCCCGGGGTTGTCGCGCACGCGACGACCCCGGGTGAGGGCCATCCACAATGCCGCCTGAAACCTGTCGGGGTTCGGTTGACGCGTGGATCTTGGAGTCGTGATTGGAAATCCGCGAACCATGGTTCGGGGTTCGGGAATGATGGTTTGGGATCCGGGAACGGTGGGTGACGATTCCTCCGGCCCCATGTCCCGAAAACCTCACACGGCCGAATTATTCCCCGTAGGGGATACTTCTCTCAGCCCGGGGTTGGTGCGCAGCACTACCCCGGGTGGGTGCCCCCAACGATGACTTCTATCCTGTAAGGATTGCTTTCGAGGACCGTCGATCATGGAGGCCCATCGATCGACCATCACAGGCGGCGGAAAGGAACCCTTACAGGGTACACATCCGAATTGTGGGGCGGTGACCCTGGGTAGCCGCTGGGGCGGCAACCCAGGGTTGAGGGAAGTCACCTCTGCGAGGTCGGCGGTGGGTCGGCGGGGGGGGTTGGCTATGGCGACGGTTGGTCAGAATTCATCAGGCCGGGTCCATTAGGGATTCCGAAACTGGCGACGAACTTGCAGGTGTGGTGACCAGCATTTTGGTCACGGGGACGTTAGCCGAAGTCGGTCAACTGGCTGGGGGGGAGGGCCACCCGCAGGGCGTTCAGCACGGCGAGGACGTCGATGATCTCCTGAGTGACCGCTCCGGCCACGGGGGTCAGCCAGCCGGTGGCGGCCAGCAGCATGCCCCCCACGCTGAGGGCCATCCCGCCGATCGCGCTTTGCAGGGCGATCGAGCGCATCCGCCGGCTGATGTGCAGGAACTCATCGACCCGGGCCAGGGAGCTGTCGAGGATCACCGCGCCGGCTGCTTCCGAGGTGATTTCGCTGTTTTGTCCGAACGCCAGTCCCACGGTGGCCGCGGTGAGGGCCGGGGCGTCGTTGATGCCATCCCCCATGAACAGCGTGGGGGCTGCGGCGGTCTCGCGGCGGACCAGCTCGAGCTTTTGTTCGGGGGTCTGGCTGAAATGGACTTCGCGGATTCCGACGAGGTCGGCGAGGTACTGCACCTCCGATTGGCGGTCTCCTGAGACCAGCATCACCCGGTCAAAGTGATGGGCCGGGCCGAGATGTCGCACGAACTGCGCCCCCTCTTGGCGCGGGGTGTCGCGGAAGCGGGCCATTCCGGCATAGGTTCCATCCACCAGCACCGCGCATTCCAAGCCTCCCGCGAGCGGAGGAAGCGTCGCGGCGAGGTCGGGCTGCCGGGCCAGCACCCGCTTGCGGCTGGTGACTTCGACGTTGTGTCCCGCCACCGTTCCCTGCAGGCCGGCTCCCGGCGGTTCACTCACCTGTTGGGCCTCGTGCAGCATCACGTTCTGCTCGCGGGCGGCCGCCGAGACCGCCGAGGCGAGGGGGTGTTTTGAGTACCGCTCGAGGCTGGCCACCAGCGAGAGCAGGTCGGTGGCCGAGAGGTTCCCGGCGGGCAGCAGTTCGATCAGCCGCGGTTCGCCGTAGGTGAGCGTGCCCGTCTTGTCGAAGATCGCGGTGCGGCAGGTGTCGATCTTTTCGAGCACGGCCGGGTCTTTGACGATGATGCCCCGGCGGGCGCACAGCGAGATCGCCCCGATGATGGCGACGGGAATGGCGATGAGCAGGGGGCAGGGGGTGGCGACGACCAGCACGCCGAGGAACCGGCTGGGATCGCGCGAGACTCCCCAGGCGATGAGGGCCAGCAGCACGGCCAGCGGGGTGTACCAGGCCCCCAACTGGTCGGCGAGGCGGCGGAGGCGGGGGCGCCGCTGTTCGGAATCGCGCATCACCTGCATGATGCGGGCGTAGCGCGAGTCGACCGGCAGCCGGTCGGCCCGGATGGTCAGCGCGGTCTCGCCATTGATGGCCCCCGAGAGCACGGTGGTTCCCGGAGCCTTGGAGATGCGGTACGGCTCGCCGGTGAGATACGACTCATCCATCACGCCATGCCCCTCGACGACGGTCCCGTCGACGGGACAGATCTCGTGGGGGAAGACCTGCAGCGAGTCTCCCACAGCCACGGCCTCGAGCGCAATGTCGACCAGGGCGCCATCCTCGCGGCGGTGGGCCACGGTGGGCATTCGTTTGGCGAGTGCTTCGAGGACGGACCGGGCGCGTCGGACGGCATAGGCTTCGAGCGCCTGGCCCCCCGAGAGCATGAGCACCACCAAGGCCCCGGCCAGGTACTCTCCCAACGCGACCGAGGTGACGATCGACAGGGCGGCCAGCAGGTCCGAGCCAAACTCGCCCCGCAGCGCACAGCGGATGAGTCCCCACACAAGGGGGGTGCCCCCCAGTGCCAGGACCACCAGCAGGGGGTATTGATGGGCCGGCAGTGTGCTGGTGGGGTCCGAACCAGGCCAGCCGAAACGCCAAATGAGGTGCAGGGCGATGCCCACCAGGGCCAGGGCGGCGATCCAGATGACCCCCGGCATCAGAATTTCGTCGACGGCTGATGTGGGGGCGGGCGCCGTGGCCGAGGGGGACGTGGATTGTGACGCAGCGGCTGTCATACGGTCGGGTCCAAGGGAAACAGGACTTGGGGAGTATAGCAGGCACGAGGGGGAATTCGGTGACTCTCCGAGGTGGGGTCATGGTGGCCGACGCGTAGGCGGGGAGGTATGTTCAAACAAACGTCCACCAGGAACAGTGCATGTCGTTCGCCCCGGAATTTCTGCTGAGCGCGGTCACCGCCCTGCTGGTGTGCGGTGTCGATCTGTTCTGGCGTTCCCCGGGATCGCAGCAGGCGGTGCTGTACCTATGGCCGGTCTGGATCGCCGCCCGCACCGGTTCGCTGCGGTGGACCGTGTGCATGAGCGCGGCGGTCACGGTGCTGGCGATGGGGGTGTGGCTGGTGCGAACGTGTGCCTGGGAGCCCCGCGCCTGGATGCTGGTCTCGTGCTGGGGGATTGTGCTGACGGTGTTGCCGCTGATTCGGGCCCAGCGGCAATCGAAAGAATCGGAAGCCCGGCTCAAGCAGATGGCCGAGCAGCGAGGCGAGGAGTTGGCGTTGGTCCAGCAGCAGAAATCAACCCTGGAGATGGAGGCCGAGCAGGCGCTGCGCGATTCCGAGGCGCTGTATCATTCGCTGGTCGATCATCTGCCGCTGGCGGTATTGCGGAAGGACCGGCAGCATCGTTACACCTTCGTGAACCGCAAATTCCTCGACTTTTCGAGCTTCTCTCTGCCAAAGATCCTGGGACACACCGATTACGACCTGTTTCCCGAAGAGCTGGCCGAGCGGTATCGCGCGGGGGACGAGCGGGTGCTGCAGACCGGGTTGCCGGTTGATGAAATCGAATCGTATCGCCGGGGGGACGATGAGCGGTGGGTGCAGGTTCACAAGAGCCCGGTTTACGATGCCAGCCGACAGATCGTGGGGACGCAGATTCTGGTGTCGGACGTGACCGACCGGCGGCGGGCCGAGATGTCGCTCGAGGCGTCGGCTCGCGAACTCGAAGCGAAAAATCTGGAACTGAAGCGGAAGGGGGAAGAACTGGAGGAGCAGGCCGAGTTGCTCGAGGCGATTCTCAACAGTCTGGCCGACGGGGTGGTGGTGGCGGACGAAAACGGGAAATTTCTGCGTTGGAACCCGGCGGCTGCGGGGATCGTGGGAGTGGGGGCGGCGCCGGTGCCAAGGGAGGAGTGGCCAGAGTTTTTTGGCCTGTATCACCCCGATGGCCAGACCCCCTTTGCCCAGGAGGAACTGCCGCTCACCCGGGCGATTCGGGGAGAAACCGTCGAGAACCTGGAGATTCTGGTGCGGAACCCACACCGGGGTGAGCCGGCGGTGATCAGCGTCAACGGGCGGCCGCTGCGGTATGCCGCTGGACGGGTCCGGGGTGGGGTGGTGGTGTTCCGCGACGTGACGGCGGCGCGACGGGCGGCCGAGGAGATCCGGGCGAAGAAGGAAGATCTCGAGACGCTGCTGTACGTCACGTCGCATGATCTGCGGGAGCCGTTGCGGGCGATCCAGAGTTTTTCGCGGCTGGTGGTGGAACGCTACGGGGAACGGCTCGATGACAAAGGACGCGACTTTCTGCACCGGGTGGTGCGGGCGGGAGAACGGCTCGATCACCTGCTGCAGGATGTGTTGATGCTCTCGCGGATTGAGCGGACGGTCGACCGGTCGGCCCAGGTCCCGGCGCAGGGGGTGGTTGACGACGTGCTGCGGCAGCTCGACACGCGGATTCGCGAAACCCAGGGGGTGGTGACGGTACACGGCCCGCTGCCCGTGCTGCGGGCCGACCGTCGCTGGGCCACACAGGCGGTCTACAACCTCGTGTCGAACGCCCTCAAGTACACCCGGCCCGGAATTCCTCCGGAGGTCGAGATCGCCCCCTGGAGCGGTCCCGAAGGACAGGGACTGGTGGTGCGCGATCGGGGCCCGGGAGTCCCTCCCGAATTTGAAGAGCGAATCTTCCAATTGTTCCAGCGGGCGGTGGGGCGGGAGATCGAAGGGACGGGGGCGGGGTTGGCGATTGTCCGGCGAGTGGCGGAACGGCATGGGGGGAAGGCGTGGGTCCAGCCCCGGGAAGGAGGGGGTTCGGAGTTCATCATGACCTTTGCGGCTGGAGGACGGGACGCATGACGGCGAGTCGCCCGCTGCGGATTGTGGTGATTGACGACAATGAAGACGACGTGCTGCTGCTGCGCGAGGCGCTGGAGGAACTGTCGGGGGTGGTGCTGATGGCCGCCGCGGCCGACGGCGAGGCGGGGCTCGATTGTCTCGAAGACTGCCTGCGGCAGGAGGGGCTGCCCGACCTGGTACTGCTCGACCTGAATCTGCCGGGACGGAACGGCATTGAAATTCTGCAGGTGTTGAAGGCCGACCGTCGGCTGAGGGATGTTCCGGTCGTGCTGCTGTCGACCTCGAACCTCGAGTCGGACGTCAACCGCGCGCTGGCGTATGGGGCCGAGAGTTATCTGTCGAAACCGGCGCGGTTCGATGTGCTGCAGGACGAATTGCAACGGCTGGTGTCGCGGTTTCGCCCGGGGGCCGCGGAAGAGGCCGGGTCAGCCTGGGGCTGACTTTTTCGCCGGCAGGGGATTTTTCAGGGAACTCCCGGACACCGGGGGGCGTCTGTTGGCTAGGGTCGGTGGCGGGGGCCGTGGATTTCGGTTCGGGTTTCGCTTCGAAGGAGAGGCTGTATGGATCCCGCGTCGTGGTTGCGAAGTCGAATGAAGTGGCCGAAGACTGGTGGCGGGTTGGCGAAAATGCTGTGCAGCAGCGTTGCCTCGACATGGTTGGTGGCTTCGGTGCTGGTCTCGGCGGCGGGAGCCCAGTTGGTGATTGTCGACAGTGGATTTCGCCGGCCCCCCGTGACGCTTCCCCCCGTCCCTCCGCGGTCGACCGAATATCGCATCCGGCAGGTGGAGATGCAGGTGGGAGTGGTCGAGCAGGTGGCCAAGGTGCAGGTCTCGCAGGTGTTCCAGAACACCGGCAGCCAGACACTGGAGGCGATCTTCGCGTTTCCCCTCCCCGATGAGGCGGCGATCAGCGGGTTGACCCTGCTGGTCGATGGGAAGGAACTGGCGGGGAAGCTGCTGAAGAAAGAGGAGGCCCGCCGCATCTACGAAGAGATCGTGCGTGCCCGCCGCGACCCGGCCCTGCTGGAATACCTCGGCCAGGGATTGTTCCAGACCAGTGTGTTCCCGATTCCGCCGGGAGCCGAGCGGAAGGTCGAGATCCGTTACACGCAACTGCTGAAGAAAGACGCCGGGCTGATTGATCTGGTGCTGCCGTTGGGGACGACCAAGCACTCGAACAAGCCGGTCGAGACGCTCGACGTGACGATCCGCATCGAGTCGCGCGACCAGTTGAAGACGGTGTACAGCCCGACCCATCCGGTGGAGATCACCCGTCCCGATGATCAGCACGCCGTGGTCAGGTTGTCGCTGAAGAACAGTTATTCCCCCGATGATTTTCGGCTGCTGTACGGCACGGTGAATGGTCTGGTGGGGATGAATCTGCTGGGGTATCGGCCGGTCGATTCGGACGAGGGGTACTTTCTGCTGCTGGCGAGTCCCGAGATCCAGGGGGGGGCCGAGACGAAGATCGAGCGGACCCTGCTGTTCGCGTTCGACAAGTCGGGCAGCATGGCTGGCCCCAAAATGACCCAGGCCAAGGAGGCCTTGCGGTTTCTGCTGGCCCGGCTGCAGCCGACGGATCTGTTCAATATCGTGACCTATGATTCGAACATCGAGGCGTTCCGTCCCGAATTGCAGCGGGGAGATGAGGCGACGGTGAAGGCCGCCCTGCAGTTTGTCGAAGGGCTGTATCCCGGGGGGAGCACCCACATCGACGGGGCGTTGTCGAAGTCGTTGCAGTTGCTGCAGGATCCCAATCGCCCGACTTATGTGATCTTCATGACCGACGGGCTGCCGACGGTGGGGGAGACCAACGAGCAGAAAATCGCCGCAAATGCCCGCCAGCACAATCAGGTGCATGCCCGGATGTATGCCTTCGGGGTGGGGTTTGACGTGAATGGGCGACTGCTTGACCGGCTGGCGGCCGACCATCGCGGCCGGTCGGTGTACGTGAAACCCAACGAGAACATCGAAGCCAGCGTCGCCACCCTGTACGGCAAGATTGGAGCTCCCGTGCTGACCGACCTGAAGCTGCGTCTGGAGGTGGCGGGGCAGACCGAGAACATCGTCTCCCGCACGTATCCCCGCCAACTGACCGATCTGTACCAGGGAGAACAACTGGTCTATGTCGGGCGGTACAAGGCGAATGGCCCGGTGAAATTCGAGCTATCGGGGCAGCAGGGGAGCGAGCGGCGGCAATTCACTGGTGAGGGGACTTTTCCCGCCCGGTCGACCGATGACTCGTATGCATTCATCGAGAAGCTCTGGGCCACCCGGCGGATTGGCGAAATCATCGATGAACTCGATCTGCGCGGTCAGAATCAGGAACTGGTTGATGAGCTGGTGCAGCTCTCGCTGAAGCACGGCATTCTCACCCCCTACACCTCGTTCCTCGCCGATGAGGGAGTCTCGGTGCACGACCGGGCGGCGTTCGGCCGACGGGCCGCGGAGGCCACCCGCGAGGAGTTGGGGAAAGTGTCTGGCCAGGCGGGCGTGTCTCAGCGGGCTCTCAAGGGGAACCTGCAGCGGGCCAATGCGGCCCCCGCCGGAGCGGCCGCCGCGATGGGAGGGAGGCTGGCCGAGAGTGAGTCGAAGAAACTCTCGGAGGCGCGGGGACGCGGTGCGATCGTGCAGGATGCCGAGGGACGGCAGACCGTCACCACCAATGTGCGCCAGATCAGCCGCAAGACCTTCTACCGCAAGCAGAATGTCTGGCAGGATGCCGAGGTGACCGAGCAGGAACTGCAGCAGGCCCAGACGATCCGCCAGTTCAGTCCCGAGTTTTTTGAAGTGGCGGCTTCATTCGATGGACAGGCGGGCAAATACCTGGCCTTCAGCGAACCGGTGGTTGTCAAGCTGGGGAGCCAGGTGTATCGCGTCGAGCCTGCGGCGGAATAATCGCTCGTCGACGGTCCCGGTTGATCGCCGAAAGACCACAGGCCGCTGGAGATGTCTTCAGCGGCCTGTGTTTTTGGGTGCCATCAACCGATGGCGATGTCGACTCGCAGGTCCCGCGACCAAACAACTTGATCGATCGATTGTGTGGTCCGATGCCCAATCGCGCCGGGTGTGTTGACAACATGATTCATGATCCTGGCGAGCATTAACGAAGTGGTCGCCATGGTGATCGGGCCGTGACCGCGGCGACAACGACGATCGCCCCTCGCCACAAACCTCTCGCCAATCAACCGCCTACCTCGCAGAGGTGAGTTCTCTCAGCCCCGGGTTGCCGCCTCAGGGGCTACCCGGGGAATACGATCCCCAGCAGGCCCTGCACCCTGAAAGTGGTTCCTTTCGTCATGGGCTCGCTCATTGATCGATCCGCAATCAGCAGGCAGGGTGTGGAAAGCAATCGTTACAGGATCGAGATCTTGTTGGGGATCGCAACCTGGGGGAGTCGCGTTCGCGACAACCCCAGGCTGAGGGAAGTATTTCCTACGGAGAAGTTTTTTGTTGTGCGAGTTCGTTGCAGTTGCGACCTGTACGAACTCGCAGCGGAACCACTTGATCGATCATTGCCATGATCCGATGCGCAAGCGCCGTCATTTTCCTGACCCGTATGTGATTGATTTTGACGAGCTCCCTCAGCGAGACGATCTGGTTGCTTTGTGTCACTACGCCTTGAACGACGTCTGGTTCCCCTTGGCCGCCTTGTTCAGGCGGTTGTGGCAGTAGAGACCTTCCAGGATCAATTCCCCCACAGCCACCTGGAGTTCGTCGGCATGGGGCCCCTGGGCCAGTTCGGGGTCGAGTTCCCGGGTGAGGGACTTGATCTGATTGGCAAAGTCGCGCACCTGGCTGAAGCGCGCCAGACAGTCCGGCACACTCAGTCGGTCGCTGATTTCGAGGTTCTTGCCCGCCTCGACATGTTCGACCACGTTTTTGAAGGTCGACGTCTTGAGACGCTGGTCGAAGACATTCTTGACCGCTTCGTCGACGATCCGCGACAGCACCTTGTCTTGCTGGTCGGGTTCTTCTGCCATGGTCAGCTCCAGCTTGCCGCGCGAGCTGGAGATCAGGGCGGTCAGGTCGCTCAGCCGGGCGACGGCATGAGTGGCCCCCTGCAGGGCGGCCCGCCGCTCGGCGTTCGACAGCAAGTTCTCGAGGTTGGCGATCGACATCCGCACGCTGACTCCCGAGGCCTGGTTCACATGGCTGCTGGAGCGGGCGAGTCGGGCTGTCTCTTCGACCACCTCCTGGAGAAACTTCGGGGCCCGCACGTCGATCCCCCCATCCCGTTCGGCCCAGGCATTTTCGCGGGTGATCTGCATCCCGAGGTCGCGAGACGTGGGATAGTGCGTCTGGACGACGCTGCCAATGCGGTCTTTGAGGGGAGTGACGATCCGTCCGCGATTGGTGTAGTCTTCAGGATTGGCACTGAAGACCATCGCCACGTCGAGTTCCAGTCGCACGGGAAAGCCCCGGATCTGCACATCCCGCTCTTCCAGCACATTGAACAGCCCCACCTGGATCTTGGGGGCCAGGTCGGGCAGCTCATTCATGCAGAAAATGCCGCGGTGGCTGCGGGGGATCAAACCATAGTGCAGCACGTCTTCACTCGCGAGGTGCTTCCCGCCGGCATGTTTGATGAGGTCGATTTCCCCAATCAGGTCAGCAATCGTCACGTCGGGGGTGGCGAGTTTCTCGTAATACCGCTGCTCACGGGGGAGCCATTCGACCGGGCAGTCGTCCCCCCGATCGGCCACCTGGTCGCGCCCGAACTTCGAGATGGGGGCGTAGGGATCGTCGCGCAGTTCCGACCCGGCGATCATGGGAATGACCGGATCGAGAAATTGCACCAGTTGCCGCAGCATGCGGGTCTTCCCCTGGCCACGCAGACCCAGGAACAGCATGTCGTGCAGGGACAAAATGCCGTTGGCGATCTGCGGGATGACGGTCTCTTCGTAGCCGACGATTCCGGGAAACAGTGGTTCTCCCCGGCGCAGCTTGGCCAGCAGATTGCGGCGCATCTCCTGCTTGACAGGCACGCTCTTCCAGCCACTCGCCTTGAGTTCACCCAGGGTGCGGGGGAGATTCGACATCATCTTGGTTCCAGATCGGGGAGTCAGTGCACACGCCAACAGATTGTAGGGGCGGGACAAGCCAACCGTCCCGCCTGGCAGAGCCCACGGGACTGAAAACTGCTCGCCGCGCCGTGGTGATCTGCGGACCAACCTGTTTGCTGGCGTGAAGCGATCGGCCGTCAATGACTCCGCCGCGGCCAATCAATCGCCCGCCGGCCGTCCGTGTTTGCGGGGATCGCTGGCCCCCCGCAATCCGGCTGGCGTAAGGGCCGCCGCCTGCACCACCGCCCCTTCATCCCGGCTCTGCACGGGATGCCCCCAGTCCTCCAGCGCGCGGAGGAATTGGGGGTCGAACCCCGGCTCCACACTCAGTCGGCGGGGCAGCCACTGATGATGCAGCCGGGGGGCGGTGACTGCCTGCCACGGCGTCTCGTGCCACTCGCTCATCCGCCACAGAACCTGCACGGTCGCCGTGATGATCCGCGGTCCGCCGGACGCTCCCACCACCAACTCGGCCCGCCCGTCGCGCGTGACGATCGTGGGGGTCATGCTCGACAGTGGTTTCTTGCCCGGCGCGACGGCGTTGGCCGGGCTCTGGATCAGCCCGAACGCATTCGGTTTTCCTGGCTGTGCGGTGAAGTCGTCCATCTCGTTGTTCAGCACGATGCCAAACGTCGGCTCGACCACATAGCTGCCGAAGAGGGTGTTGATGGTCTCGGTACTGGCCACGGCGTTCCCCGCGGCGTCGAGAATGCTGAAGTGACTGGTGCCGTGGTCGTCGGGCAGCGTCTGGCTGCCGTAGGCGTCGGTGGGAAATGTCTTCCCGGGTTCGATTCGCCGGGACCGTTCCGCCGCATGCTCGGCCGAGATCAGCCGCTGGATGGGGACGGAAACGAAGTCGGCATCTCCCAGGAAGCGGGCCCGGTCTGCGAAGGCGTGCTGGAAGGTTTCGGCCAGGCGATGAAAGAATGGGGCCGAGGGACCTTGATCGAGTTTCCCCAGCCGGGTGTCGAGGGCGTCGAGCATCTGCAGCGATTCGATCAAGGCGATGCCGCCGCTGGACGGAGGAGGCATGGTGTGGATGACCCGGTCGCCGCGCCGCAAGACCAGCGCCTGTCGCCGGACCGGCTGCTGGGTCCGCAGGTCGTCGACCGTCAGCACGCCTCCGCCCCGGGCCACTTCGCGGGCAATCGCCTCGGCCACCTCGCCGTCATGAAACCCAGCCGCACCGTCGCGGGCGATGCGCTCCAGAACCGCCGCCAGGGGGGAATGAAACCGGTCCCCCGGCTGCCAACGCCGGCCCGAATTGGCGTAGAGTTTCCTCAAATTGGCGTATTGCTGCCGATACTCGGGGTGCTTGGCGAAGTCTTCCAGCAGTTCGGCCTGGACTTCGAGATCGTGGGGGTCCACCAGGACTCCCTCGCGGGCGAGCCGCAGGGCCGGGGCCAGTACCTGGGGGAGGGGGAGTTGGCCGTGGTTGGCGTGGAGACGGCACAGACCGGCGACCGCTCCGGGAACCGCCACCGCCAGGGCACCCCGTTGGCTGGCGGGGTCCTGACCGGCGGGGACTTCGGCGGAGTACATCCCGGCGGTCGCCCGGGCCGGGGCCGACTCGCGGTAGTCGTAAACATGGCAGGTCTGCGTGGCGGCATCCCAGTGGAGCAGGAAGCCCCCGCCCCCAATGCCACTGCTACCGGGGCGAACGACCGACAAGGCGAACGACGTCGCCACGGCGGCATCGACGACGTTGCCTCCCCGACGCAGCATCTCGCGCCCGGCGGCACTGGCCGCGGGATGATCGGCGGCGACCACCGACTTCGTGTAGACCCGATCGGGCTCGCCGCTTGATTCCTGGGCCCAATTCGCGGCCGTTCCCGCACGCAGCGTGGTGAGTGTGAAGACCCAGGCCAGAATCGTTCGGGCGTTCCGGAGGCTTCGCAAGTGAGACATGGGGAGTTGTCCTGAGAGGGAAGTCACTGGGCCGACGACTTGTCATTCTCATCGGGCGGTGGGGAAAATAGCAATCTGTCAGAGCGGGATCTGGTCACTCGTGCGGGAGGATTGTGTGATGCGCGTGTCAACCGCAGGAGTGTTGGCCTGGGCCTGGCTGGGAGTGACTGCCACCGTCGTCCTGGCGCGGGGGGAATTCGCGGATTTCATCATGCGCGAGTCGTGGAGTGGTCTGGCCGGGGCGGTGACTGTCGACGCACAAGAGGCGGAACTGCCGTCACTGCTGTGGGAGTTGGTCATTCCCGAGAAGCGCCGGTTCCGGGTGGTCGTTCCTCTCCCCATCGAGCCGCGTGACCGACGCAAGTATGCCACCAGCCAACCCCGCCCCACAGATTGGCCAATAGCCGACGACGTGTTGCTGCGAGTAAGGGGCAAGGACGTTCGTTTCAACACCGCGCCCCGGTGGACCAGGCTGTTCACCAGCGACTTCGATGGGCGGTGGCTGTCGGTCGGTGAGCGTTCCGAGTCGGCTCCGCTGACACTGCTCAAGGAAAAAACCGCGGCTTCATCTTGGAGGGTCCATGCCGGCCAGCAGGCGATCTGGCGGAAAGATCGGGGGCGGGATGGATTTCAGTTCGAAGTCACGGTCGAAGCGCAGTGGAAACTCGAGTCGGCCCAGCACCCGGGCTGGTTTCTGGGCCGCCGGAAGGATCGGCTGGTCCTCGTGCCGGACATCGCCGACGCCACGGTCATCGAGTTCTCGCAACAGCGGTTTTTTGACGATCTGACCGATGGCAAGTAGCCTCCCAAGCAGACCCGTTTGCGACCAGCGCCAGGGAGGATCCCGGCCCCTGAGTCAGATGTCTTCGTCCGTTCCACTCTCTGTGCGAGGCTGCCTGTTGTGCCAACCGAGACGTATCGTGCCGCCGATCTCCAAGCCTTTGTCTCCCGGCTGTTCGTTGCCAAGGGGGTGACGGCGGCCGAGGCCGACCGCGTAGCCGAAAGCCTCGTCGAATCGAACCTTGTCGGGCACGATTCGCACGGCGTTTACCTCGCCCGGTGGTACGCCAGCCAGATTGACACGGGGGAATTGCAGCCCGGAGCCCCCCTCACCGTGCTGCGGCAACTGCCCGGCATGCTGGCTTGCGACGGCGGTCTGGGGTTCGGACAGGTGCAGTGCCGCGAGTTTGTCGAACGCTGCGTGGCCCAGGCCCGGACCGCGGGGGCTGTGTGTGCGACCCTGCGGCGCAGCGGACACATCGGCCGGTTGGGGGAATGGGTCGAACAGGCCGCCCGTGCCGGGTTCGCCTCTCTCATTGCCGTCAACGACAATGGGGCGATCTACACAGTGGCTCCGCCCGATGGCATCGACCGGCGGCTGAGCACCAACCCCATTGGCGTGGGCATTCCGACCCCCGATGGTGAGCCGATCGTGCTCGACATGTCGACCAGTGCCGTGGCGAATGGCAAACTGAAGATCGCCCGTCTGGCGGGCCGGCAGGTGCCTCCCGGCTGGATTCAGGATGCCGAGGGAAACCCGACCTGTGACCCACAGGTGATGCTGGCCAACCCGCCGGGGGCGCTGCGGCCGTTCGGCGGAGACCAGGCTTACAAGGGGTTTGGGCTGGGCTTGGTGTTCGACATTCTCGCGGCGGGCCTGGCCGGGGGCTGCTGTCCCCCCGCTGCGCCGGGGACGGTCGAATGCAACAACGTGCTGTTGATTGTCTGGAATCCCGAGGCGTTCGGGGGAGCCGAGCACTTTTTGGGAGAGGCGGGCAAGCTGATGGACTGGGTGCGCAGCGCCCGGCCACGTGCGGGATGCGACCGGATCCAGCTTCCGGGAGACCGCAGCCGCACAACCCGTGCCGAGCGTCTGGCCGGGGGGATTCCGCTGTCGGATGAATACCTCCGTCCGCTGCGCGAGTTGGCGGGGGAGCTCCAGGTCCCGGCGCTCTGATCGCGCGGGAGCCGTTTGTCCTGGCGATGGAATCACTCGTCCTCGGCAGCCGCCTCAGCCGATTCCACCGGATCCACAGTGTCGGAGTCGGCTGGATTCTGTTCGCCCACGGCGGGGAGGACATCCCCAGCCGCATCGTCGGCCCACGATGAATCGGTCTCCTCGAATCCGGCAAGTTCGACCAGGGCTTCCTGGGCCCGGCGACGCTCCGCGAGGATGACTTCAATTTCCTGCCTGCGCTGGCTGGCCACGACCTGGCCTGTGGCACTTCCCAAAATGCGGCCACCGATCCCCAGGCCCGGGCCCAGCGAAATGGGGATGAACCAACCAACCAGCCCGATCGCCTCCTTGCCAACACCCGCGTAGAGCTGCGGATAAGCGGCGGTCTCAAGATCCCACTGCTCCTCCGCCCGCAGGTAACTCAACACATCAGACGCCTGACGCACATCGGCGACCGAACGGATGAATGGCAGTGAGCTGAGCACGACGGAGCTGCCCACGAACTGTTCTCCCCGCAGTGCCTTGGCGCGGGCCGCCTCGAACAGCGCTCGGGGGGGATTTCGGGAATTGACGATCAGAGTGTCGGTGAACGGGTTGTAAGTGTCGATTCCAAACGCCCGCGCGGGCAGCAGACTATAGCCCACGACCGTCAGCGAACCGACCGAATACTTCCACAACGGACCCACCCGCTCGTTCTCTCGCAAACGCCGCCATTGTCGGGACGGATCATATTCCCCCACCTCGACGGCCACGTCGGTGAGATCGTTTTTCTCCAGATAGGTTACGACGGTTTGCTCGACTTGTTCGGTTGTGGGCCGTGAGTCGGGTCGGCCGAACCGGAACAGTTTGCGCGGAAACTCCACGACATCGCGAAGCCGGTCGAGGTGAGGGTGTGGTTCCCCCCGGTCAACCACCAGGGGAGGGACCGGCGCCGAAACGGGACGGAACTGCCCGTAGCGGTATGAATCGGAAGCACAGCCGGCCAATCCGACAGCCAGCAGCAGGGGAACCCGGAATCTCAGCCGGCTGCACCACAGCGCGATGCCATGGGACAAGCGGGAACGGAAGACCGTAACCACGGTGGGAAGCCTGGGACGGAGAAGGGGGGAAGCCTTGAACAGGCCAGAACGGCCGACAGGGCAGGTGACTCGAACGCGGGCGGGCGGTTTGGCGGGCAGGAGCAGTGACGGCAGGACCGAGAATTCGGGATGGTCGTCTCGGTAACAATTTAGTTCGTCGGAACGCTGAGGAAAGTCCGAAAATTCCGGTTTCCGCCGGATTTCTCCCCGGGGTTCCACCGCCCCATTTGCCGGGGCCATTTCCCTGCCTGCCCAGCTTGCCGAATCTCTGCAGTCTGTGCTCGACTTTGGCCGAAACAGCGGTCAAAATGCTGCCGTGGGAAGAAACGGTGGTCATCGGTTCTGGATGGGGCGAGGTGGTCGATGTCTCAGTCGGGTTCGCGGCGTGAATTTTTGCGGCAGGTCGGTCTCAGCACGGCCCTGCTGCCGTTCATCTCGAATCTCCCCAGCCTGGGGTTGGCCAACCAACAGCGGCGGAAGCAGCGTCTGGTGGTGATGTTCAGCCCCAACGGGGTGGTTCCCAAGACCTTCTGGCCAACCGTCACCGGGGGGGAATTCGATCTCAAAGAGAGCCTGCAGCCGCTGGAGCCGTTCAAGGACCAAACCCTCATCCTCCACGGAGTCTGCGACCGGGTGCGGGGAGATGGGGACAGCCACATGCGGGGCATCGGCTGCCTGCTGACCGGGACCGAGCTGTTTCCCGGCAATGTGCAGGGGGGCTCGGATACTCCCGCGGGCTGGGCCAGCGGCCTGTCGATCGACCAGGAACTTCGCCAGTTCCTGCAACAAGACGCCGCGACCCGCACCCGTTTCGGTTCGCTCGAACTGGGGGTGCTGGTTCCCGAGCGGGCCGATACCTGGACCCGCATGGTCTATGCCGGAGGGAATCGCCCCGTGGCCCCGCTGAGCGACCCGTACCAGGTGTTTCAGCGGATGTACGGTCAGGTGAAGAACCGTGAGCTGCTGGCGAGCGTCCTGGATGACCTGCGGGACGAGTTGCAACAGCTGCGCCAGCAGGTGAGTGTTGAAGACCGTCGCCTGCTGGAAGAGCACGCCGAACTGGTGCGGCAGGTCGAGCAGGAGTTGGCCGAGAGCGGCGAAACGGTGGGAGAGATTCCCACGCTGGAACCGGGGGTGAAGACGCGGAACGAGAACATGCCCCGCCTCAGCCGGATGCAGATCGATCTGCTGGTCAACAGCTTTCTGGCCGACATGACCCGTGTCGCCACGTTGCAGTACACGAACTCGGTCGGGCAGGCGAAGATGCGGTGGCTGGGGGTGGAGGAAGGGCACCACGACCTGTCGCACGAGGCCGATTCGAACGACGCCGCCCAGGACAAGCTGACCCGCATCAACCACTGGTTCTGCGGCGAGTTGGCCTATCTCTGCGAACGGCTGGCGACCACTCCCGAGCCCGGAGGCCCCGGCAGCCTGCTCGACAACACGACGATTGTCTGGACCAACGAATTGGGACAAGGGAACACCCACACGCTCGACAATATTCCGTTCGTGCTGGTGGGACGGGGGCTCGATTTCACGATGGGCCGCGCGCTGAAATTTCCCCGCGTGCCGCACAACCGCCTGTTGATGTCATTGGCCCACGGCTTCGGCCATCGGATCGAGAAATTCGGCAATTCGGACTTCTGCAACGCCGGCCCGCTCAGCCTGAGCTGACGGGACTTGCGTCCGTACGACAGGTTTTCAACCTGTCGGTGCAAGGGCTGCCAGCCCGTGGGGTCCACGGTCACGTGACAGCTGCCATGTCATCAAGCGATTCTCAGCCTAGTCAAAGGGCCGTCATGTTTGCCGAGCGATGATTTCGACAAATTGGAAAATTCGTCGTTCGGACGGACGACCGGCCTGGGCGCTGGTTACACACTCGCCCCGGTGAACAGCGGTTCGATCACGTTTCCGGTGTTGAGCCGGACGGGGCGGTTCAGCCGGTCGCGGACAATCGCCTCGCCGTCGATTCCCAGCAGGTGGTAGACCGTCGCTCCCACGTCGTTCGGCGAGAACGCCTGCGTGACGGGATAGGCTCCAATGTCGTCCGACCGGCCAATCACCTGGCCGCCCCGCACTCCCGCCCCGGCAAACACGCCGAAGAAGCAGGGGCCCCAGTGATCGCGTCCCTTGTCGTTGTTGATCTTGGGAGTTCGCCCGAATTCCCCCAGCATCATCACCAGAGTGTTCTCGAGCAGTCCTTCCTGGTCGAGATCATCCAACAGGGCCGCGACTCCCAGATCGAGCGGCGGCAGCAGCCGATTCTTGAGGGTGGGGAAGATCTGGCCGTGGTTGTCCCAGTTCTGCACGCGCCCCATGTTGGCCTGCACGACGGGGACCCCCGCCTGCACCAGCCGGCGGGCCAGCAGCAGCGACTGGCCGTAAGTGTTCTTGCCGTAGCGCTCGCGGGTGGCGTCACTCTCACGGCTGAGATCGAATGCCTGAGTCAGCCGGTTCGACGTCAGCATCGAGAAGGCGAGCTGCTGGTCGTTGGTCATCCGCTGCGACTCGGCCAAAGCGGCCAGTTGGCGCTGTTGGCTGTCGAGTTCCCCCAGCAGGGCCTGCCGGCTTTCCAACCGGCTCACACTCACCCCCGGGGCCAGCGTCAACGCATCAACCTTGAAGTCTGGCTTGGCGGGGTCCCCCTTGATCTGCCAGGGGTCGTACTTGGCACCCAGGAAACCGGCATGCTGCCCCGGCCACGTCAGGGGCCCTTCCATCAGATAGGTCGGCAAGTTCACCCCACTGGGAAGTCCGTCGTTCCGGGGACGCAGGAAGGCGAGGCCCGAGCTGTAACAGGGCCAGTCGTCGCGCGAGGCGACCTTGTCGAAGAACCCCCCCGGCTGCTTTTCTCCCGTCAGCACGTGGTGGGTCGACATCAGGTGGTTGTTGTCGCTGTGCGACAGGGTCCGCAGCACGGCGTACTGGTGGGCCCGGGCCGCCAGCAGCGGCAGGTGTTCACAGACCGTCAATCCGCTGATCGAGGTCGAAATCCCCTGGAATTCTCCCCGAATCTCCGGAGGGGCCTCCAACTTCATATCGAACGTATCATGATGACTGGCCGCCCCCGTCAAAAAGACAATGACGACCTGTTTCGGGGTTCCTGGTACGGCGGCCGAACTACGGCCCGCCAGGCAGCTCGCGAGACCCATCCCCAACAATCCCGAATATCCCACCTGCAGCAATTCGCGGCGGGCAATTCCAGGAGCCGAAGAATGGGTTGTGGAGTGGGGCAGATTCATGTGAGGGGGGATCCGTCCAGGAAGTGCAGGCAGCGTCTGGGCCAACCGTACGGGGAAGGTTCTCGCGACTTGTGAGCCAGCCCACGCGTCACATCGGCAGAATTCTATCGGATCAACCCCCCGTTGGCGACCTGCGAATCGGTCAGCCTCCCCCGATCGCTCCCACCGGTACAGCCACGTCCCAGTTCCGCCCATCCGACTCTCCGCCCGAGTCGTGCCGTGTTCAACCTGCCGTCGCCACAGCGCTCGGGAAACGGCAGGGAATCGAGGTGATTGTTTGTGCGCTGTCGAGCTGCATTGCCGTCGCTCGCTGGCCCGCCCACGAATCGAACGGGGACCACGTTTGCCACCGCATTTCCCCCCCGATAGAGTGAACGCCGCGCGGGCTCGAAACGAGTTTTGTCCATCCCCGGGGTCACGGTTGTCATGAACCAGTTGTTCGCGAAGAAATCGCTGAAGCATTTGCTCGATGAAATGGCGGGGGACCACCGACTCAAGCGGGTCCTGGGTCCCGTCTCCCTCACCGCCCTCGGTGTGGGGGCGGTCATTGGGGCGGGGATCTTCGTCGCGACCGGGGCGGCCGCTCACAATGTCGCCGGCCCGGCCTTGATGGTCTCGTACGTTGTGGCCGGGTTGACCTGCATCTTCGCCGCCCTCTGCTACGCCGAGTTCGCCTCGATGGCGCCCGTCGCGGGGAGTGCCTACACCTACGCCTACACCACCCTCGGCGAACTGTGTGCCTGGATCATTGGTTGGGATCTGGTGCTGGAATATGCCGTGGGGGCGGCCACGGTCGCCAATGGCTGGTCCGGCTATTCCCAAAGCGTACTCGCCAAGATCGGGCTGTCGCTCCCGTTCATCTTCTCGGGAGCCCCTTACAAGTACGACCATGGGCACATTCTGCCCAATGTGGTGGCCATGTATGAGGGGGCGGCCGTCACCCAGGGAACCCCGGCCCAGCCCAAGCAGGCCGAGGGGACCCTCCGGGCCAAGGGGGCCGAAGATCGTCCCGCCTGGATCAGCAAGAGCACAAAAGAAAAGGTGGGAGAGATCGGCAATGCCGAGTTCGAAGCGAAGCTGACCAACCGGCAAAACGCCCTGTTCGACCTGCCGGCGATCCTCGTTGCCCTGTTGGTGACGGCGTTTCTGGTGAAAGGAATTTCCGAAAGTGCCGGTTTCAATGCCATTATGGTGGCCATCAAGGTGGTGGCCGTGCTGTTTGTGATTCTGGTGGGTGTGGCCTACATCAATCCCGAGAACTGGTCCCCCTTCGCCCCCTACGGCTGGACGGGGCTCAGTTTCTTCGGCATTCCGGTGATGGGGGAGACGAACAGTGCCGGTGAGCCAGTCGGCATGCTGGCGGGGGCGGCCATCATCTTCTTCGCCTACATCGGGTTCGATTCGGTCTCGACGCATGCCGAAGAGGCGAAGAATCCGCAGCGCGACGTTCCCCTGGCCATCGTCGCTTCGCTGCTGATTTGCACTGTGCTGTACGTGCTGGTGGTGGCCGTGCTGACGGGTATGGTCAGCTACACCGAGATCGACGTGAATGCCGGGGTGTCGAAGGCGTTTGCGAATGTTGGATTGGGTTGGGCCGAGTCGATTATCGCGATTGCCGGCGTGGCCGGGATCACCTCGGTGCTGCTGGTGATGATGCTCTCGGCGCCGCGCGTCTTTTTGGCGATGGCCCGCGACGGCCTGGTCCCCCAGTCGTTTTTTTCCGACATCCATCCCAAGTTCCAGACCCCCTGGAAGAGCACCATTCTGATTGGCGTTTTCGTCTGCCTGCTGGCGGGGCTCTTGCCTATTGACGCCCTGTTGCATCTCACCAACATCGGCACCCTGTTTGCCTTCGTGATTGTCTGCACGGCTGTGCTGGTGATGCGGAAGATCGACCCGGCGGCCAACCGCCCCTTCAAGTGCCCGATGGTTCCCTTCGTGCCCGTCGCCGGGATTGCGTTGTGCCTGCTGCTGATGATGTCGCTGCCGTACGAAAACTGGCTGCGGCTCTTCGGCTGGCTGGCCCTGGGATTGGTGATCTACTTCTTCTACGGCAAGCAGCACAGCATTCTCGGCCAGGAATTGCGGGGCCTGATGCAGGGAAGCGGAGTGAGCCCGGCAGGGACGGCGTTGCCCCCCCGGAAGCACGAGTAGCCCAGAGTCTCAGTCCCGGGGCGAAACGTGCGCGTTCCGGCCGTTCCCGGATTTCGTCTGTTTCGCTCCGGTGCGGCAGGGGACCTCGCCGATTGTTCCTCGTTGTGCCGCGAAACCGGTTATCCCCGCTGCGGCTGAGGAGGGTGGCATGTTCCCGTTTCTGGACCGCAGTCGCAGCGTAGCGGGGCCCGGCTACAACCGGTGGCTGGTTCCCCCCGCCGCTCTGTGCATTCACCTGTCGATTGGCCAGGCCTACGCCTGGAGCGTCTTCAACATTCCCCTCACACGGGTGCTGGGGATCACGCAGTCGGCTGCCGGAGACTGGTCGCGCGAGTCGGTCATCTGGATCTTCAGCCTGGCGATTGTCTGCCTGGGATTGTCGGCCGC
>CAIOTJ010000084.1 GCA_903861195.1 uncultured Planctomycetaceae bacterium | reverse complement strand
GACGAGGTCTCTGATTGGCAGGCGGTCTTCACCGAGCCCCTGGCGGCCGCCTTCCGCATCGGCGAACAGATTCCCCTCCAGGCTGGACAAGAGACTGTGGTGCTGGGTGATGGTCGGCTGGGAAATCTCTGCGCCCAGGTGCTGCACCGTAGTGGCTGCCGGGTGACGGTCGTCGGCAAGCATCCCCACAAGCTGGCGCTGCTGCAGCGTTTGAACATCTCCACCCGACTCCTGGCCCAGGCCGACGACTGCCGGGGGGCCGAACTGGTGGTCGACTGCACCGGTTCTCCCAGCGGGCTCGAGACCGCGCTGCGGCTGGTCCGGCCCCGTGGAACGGTGGTCCTCAAGACCACCGTGGCCAGCCCGCATCAGTTGTCGCTGGCTCCGGTGGTGATCGACGAGGTGCAGCTCATTGGTTCCCGCTGCGGCCCGTTTCCTCCCGCACTGCAAGCCCTGGAACGCCAGGATATTGAGCTCGCAACGCTGGTCGAGCAGATCATCCCCCTCGACCAGGTCCCCGCCGCCATCACCCGGGCCCGCACGAACCCGGTGCTCAAGATTCTGATTGATGTGGCGGGGGGGCTGGAGGTGCCGTAGAGCGAGGCGTCGCCTTGCCGTGCCACTGGTGCATCGCCGTCAGGTCGGTGATGTCAACTGCCCGCGCAGCACGAACTTCTGAATCTTTCCCGTTGCGGTCTTCGGCAGCTCCGCGACCGGGTGAAACTGCTTCGGCACCTTGAAGTGGGCGAGGTGCTCGCGGCAGAAGTCGCGCAGTTCCGCGGCGGTCGCCTGCGATCCAGGGCGAAAGACCACGCACGCGACCGGACTCTCGCCCCAATACGGATCGGGCACCCCCACCACCGCCGCCTCCTGCACCGCCGGATGCTGAAGCAACAGCGCCTCGACCTCGATCGAGGAAATGTTCTCGCCCCCGCTGATGATCACATCCTTCCACCGATCCCGGATCTGGATGTAGCCGTCGGGATGCACGACCGCCGCGTCGCCGCTGTGAAACCAGCCGTGGCGAATCGCCCCGGCCGTCGCCTCGGGGTCGTTGTAATACCCCGTCATCACGGCATTCCCGCGGATCACAATTTCGCCCAGCGTCGTCCCGTCGTGCGGCACTTCCCGCCCCTGGTCGTCGACCACCCGCACCTGCGCGTTCGCCAGGTATTCGACCCCCTGCCGTGCTTTAAAGACCGCCCGATCTTCCAGGCTCAGCCCGGCCTGTTCGGGCAAGATCTCGCAAATCGTCACCACGGGAGACACTTCGGTCAGTCCATACACGTGCAGAATGGTCCAACCCAGCTCCCCCTCCAACCGTTCAATCGTCGCGGCCGCCGGGGGCGCTCCCGCCGTAATCACCCGCACTCCACGCGGGGCCCGCCGCCGCAGCTCCTCCGGCAAATTCGCCAACGCAATCAGCACCGTCGGGGCGGCGGCGAAGATCGTCACTCCCTCTTCGATGATGGTTTCGAGAATGTGCCGGGCGTCGGCCCTGGGAAGGCAGATGTGAGTGGCCCCCACCGCCGTGACGTTCCAGACAAACGTCCAGCCGTTGGCGTGGAACATCGGCACGACCCACAAAAACCGGTCGGCCGTCGTGAGGTGAATATGCACGAGGTGCCCCAGCCCGTTGAGGGCCGTGTTGCGGTGCGTGACCATCACCCCCTTGGGCCGGGCGGTGGTGCCGCTGGTGTAGTTGATCGAGATGACGTCGCTCTCGGCATAGGCGTGCGGCGTGAAGTCGGGCGTCGACTCGGCGATCAGGTCGTCATACGCCAGCCATCCGGAAGAGGCGGTGCCGAACGTGACGAAGTGCCTTACTCCCGGCAGTTCCTCCCGCAGGGCATCGATGGCGGCGACATGCTCGGGGGCGACACAGACCACCTGGGCCCCGCTGTGCCGCAGGATGTAGGCGAAGTCGGCCGGGGCGAGGCGGAAGTTGATGGGGACGCAGATCGCCCCGATCTGCGGGACCGCGTAGAACTGCCCGAGATGAGCCGCGAGGTTGGGGGCGATGGAAGCAACCCGGTCCCCCGGCCGCACTCCCAGCCACAGCAACGCCGCCGACCAGCGGTCGCAGCGGTCGAAGAACTCGCCATAGGTCAGACGTTGATCCCCTTCCACCACTCCCACCCGGCGGGAATAGAGCCTGCGGGCCCGCTGGGCGAAGTCGAGCGGTGAGAGGGGAGTTTCCATGGCGCAGCCTGCCGGGGTGAGTGGACCGTGAGGCGTGGAGCGTTGCCCGTCGACCCAAATCGCTGAGAACGAACGCACCGTAGAAACGGTAAGGCGCCCAGCGCGACGGTCTCCCACGTGTCGCGCTGGGGCGAGCTGCTTACGACCTCAGCGGATTGACCAGCGGCCGCCAGCCGCGCTCAGATCCAGCTCGGCTCCCAGCCGCTGCGGTAGGGCTTCTTCAGCAGGTCCTGCGCCCTGGCGTGTCCGGTCAGCTTCATGTTCGCGGCATCCCAGGCCAGGTCGGTCTCGGCCAGCCGATTGGCGATGGTCCCCAGCAACACCGTCTCGGTCAGGGGTCCCGAGTAATCGAAGTTCGAGGTGGCCGTGTCTTCCCCCAGGCAGGCGTGGGCCCACGAGGTGTAATGGTTGCGCGCGGGGACGACCGCCATCTTGTAATCCTGGAATGCCTCTCCCACCAACTGGGGCATCGCCACATGCGGGATGATCAGCGAGCCCTTCTGGCCCAGCACAATCGAACCGCTGCCGGGCAGGGCGACGTTCGCTTCCAGACCCAAATCGGCCTTCGAGGGCATGTGATTCGCCCCGTCGTACCACGTCACCCGCACGCTCTTGTCGGCCGTATGCTCGGTGCCGGGGAAGGTCCAGGTCACCTTCGACTTCCGGTACCAGATCTCTTTGTTCATGGGGGTCGCCTCGGCCCGCACCGCGGTGGGGGCGGTCAGCTTCAGCGCCCCGAAGACCGGGTCGAGAATGTGACAGCCGAAGTCGCCCAATTGGCCGTTCGAGAAATCCTGCCAGGCCCGCCAGTTGAACGAGTGGTAGATCTTCGGCAAATAGGGCCGGGTGGGGGCCACCCCCAGCCATTCGTCCCAGTGGATGTGCGGCGGGATCGGTTCCATTCCCGCGGGGCGGTCATCGACCAGAATCCACCCCATCGCCCCGCTCTGCCACGAATGGACCTCCTTCACCTTGCCAATCACCCCGTCGTGCACCAGCTTGACCGCGGTACGGTAGGCCTCGTGCGACTGGATCTGGTTGCCCATCTGGGTGACCACGTTGTACTTCTTCGCCGCCAGCCGCATTTGCCGGGCTTCGAAGACCGTATGGGTCAACGGCTTCTGGCACTGCACATGCTTCCCCAGTTGCATCGCGGGGAGCGAGATGGGGGCGTGCATATGGTCGGGGGTCGACACAATGACCGCGTCGAACGATTTCGCGTCGGCCAGAAGTTTCCGCCAGTCGGTGTAGGTTTTCGCGTCGGGCCATTTCTCGGCCGCCTGACCGAGATGGGCTTTCGATTCGTCAATGTCACACAGCGCGACCACCTGCACTTTGGGAGTGGCGGCGGTGTCGTTGAGGTCCGACCATCCCTTGCCTCCGGTGCCAATTGAGGCGACCCGCAGGCGGTCGTTCGCCCCCAGCACCCGCCCCCAACTGCGGGCTGAGAGACTGGCCGAGGCGGCGGTAAAGGCGGCGGACTGCAGAAACCGGCGACGACTGACGGGGCGAGGCATCACGCACACTCCGGAGACGGGAGGAGACACGCATCAACGGCCGCGAGTCTATCGGGGGACCCCCGCGAATGGCAATTCGACCGCCGCCCGTCGGCAGGGCTCCCCCTACGGACGGTTGTTCCAGGTGATCGACAACTGCAGCACCGTCGCGATCGAGACCCAGATGAGGTACGGAATCTGCGCCACCGAGACCCAGCGAAAATGCGGCCAGATCGCCACGATCAGCCAGACCAGGCTGCCCCACACCACCACAATGTCGACCGCCGCCCAATCGAGATTCCGCAGTCCGAACTGAATGGGGGTGAAGAGCACATTCGCCACGAGGTTGATGGCGAATGGAATGGCCACCCACAGGGGAATCTTCCCCCGGAACGCCTGGGTGAAGACGTAGCCGAACGTCAGCAGGATGACGGGATACAAAAACTGCCAGATGGTGCCGATGGTCTGCGGGGCCGGGGTCCAGCCCGGCTTCTGCAGTGAGTTGTACCATTCCATCCACGACATGACGGCGACCCTCCCGGGGACCTGACGGTGTTTCTCTGTGCCGGGGGGGCTCCCTCGGCGTCGGCCACGCATCTGTGTGCTGCGGGCACCCAGGGCCTGAGCCCCGGTTGGATGTCCACCGGTGCGGTGGGTATCGAATGCGAGTCCCAGCCGCCGGCGAACCTGCAACGGCCAACCACAGGTGCCAGAACAGGGCGTAGACAAGGTGATAGTGGGATGGAGAAAGCTTGCCAAGGCCGGTTGATCCGCTTCTTCGGCCGTTTCTTCGGCCGCAGCGGCGGCGGCATGATCAGCGGTTGGTTTCGCCCCCCGCCAATCCTAGAATTCGGTCTCTCTTTCAGGATCCCACCACGCATGTCGTCTGTCCCCGCCGTCACCTCCCCGCGTCTCGATGTCGAGGCGGTCCGTCGCGATTTTCCCATTCTGTCTCGGGTGACCGACTCGGGTCGGCCCCTCGTGTACCTCGATAGCGGGGCGACGGCACAAAAGCCCAATTGCGTGATCGACAAACTGGCCGAGGTGTTTCGCGAGTACAACTCGAATGTGCACCGGGGGGTGCACGCGCTGGGGGACCGCGTAACCGGAGCGATGGAGGGGTCGCGCGAGGGGATTCGACGAATGCTCAACGCTCCCGAGGTGGAAGAGGTGATCTTCACCGGGGGCTGCACCCTGGCGATCAACACGGTGGCGCACGGCTGGGGCCGCAAATTCCTGCAGGCGGGCGATGAGATCGTGCTGACCGAGATGGAGCACCATGCCAATCTCGTTCCCTGGCAGATGGTGGCCCGCGAGAAGGGGGCGAAGATCCGTTTCATTCCCCAAACCAGCGACGGGCGTCTCGACCTCGACCAGCTCGACTCGGTGCTCAATTCCCGCACCCGGCTGGTGGCGGTGACCGGGATGTCGAACGTCTTGGGGACGATCAATCCCGTCGGCACGATTGCTGCGAGGGTGAAGCAGTACGGGGCGGTGGTGTTGGTGGACGCAGCCCAAAGCGTGCCGCATGGGAGCGTCGACGTGCAGGGACTAGGGATCGATTTCCTGGCGTTCTCGGGCCACAAACTGTATGGCCCGACCGGGATTGGTGTGTTGTGGGGCCGCCGGGCGCTGCTGGAGGCGATGGATCCGTTCCTGGGGGGCGGGAACATGATCAGCCGGGTGTGGGGGGACCGGTTCGAGTGCGGCGCGATCCCGGCCAAGTTCGAAGCAGGGACCCCGCCGATTGCCGAAGCGATCGGCCTGGGGACCGCCGTTGAATACATCGAGTCGCTGGGGTGGGACGCCATCGCCGCGTGGGAGCATCAGTTGACCTCGCACGCCCATGCCAGGCTGGGGCAAATCGAGGGCTTGCGGATCATGGGGCCGGGAATCGAGCACCGCGGCTCGATTGTGACCTTCACCGTGGACGGACTGCAGGCGACCGACCTGGCGACGGTGCTCGACACCCGGGGGATCGCGGTCCGGGCGGGGCACCACTGCACGATGCCGCTGCACGACCGGCTGGGCATCACCGCCTCCACCCGCGCCAGCCTCGCGTTCTACAACACGCCGGGTGAGATCGACCTGCTGTGCGAGGGGATTGAGCACGCGCGAAAGCTGCTGATGCGGAAACGCAGAAGCTGACTGGACAGGTCGAATTCGGGAACGATTTTTGACTGGTTCGCGTGCCTTGTTTATTGGGTCTCGATGATAGCACAGAGGGGGGAGGTTGCGTCTGAACGACGGCACTCGGCGAGTTCTTTCGATCGGCCGCTCGATGCGGCCCGGGGAAACTCCGACGACTCCGCTGCGAATTGGCAAAATGCCGGCGTGATGGTTGTCTTCGAACGGAAGCCTGACTGTGTAAGTCTGGACATGATTGAGTGCGGGGATTTAACGAGGGGATTGAACAATCTGGGGCCTTTGGCGAGTCGGATCGCGTTGCAAATGCCCGGACTTGCATTCACGCTCCCCCCACGGGGATTAGATTGAGGCGCAGACGCAAAAGTCACTGTCTGTTGGCGTGGTGAACGGATTGGTGAATGAACAAATCCCCGCGTCCCGGAAATGAGATCAGAGGCTTGGTCTTCTGGTGCAACCGAAGTGACTGGTTCGGCGGAATCTCTTTCCTCCGACCTCCAATGTTGAAAAACTCAGCAACTCTCGCCGGGCCATTCGTCCACCAGGTGGCTCGGTACGCAACTCTGGGAATATAAACCGGGGCGCCGAGAGCGCGAGACCTTGTTCGAGGATGCGGTTGCCTCAACGGCCAGAGTCCGATTCGTCCGAGAAAACCGTATGCTCTGGAAGTCGCATGGCGCTCTATGCCATGATACGGGCCACGCAGTCTGCCGTCCGTTGCAGGTTCCCACCATCTCACCAACTCTGTGCTGTTGGACACAATATGGCTCGATTCTCTTCGATCCGTCAGTTCGCAAAGTCTCTGTCGCGGCTGTGGCCGATCCGCCCAGGCAACGCACGACATCTGCGAAACCGGTCGGTGCGTCGGGCTGGATTCAATCGCCGCGAGACGTCTTGGGGATGGATGGTCATCGATCTGCCGGCGATTGAGCGACTCGAAACCCGAGAGCTTCTTTCGGGTCCGCTCTCATTCGCACCACCGACAAGCATGCCCGCCGGGAACACTCCACGGGATACGACGGCGGGGGATTTCAATCGGGATGGGATATTGGATCTGGCGGTGGCTGAATTGGGACTGGGGCAGGTGCGAATCGTGCTGGGGACCGGCGGTGGGGGCTCCCGGTACGACCGGTCGTATGCCGCGGGCGGGTTGCCGGTGTCGCTGCTGAGCGAAGACTTCAACGTCGACGGGATTCCGGACCTGGCGGTCGCGACGATGTCGCAGACACTGGGCATCTTGTTGGGAAAGGGGGATGGAACGTTCGCACCGGTGACTGTGTATGCGGCGGGGGCTCAGTCGTATCGGGTGGTATCGGGCGATTTGAATGGCGATGGGAAGCTGGACCTGGTGACGGCCGACTATTCGTCGAGCACGTTGGGGGTCTATTTCGGGAAGGGGGACGGGAGTTTCCAGCCCCGGCAGGCTTTGTACGCCGGTCCGGGGTCGATGGGTGTGACGATCTCGGACCTGAATGGGGATGGGCGTCTGGATCTGGCGACGGCGAATTACGACGGCCACACGCTGAGTGTGCTGCTGGGGAAGGGAGACGGCACATTCCAGAGCCCGGTCATCTACCTGACAGGAGGGCGTGTGCAGTATGTGACGGCCGGGGACCTGAATCGGGATGGGGTGGTGGATCTGGCGGTAGCGAACTATAGCAACAACGCGATCGGGATCTTTTTCGGCAAGGGAGACGGGACATTCTGGCCGGTTGTGCAGAAGCCGGTGGGGACTCTCCCGTGGACGGTGGCGATCACCGACCTGAATCTGGATGGATTTGCGGATCTGGTGGCCGTCAATCAACTGTCGCAGACGGTGGGGGTGTTGCTGGGGCAGGGGAATGGCGAGTTTGAGAATGTCGTCTCCTATGCAACCAATGGCGAGCCAAGAGGGGTGCTGCCGGTCGACTGGGATGGCAATGGAACGCCGGATCTGATCGTTGTGAATGAAAGCAAGGGATCGCTCCTGGTCTACCGGAATCTCGCTCTCCCGGCGGATCCACACCTGGCGATCACGATGCCAGCGACCGTGGACCTCAACCAGGCGATGGTGGGGACGACATTTGAAGTGACCGTGACCGCCCTGGATGAGCTGGACCAAGTGGCGGCGGATTTCCGGGGGGAGGTGCACTTCGCCAGCAGCGATCAGTTTGGCGGGTTGCCGTCCGACTACACCTTCACGGAGCTCGATGCCGGCGTGCATACCTTCATGGTGACGCTGCACACGGGGGGCCTGCAGACAATTTCCGCCACCCTGGTTGGCTCGCGACCGAATATCGTCGCGGGAGCGACAGTGGATGTGAACCTGCCCGCAGTCAGCCTTGCGCCACAGCCGAGCATCCCTGTCGGGAACACTCCACGGGATGTAACGGCGGGGGATTTCAATCGGGATGGGATATTGGATCTGGCGGTGGCTGATTTCGGGCTGGCGCAGGTGCGAATCCTGCTGGGGACCGGCGGTGGAGGCTCCCGGTATCTCCAGTCGGTTGCCGCGGGCGGACTGCCCCTGTCGCTACTGAGCGAAGACTTCAACGTCGACGGGATTCCGGACCTGGCGGTGGCGACGATGTCGCGGACAATGGGAATTTTACTGGGGAAGGGGGATGGAACTTTCGCGCCCG
>CAIOTJ010000083.1 GCA_903861195.1 uncultured Planctomycetaceae bacterium | reverse complement strand
CGGGGCCCGTGGGGCCACTACACGCTGATGGCCCGCCGGCTGGTTGAGGCGGGGGTCAGCTTCGTGACGGTCGACATGCCGCACTGGGACGACCACTCGAACATCAAAGAAGGCCACGGCTACAAGCTGCCGCCGGTCGACATGGCGGTGGCGGCGCTGATGGAAGACCTGTCGCTGCGCGGGATGATCAACGACGTGCTGGTGATTGTGATGGGCGAATTCGGACGGACGCCGAAGATCAACACCGGCCAGCCGGGCATTCCGATTCCCGGGCGCGACCACTGGGGGAACGCGATTTCGGTGTTGCTGGCGGGAGCGGTGCGTGGGGGCCAGGTGATTGGCGCGACCAATGCCCGGGCCGAGCACCCGGTCGACCTGCCCCTGAAGCCGGCCGACATCCTGGCGACGGTCTATCGCTTCCTGGAAATCGATCAATCCCTCGCCTTCCCCGACCACGCCGGCCGCCCGATCCCGATCCTCGACGAAGGCCGGCCGATCGAGGGTGTGCTGGCCTGAGGGGCGGGGACCGAAGGCAATCCTCCCACCGCGTCTCTTCCTGGATCTACCATTCCGGGAGGGCGAGGCTCCGTCCGAGCCGTCCCCGTGCCCACGCTCAGCCCTCGGGCTCGCGCGCTGGCATCCATCGGGTCCTTCTCCCCCAAGGGGGAGAAAGTGGCCGCAGGCCGGATGAGGGGGCCACCCGTCCCTCCGCCCACCGCCCTCATTCCTGGATTGATGATTCCGGGCGGGCCAACCTCCGTGTGAGCCGCCGCTGCGATTGCACCAACCCAGCACCGGCCGTCGGAACCACGCAACCCCCCCCCCACCGGAATACCGCCCCCCCCGCCATCCACTTCCGCTGCTGGCACGAAGTGCATCCGCCGAACCCCGGCCCTTTTCCTTCAACTCCATTCCGTAGTTCGACTGCTCCCTGCCGCACCAGTCTCGTGCCGTGACCCAGGCCCTGACGGGGGGAACGAAGCGTGGCGAACGGTTGAGTGCAGCGGATGCCAGTGGCGACGAGTCGGCAGAGATTTTATCACATTTGTTTCCATATCCACCCTGATTTGCACTGGATTTAACACGCCTTACTGCGTACTAATCACGGGTGTCTCGCAGTGCTGGTCTCGCAGGTGGCTGGGTCATGTTGATTTCCTTCTCGGTCTCAAACTACCGTTCGTTCGGCGAAGAGGTCACACTCAACCTCGTTGCCAGCAACAAGTTAAGTGATCATCGGAACCATTGCCTGCCGATTGGCGACACCGGGAAGTCAGTCCTGCGGACCGCCGTGCTGTACGGAGCCAATGCCGCCGGAAAGTCGAACCTTGTCCGGGCGATGGATTTCGCGCAGAGCCTGGTGCTCGAAAGCCGTCGGCGGGGACCGACGGTCGAGCGATTTCAGTTCGCCGCCGAGTTCGACACCCGCCCCAGCAGTTTTGAGTTTCAGTTTCTGATATTGGAACGGGTGTTCACCTATGGCTTTGATCTTCGGCCAGCCCGGATCGAGGCGGAATGGCTGACAGTCGCGAAAGGGGAAGACGAGCGAGTGGTCTTCGAGCGCGATGCGGCTGGGATCACCCAGGTGGAAAATACCGACAAACTCTTCCCCGACGGAGAGACGCTGACCAAGCTTCTGAAGAATCAGGCGGTCACACCACTGCGTGAGACGCAATTGTTTTTGAACCGTCTGAGTGAGTTGCCGCCGTCGGCTCAAGGGGAGACTCTGAAGGGGGTTGTGCAATGGCTGACCTCCAGCCTGGTGATCTTGCCGGCGGACTACCGGGCCCCGGATCTGCTCGATCGCCTGCAATCCGATGACGCGTTTCGGGATTTCAGCGCCACATTTTTGAGGCAGGTTGGGACCGGGATCGACGAGCTGCGGGTCGAGGAATCGGAGATTGATGGCCCCCCGAATTTGTCCCGGATGGCACGTCCGCCAGGGATGACCCGTGGGCTGCGGTCGAGCATGACCGAGGATGTCGACTTGCGGCCCAATCCGGAGGATCCCACCCGAATGCTGTTGCGCGCCCTCCTGACCCACCATCTGGTCAACGGGCGTGCCTACCCGCTGCCGTTTCGTGATGAATCGGACGGGACGAGACAATTGCTGCACTTGTTGCCGGTCCTGGCCGACCAGACCAGGGTGTTTGTCGTGGATGAACTGGACCGCAGCCTGCATCCGCTGATGTGCCGGGAATTCATCCGTCTGTTCAGCGAGTCGTGCCCCGGAGCGCGGCGGCAGTTGATTGTGACGACGCATGAGGCTCATTTGCTCGATCAGGAACTGTTGCGGCGGGATGAATACTGGTTTGTCGAGAAAGATGCGCAGCACCAAAGCCGATTGACCTCGCTGGTCGACTTCAACATCCGCAAGGATCTACAGATCGAAAAGGGCTACTTGCAGGGACGATTTGGAGCGATTCCGATGTTTGGTTCATTCGAACCGCTGCGAAGTCTACTGGAATGCACCGCCACTGAGGATTCCAACCATGCCCCGCAAGTCTCGTCCACTTGATCGTGATGGCGGTGTGGTGCGGGATGCCACGCTGATCGTGATTGCCTCGGAAGATTCCCATGCGGTGCAGGATTACCTGAGTGTCTTTCGGGCACGCCGCGTTCAGTTCCGGGTCTTGCCCACAATCGATGGGCAGTCCGCCCCGGAACACCTGATCGAACGACTGGATGAGGACAAACGCAACGTTGATTACGGCACGAACGATGAATTCTGGATCAGTCTCGATGGCGACCGCTGGCTGCGCTCCGATCGAATTGCGAAGCTGAAGAGCCTGGTGCAGCTCTGCAAGCAGAAAGACTACCGAATCGCGCTGTGCAATCCGTGTTTCGAAATGTGGTTGTTGCTGCATTTCCAAGATCCGGCGAAGATTGAATACAGACGCTGCCAGACCGCAATTGATGCTCTGCGAACCGCCGTCGGTGGATACCAGAAGAGCAACGTCTCCAGTCTCGGATTGACGGTGGAGTCGGTTCACGCGGCGATTGCCCGGGCGACGAAACTCGATCCGGATCCCGCCGCCGCGGAAGAACCACTTCCGCATCGTCCCGTAGCGCGGTTCCATCGGATCGTTGAATCCCTGCGACAGCGGGAAGCGATCGACCTGTGTTAGTCGGTTGGCGATAGACGCTGGGAACGAAAGCGGTTACCAACAACCAGTTGCCCGGTCCGCCTGTGTTGTTCTCTATTGCGGCGCTGTCGAACTGTGCGACGCTTCCCCACCCGACTTACTCACCATCGGTCACCGGTTCCACACTGAGGAGCATCGGGAGCCGGTGCGCCTTGTGGAGGCGGAGTTTGCGTGGAACCAGAGGGTTTGCTTGGTGTGGATTCCCGGGCGCAAATCGATCGAGCGGATGCTGGCCTCCCGGCTGACACCGTTAAACCACGCTCAACCCGGCTCGCTCGACCGCATCGTCTCCACGGCGGCCGCGGCCTGTATTGCTGACGCCCTGACGCAGGATGTTTTGCTGGCCCCACTGGAGGCGGGGATCATTCCCCTGCCGCACCAGTTGCACGCGCTGACCCGGGCCGTCACCGGAGACCGGGTGCGATACCTGCTGGCTGATGAAGTGGGGCTGGGGAGAAGCCCGGTGCAGGCACGGTGAATTGCGGGGCAAGGTGATCTTGAGCCGGAATATCTGGGCGGGCGGTAGGACGCGGTCGCGCTGTTGAACGAGGGAGTTGTCATTTCCTGTGGAACATGCCAACAAAGGATGGCCCCCCTCCTTCATGGAATCATGGTTGCGGCCCTTTTGAATCATCTCATGGGGTCAATTCGAAATGGTTGACAGAGAATTTCCCAGGCTAGAATGCTGAAGTCGCGCCGGCAGTTTTGAGGCCAGTTGATTGCCATCATGCCACTCGGGCTGTTTCCAACAATTGGCGGGCAGAAATGAAGCGGGTGATGGGACTGACTTTCGATTGGAAAAACGTTTCGCAAACGGACATCATGAAGCTCCCCGACCGAATGTGTGACGCTTCGGATGTCCCCCCTCCAGCATCCACAAAGAGTACAATGAGTGTTCGCCGAATTCCTGAAGACCTTGTGACCACGACACCGGTAGAGAACCATGGAAGATGACTCGTTTGTATTGCTGACTGTTGCTGAGATGCGGCAGAAGTTCTACCAGCCAAATGAACTGCCGCCCCGTCTCTCTCTTCGATCTGAAAATGTTCCGAAATCCCTTCAGAAGTTGATTCCAATCGCTGAAAGATGGGGAATCAGTGATGACTTATTGCGACAAGACGCTCGTCGCACTGCCACCCCTGCTGAACTTAAGTACCTAATGGCTGTGATTGATCATTTTGATGATGCACTTGACGATTGGTTGGCGGGACCAGAAGCGGCCCTGCCGATTCAATCGGCTGAGTATTTGGCCTTCAGCAACATGCGAATCGCCGCAGACGGCTGTTGACCGAATCAAATGGAACATAGGGTGCCACCCGTTGTTTAGCGCCCCCCCGAGTCTCGTTGTAGGTTCCCATTCCACTCGGCGGACTGTGTGGATGGGCGCGGATTGGAGATGACGCAATCACTCACGGCCGCCGTAGGGCAGAGTCGATTCAGTTCGCTCAATCGACGTCCCGCCGGCATTCGTCGAACAAATGCCGGGCGGCGCGGCCGCTGATGGTTTCGCGGGCGAGCAGTTCGGAGGCGATCTTTTCGACCGCCTGCCAGATGGCCACTTCGTCGAGCAGCGCCTCGACCTTGTTGAGCAACCGGCGTTCGAGGCGCTCGGCCTGCCGTTCGTTCGCCGCCCGGCGCAGCGACAGCTTGCGCAGTTCCCGCAGGTCCTGCGCGGCCCCGTGCAGCTCGTAGACGCCGCGCAGCCGCGCCTCGGCCGCCATCCCTCCCAAGAGAATCAGCATCGCCGCT
>CAIOTJ010000082.1 GCA_903861195.1 uncultured Planctomycetaceae bacterium | reverse complement strand
CTTAAGACACGGGAGAGTAGGTCGCCGCCAGGTCCTCCAATCCACCCTACAAAAACCACCCGCGCGGGGTGGAGCAGCCCGGTAGCTCGTCAGGCTCATAACCTGAAGGTCACAGGTTCAAATCCTGTCCCCGCAACCACTTTTATCGAACCATCGAACAGACCAGGATCAGATACGGCAACCCCGTTCTGGTCCTTTTTTGTGTTGTTGGCTGTCAGACCCAGCATCGCGCTGATCTCACCGACCAACTCGATCTCGAACCCGCTACCTGCGGCGCTCGGGGTAAGCACAATGTGGTCGATCAAATCCCTGACCCGGTCCCTGGCCTCTGTGTTGTCCGCCCCAGCCAGTGCTGTCTGCAGTAGACCCACCTTCCTCCGATAGACCTCCGAAAGGTTTGGAGGCAGGGCAGGCATGGTGGGCGTCGCACTTGATAGGTGTTGCCGGAGTGAGGCCTGCTGTGCCTCCAATGACGCAATCTTCCCCTGGACACTGATGCCATGCATCCCGTCTGCGACGGCATCAATCAGGTTGTTTAGCTTTCGTTCGACCGATGCGAGTTCTAGTCGCTTGTCTTTTTCAGTGGTCGATCTCTCCGCGCACAGGCGGTTCCACTCGGCCGTGAATTTGGCGACGAATGTCGCAACATGCTCGGGCTGCATCAGTCGGGTCTTCAGGGCATCCAGTACGAGGCCCTCCAAGGCGTTCCGCTGAATACTCCGGCGGTTGGCGCAGACCCCCTGTTTGCGGGCAGCCGAACAGGCCAGGTAAACCTTGCCGACATTGCTGATCGCGCCGCCACAGCAGCCGCAAATGACCTTCCCACTGAGCACATGCTGCGCCCGACGACCCTCCCAGAACCGAGGTCGGTTCGGGTCATCAGCTCCGGAGGTCGCTCGGATCGCCCGAAGCCGCCGGGCCACCCGGTCCCAGAGGTCTGGCTCAACGATCCGCAATTCCGGCACATCGTGAGTGACGATTTGCTCGGCCGGGTTGACCCGGGATAGTCGGCGACCCGTACCAGGAGCCTTGACGTAGGTCTGACGATTCCAGACCAGTTTGCCCATATAAAGTTCATTGCGGAGGATGCCGGTTCCCCGCGCGGCGTGGCCTCGGATCGTCGTATCTCGCCATGCCCTTCCCTGTGGGCCGGTGACCTGTTCGGCGTTCAATTGTTTGGCGATAGCGATCGGACTCATTCCGGCTGCGAACATGGAGAAGATACGTCCGACAATGGCGGCTTCAGCGGCGTTGATACGCCGTTCGCCCCGGATCAATTCGCCGCCGGTATCGACCCGACGGGCGAGGTCATACCCGTAGCAACGGCCTCCCGCTGACCGTCCAGCCTCCACTCGTCCCCTGAGGCCACGACGGGTCTTTTGGGCGAGGTCCTTCAGAAACAGCGCATTCATCGTACCCTTGAGCCCGACATGCAGGTAGTTGATGTCTCCTTCACCCAGAGTCACCAGCTGGATGTTTGCGAACGAGAGCCGATTGTACATGCCGGCGACATCTTCCAGGTCGCGGGATAGGCGATCCAGCGCCTCGCAAACCAGAATATCGAAACCGTGGCAACGTGCCATTTCCATCATGGCCTGGTAGCCGGGCCGGTTTGTGCTGGCCCCGCTGATGGCGGCATCGCTGAAAATCTCGACTGCGTCCCAATTTTCGTGTATAATCTTGGCCCTGCACAACCTGATTTGGTCGTCGATCGACGCAGCGCTCTGATTATCGGACGAATATCGTGCATATATCGCAGCACGGACACCCATGATCTATACTCTCCATCGAATAATATCGAAACTATTTCGGATCAGACGGAGAGGGAAGGGATTGTGACTCGCTGGACATATAAAATTCACGAGCGGCCCGACGCGCCAGCGACTTGACGAGTTCCGAAATCATCCCGTTTCCATGTGCAGCGTCGTGACCTGTCCGGTCGGCTGGCGAGGCAATCCTCGATCGGCTGGCTGCGCATAGTCCGGGCCGGCCGGATTGGGGTGGGGTAACGGTGTCCATGGACCAACGCACATACTGCGCCGGCATGGTCCGGCCGGAAGAGCGACAGCGGGTTGGTCTCCCATTGGAGCCATCCATAATTGCAAACGGCAATCGACTGCCTGTCCGAGCCTCGGTTAGCTGATGGTGCAAGATGGTCAATCGAGAGACGTCAGGCCGTCCTGCGGGTGCCCGCGTTGTTAGGTTTGGTTTTTCCGGTACTCTCTTACCAGGTTCATCAGTGCGGCCGATCGCCTACGGAACCGTCCCTTCCGTTGGTCTCCGCCCGCCAGTCGCAAGGTGGCATCCAGTTCGTTGGCCTCCTCTCGGGTCAAATGGAAGCTTTTCGTGATCAGCTTGGTTTCCGTGCCGGTCTTGAAGTAGGCG
>CAIOTJ010000081.1 GCA_903861195.1 uncultured Planctomycetaceae bacterium | reverse complement strand
CGAAACTGAGCACCAAAAAGGCGTATGGATTTCGCGAACTGAAAACGCTGGAAATCGCCTTATATCATCAACTTGGGAACCTGCCGGAGCCGGAATTCACCAACAGATTCAGGTGAGGAGGCTAAAAATTGATGTGTCGTGTGGACAGGGTTGAGAACGTTCCGTCGATCAATTCGCTGCGGATCCTCTGCAATTCGCGCAACACATGGGCTCGCCCTCGGGTCTCTGCATCAAAAAGTCGATTCGTCACTTCCTCATAATAGGACTGTGTATGAATATGGTTGTGGATCGCTCCTCGGGCTTGCGATCCCTTACCAGGCAAAAAGACTCCATTCCAGTGGCTGTCCAGATCGATGCCATACCTCTTAAGTAGTGACCTTGCTTCGTCAGCCCCCTTGGCATACCTCGAAATCAGATGATGAGCTTCCGTGCCTGGGTCGCCGAAAACTCCTGCATCGATCAATGCTTTCCGCAATTCCATGGCGCACGCATTATGCACCAACACCCCATCCACCGACACGTAATACACGTGCTCGGCGTCAACCTCGAGGTTGAAGACCGGGACCGGCGGTCCCCGGCGGGGGGTGATGCGGGTGATTTGGCGCAGGGTATCGGATTCGGTCCGGAGGGTTTCCCCCGGGCGCAGGTCGCGGGCGGGGATGAACTCGTGGCGGTCTTCGCTCCAGAACGGGTGCGCTCCCGTGCAGCCGATCGGCTCGGCGAGTCCGGCGACTGCGATGTCGAGGACTTCGCCCGACTGGTGGGAGAACGTCCCCGTCACCAACCGGCCTTTACCCGGTTCCAGCTCCGGACAGGGGCCCACCTCGACGATCTCCGCCGGCCCCACCGCTTCCAGCTCATGCAGCGTCAGGAATATCCAGGGGGAGGCCGTGGAGCTGTCGGCCGTGATCGGCTCGATCATCCCCGGGGAAAGGTCCGGCGGATCCAAAGTCGGAATCACCGAGGTCAGTCCCGTAACCACTCGGGCGGAGTTGGTCCCCGAGGCCTCAGCCAGCGCCCGCGGATACTCCCCATCGAGGGCCGTCGTTTGAGCCAGATGCTCGGCCAGCCACTCCACCGGCCGCAGCAGGGTGATCTCCACAAAGTCCCCCGTCGGCTTCGGCATCCGCAGCCGGATCTTGACCCACGTCGCGGGATCCACCGGAGCATCCGGCAGTTCCCCCCCGGCCAACTCCGGATTGCGGGCCAACACCCGCTGTCCGGTCCGAATCGTCTCTATCGCCCGGGCGTAGTAGGCCTCACCCGAGGGGCCGATCACCGGCTGGCTGCCGGCTGGCTTCGTCGCGGCCAACTGCTCGGCGACCACGGCAAGGGGAGCACTGACCGCGTCACCCGACGGGGCAAACGGACTGGTCCCGCACTTCCCAAACCAGCACGCCAGAGCCGCCACTGCCAGCACCACCGCCACACCCCGGCGAAGTCCCGCGCCGAAGCCGGTTTGCAGCGCAGGTCGAGCGGTCTCCCACAGTGGGGAATTCCGCGGCCAAGCGGTCACTGCCAACGATGCACTCACCCGCGACGACTCCGTTATGAACCGATTCCCCTTCGGCGGTCAATTCGACAACACATCACTACCATCACAAGACACCTTCCATGAGCTGGGGAAGAATGTCTAGGTATCGAGGAGTATTTGAAATCGGTGACGTAAACCTCCGTTTCGAAAACTGATGTTTCCAAAATGGGAAACCTCCCGCTTGAATCGCGCGAAGAATCTCGGTACCCATGGACACAGTTCCAACTCCTGCATCATATAGGACTGGATCAATCGATAAATCTGGCAACCAGACTCCTTTTGGCATGCAATTCGAGGCATTGCATCCAATTGGAATAAACTCCTGCCCTTTGGAATTCTTACATTGACAGCCATTCACCTCAAGCACCTTCTGTCGATGAGAGTACTGCGAGAGTGGTTCAAAGACCAAGCTGCAATTGAGCCCCAGTCCAGCAGTCGCATCCTGCGATGGAGATAACAACTGCGAAGCACACTGCCGAAAATCAACGTATTCCAGTCGATCATACCACTGAAAAAACAGGGCTGGAATTTCCTCATATTCATTGCAGAGTTTGTGAAGTGAAGCACTTGTGCCCGGAGGGATCAGCATAATCGGCCCAGCGGGATTGGCAAACTTGTAACCAAGCCTGCGCAAGTTCGATTCCAGCCGCAATAATTTGTTGATCGACGAATCAACGAACTGCGGTATGTCGGACTCCATATTTATTACCATTCGCCTCTACCGATTTCCGTGCCAGACATCCAGAAACTGTCCGAAATAGTTGCCCAGTGTGTCGCGACAATCAGCGCTACCTGGTCCACATGGAGGTCTCTCAGTGTAGATTCCATGCAGCTCGATGTTGCTGCCGCGATCAGACATCAATTTGTGCCATGCGATCAGCCTTTGTTCGGAGTGCATTCCACTGGGGTCATTTGTGAAACGCACACTTTTACGAAGACCATCGACAGTAACGTCGGCCGTGACCACGTTTCTATACGGCCCAAGTTGAGCGGCTTCTCGGTAAGACTGTGCAATCTCATGCAACTCTCTTCCCTGCACCGATGACGAGAAGTGTCGGGATTCCACTGGCCCTCGAAAATCCCCACACGCATTATGCACCAACACCCCATCCACCGACACGTAATACACGTGCTCGGCGTCGACTTCGAGATTGAACACCGCCACCGGCGGTCCCCGGCGGGGGGTGATGCGGGTGATCTGGCGGAGGGTGCCGGATTCGGTGCGGAGGGTT
>CAIOTJ010000080.1 GCA_903861195.1 uncultured Planctomycetaceae bacterium | reverse complement strand
CCCCAACTGCCGCGTCTCGGCTTCGGTCACCCCATACGGGCGGCTGGTGATCAAGACCCGGTTGTTGGACTTGGTCCAGGCGGCGCACGCCGGTCCCAACCCGGCGACCAACGGACGGCGGATGGGGGAGACGTACGGTGTGGCCCCATCGTTGATGGGAACTTCATCGACTCCGTCGAGAATCAGCAGCACAGTTCCCTGTTGCAGATGTCCCTCGAAGACGGGGCGTTCGAGGCCATGCGGGCGGGTTCGTTCGATCCATTGTCCCAGTGCCTGCTTGAGTTCGAATTCGCTGTAAAGTTCGCAGCCAGGGCGTTTCGGCAATTCATGCCAGAACTCCCGCAGCGGAACCAACACCGGCAGCCGGCCGCGAAAACTTTCGGGGAACGTCTCGGCATACCCTTCCGGGGGCACGACGGGCACGTCGGGCAACGCCCCGGCACACGCCAGCCACGCCACCCACCGGCAAAAGGTCGACTTTCCCGACCCCGCCGGTCCAGCGACATACAGCGATTTCTGGTCGAGCAGCGACAACAGCAACGTCGGCGGAGGCTGTTCGTCACGGATGCGATCAAATTTTTCCGACTCGCTGTCCTCCTCACGCTCCTCAACCGGTTCAGCCTGAGGGGGTGTCGTGATCAACGGCACATAAACCGAATTCAACGTCACCGACTGCCCATGCTGAAGGCGCAGGCCGAGGAGTTCGACGTTGGCGATGGCGGTCTGGAGGCGGCAAACATAATCCGGTGGAATGGAAACGCGAGTTTGTTCCTCGGTTTCTCGGCGAGGGGGCACCGACGTCTGATGCGCCCTGTAAAGCGCATCCAACACCGTGGATTTCTGCCGCATGGAAGCAATCAACTCGGGGACCCGATAGTCAAAAACACCCACGGTCGCATCGACAAAATCATGATTTGCCAACTGCTTCAAACCGAATTGCTCCAGAAACTTGGGCTTGGGTCGCGTGGTGTCGGTTCCCAACAACACGGGAAACAGGAGTTTCTGGTATTGAAACGCCAATTGAATCTCGCGTCGGACCCAATCTTGGGGATCTTGAAGACGATGAAGTCCCTCATAGTCTCCATCGGTGAATTTCGCCTCCTTCCATTTGGGCCCTATCACCACCAGCAACGCCTCACATTTCTGGATTCGCTCTTCAATCTCCTTTGGCAGACTTTGTGAACCGACCAAATGTCGTTTGTCTCGAAACACATGGGGCTCTGTCGGCGAACCCGAGCCAAACGCTTCAATCAATCGCGTCTCGAGAAGCTCAATCAGTCCGTCCGTATCCTGTCGCCGGTAATTCAAAAAGATCATCGTCTCTCCCTCAGCCTTCCTTCACCACCCGCCTCGACAACTGCGGTCCGTAGTCACCCGGATGATTCTAATCAATTGGCCGGGCGGGAAAACGGGGATCAGGCAGGTTTGGGGCCGGTTCGCACTTCGACAACGAACGGTTCCCGGTTCGCCCCAGCACGAAACAGCCCCCGGCCGGTTCGCTCTTGACCTGCGTCGACCCAGTGCGGATAACGGGTTCCTTCCCGGCCGCCTCGAACATGGGGCCTGGTTGGCAACCCGCATCATTCGGGCAGCCGGGGGACTGCAGCGCGCATGCGCCGCTCGCGGATGTCGCGTGTTCTTCCCGGCCGGGCCCTGTCATGGCCCGGCCGCGTCCCGCCCGCAGACCAGTGTGCTGGTCCCGGCCCTCTTCGTTCGCCGCCAACTCCAACCCTCCAGTTATCGCATGCCTGTCGCCCTGATCACTCCCGAATCCGTGTTGCATATCCGTGGTCCCTGGGTCGAGATTCTCGAACGGGCGGGGTTCACCATCGCCTATCCCGAAGAGCCGACCTTCACCCGCGGGCTCTGCTCGGCCGCCGAGACCATCCGCGTGCTGAAACCCGCCTCGGCGGTGATTGCCGGGGGAGAATACTTCACCCCCGAGATCCTCGCCGGGCTGCCCAACCTGCGGGTCATCGCCCGGGCGGGCGTCGGCTACGACCGGGTGGATGTCCCCGAATCCACCAAGCGGAAGATCGCCGTCACCATCACCCCCACCGCCAATCACGAAGGGGTGGCCGAGCAGGCGTTCGCGCTGATCTTCGCCTTCGCCAAGAACGTGGTGGTGAACGATCACCGCACCCGCACGGGGCAATGGTCGCTGGGGACGACCCGTCCGCTGCGCGGCAACACCCTGGGACTGGTGGGGCTGGGGCGCATTGGGCGCAGCACGGCCATCCGCGGCCGGGCGATGGGCATGCATGTTCTCGCCGCCGAGACCTACCCCAATCGGGAATTCGCCCGGCAGCACGGAGTCGAACTGGTCGACTTCGACACCCTGCTGGCCCGCAGCGACTACGTCAGCCTGCATTGCCCGCACAATGCCGAGACGCACCACCTGTTCAACGCGAAGACCTTCGCGAAGATGAAGGCGGGCAGCGTGCTGATCAATACCTCGCGCGGCAAGCTGGTGTGCGAGCAGGACCTGTTGGCGGCCCTCAAGAGCGGGCACTTGGCGGGGGCGGGGCTCGATGTCTTCGAGCATGAACCGGCAGGGTCCGACAATCCCCTGTTCGCTCTGCCGAACGTCATTGTCAGCCCGCACCTGGGGGGAGCCGACAAGCTCTCGCAAGACAACATGGCCATCGAGGCGGCCACCTGCATCGCGAAGCTGTATCAGAACGAATGGCCGACCGGGGCGGTGGTGAATGACGAGCTGTGCGCCGGTTGGAAGTGGTAGCCCGGCGGCGGTGCGTCCCGCACTTGCTGCTCGGTGCGTCCCGCACTTGCTGCTCGGTGCGTCCCGCACTTGCTGCTCGGTGCGTCCCGCACCCTGTTCTCCAACGTGACGAGCCCGATCAGGCCGAACCGATCGGGCTCGTTCTGTTTCCCGGTCGTCGCAAACCTGGCGCAGCGTGGTCACGACATCCGCATCCTGGTCTGGAGACTCGGGATGCAAGGTGGCGATCGACCGCTTCGCAACGAGAATCGGTCGCTGTGTCTCGGCCTCTGGGGGAACGAGCCTCGTCTGAAACATTTCCCCTCGCTGATGGGGCGACATAAGAGACGGTTCAGATCGGCTGCGGTCCGGACCTCCCGTCGGCACCTGCACCCCCTCGCCCGGGTGGGTCTGATTTCGGCGTTCAGGTGTTTCCGTTTGACACGAGCATTTCCACCCGATGACCTGCTGATTGCTGCTGAAGCGGGGGAGTTTTTCGGGTGTTGGCATCACTCTTGGGCTGATTCGACCCGGTGCATCCAACATTCGTAGAGAGGGTCGGTTGAGCGAGGCACAAACCGACCAAACCGTTGAATATTTCTGAGAAGCTCTCCGACGTATCGATCGCTCAATTGCTCCGATTGCGTCCAGGAGTGGATCATCTCGCTGGTGCTGATGGTTGAGACGCTCTGCTCGGCCGCGATCCGGCGCGCTTTGCGGTCATCCATGGCGACGATCCAGCCGCGCACTTTCGCGATCGCCAGCACACTCGCCTCGCCCTCATCCAGGTGCTGGGCAAACTGCATGAACAGCTCGAACTCCCGCGACTGTTCAAGTCGACAAATCGCAATCACACCGGCGTCGAGGCACTCGGTCAAATCCATCCGTCTGGGAATGAGTTGCGGTGGAGATTCGTGGTCGTACTCCCGAATCCATAAGGCTTCCCCCTGAACGTATTCCGAGACGCGGACACCGCCGAAATAATGCAGAATCTCCCGCGGTTTCCCCGACGCAAACAGATTGAGCAGGCAACACGTGTCGATTATCCTTCCGTCCATGTCCTTCTCGATTGGCGACCTCGTGCAGTCCCAGAGACTTGATCGACGCTATTCCGCGGATGCCGGCGGCTTGTCGCCCAGCAACGAGCATCGCGTCTGCATCTGAACGCTCCGAATTTCACCTTCCTCGGAGAGTTCAGTGGTCGTCAGGTATTGATTGACGATTTCCCGGGCCGACACCCGATCACAGCGCAACAATCCCGCCAGTTCTCCTTCGCTGAGTTCACCCTGATCGAACGCCTGCACCGCGAGGAACACATACCGGTCGGGAAAGCGGCCGTCGGTCACGGGATGCTGCTGGAGGTTGAGCAACTGAGCCGCTCGACGCACCTCAAATCGCGACTCTTTGAGATGGTCACGAACTCCTCTGGGGATCAGTCCCAAACCTTCGAGCCGGAGGGTCATCGCTTCGACGGAGACAGAGTAGAAATGACTGAGGCGACAGAGATCGGCAATCTGAAAATCACCACTCTCATTGACGATCTGATTGAACCGCCTCCGCACCGAGGTCGAAGGCATCAGAAAGGCCATCGCGAATGCCTCGGCGAACCGCTCGTTGGCGGGCTTTCGCCCCGGATGGTGCAGATAGTCGATGCCCGGCTTGAAGCGGTCGGTGAGGAGATGCCCATACTCGTGCAGCAGCGTCGCACGCCGACGTTCGGGGGGATGCTTGCGATTCACAAGAATGACGCCCCCCGTCTCCCTCGAATAGGCGAACATTCCCGCCACCCGAGAGGGTAACCCCTCGTAGGCGATCCTCAGGCCCACTTCGGCTTCCAGCAGACTCCGCAAATGAATGACGGGCTGATCGCCGACACCCAACCGCCGCCGTTCCTGATCAGCCACGTCTTCCGCCAGTGAGACCGGGCTGCCGCGACCGATCGTGACCACGTCCGGATAGTTCGTGGGGAGAGAGACCTTGAGAATGCGTTCCAGACGCAGGTAGTCTTCGGCGAACCGCTGCAGGGAGGCGACCCCTTCGGCAACTTCCGAATCGTCCAGCTTCATCTGCTGGGCGACGGCTCTCAAATGAGGCTGCAGGTCGGCGAGCGGCTCACCGGGACGGACCAGGTCGCTGACCTTTTGCCCATACAGCCTGGCAAGCAGCACCAGCTCCTCACCTTTCGGTGGCCGCGTCCCTTTCTCGATGGCAATCAGAGTGGGGCGACTGCATTCCAGGGCAATCGCCGCATCCTCCTGAGTTACCCCCCGCGCTTTGCGCGCCTCCGCCAGGCGGAGTCCAACGACTCTGGGATCAATCTGTTCCAAAGTGGGCATGTTGCGTCTGCTTGTGTTCAAGAGGCCTGGGATGGCAGGTCGATCAGCTTGGTCCACGGACACCCACGGGATTCCGCATGCCGGATCAATCTCTGCCATTCGTCCCGATATCGACGGAAGAGCCCGCTGACCGTCTCTACGGAACAGCCAGCTTCGATGACATGCGTTTGGCGAAGGTGTTTTTCAATGTTCGGCGGCAACGGTCCAAGGTCCGTCTGGGTCAGGCAATCGACTTGATTCAGGAATGCTGAGAGGTGGCGGCGTTTCCGAATTGGAAGCGTCTTGTCACAACTTAAAAAGTCGTACTGGTAGTGTTTACAATCTTCCTCAATTCCAGCAGTGTGCATTGCGAGGCGTCGAAAGAGACATGCGGCACACACTCCACAGCACTGTTGCCGTCCGGCTTGTGGGACTCGCACTGGAAAGCTGGGACAAGTACGGGTCTCGTTGGCGATCTGTCGAAGATCGGGCCGTGCCAACGAAGCAACAAGTTCCCCTTTCGTCTTGGACATAAAAGGCAAAACCATTCGGAATGGACGCCCGACGACGAGGGTCAGAAGATCGGACATCAGTTGCAGAAAATGGGGATGTGCCCCTCTGGTTGCCTGCGAACCGTACATGCCCGCAAGGAGAGGGACATTGATTGCCCCCACACCAGACTCAAACATCTCCAATTCGCTCATTCCGAAGCCATCGGCTACAGCCGCACCGCTGGCAACGAAAAGAAACGCTCTGGATCGCTGGCTGGTCTCCTCCGACGCGACCAGCTTGGTTGGACTTGTCATTTCAAAGGGAACGCAAACGGAGTGCAATTCGCGCCCAAACACTTTTCCTATCGCCCGCACCTGGTTCTTCACCATGCCTTCCAAATCCGAACGATGTGAAACTGTAATCGGAACAATTGGTTTCGTGTTGGGCAACGACAGCTGATGAGCCAAGCCTGCTGCGGAATCCAATCCGCCGCTGTAGAGGCACAATCGTGGACTGTCAGGAAAAAATTTTGATGCCAGCGACTGCTGCCATGGGATTCCTGTCGTCCGTCCGGTGATTCGGGGCGAGAAGCGAATCGCCCAATTGTCACCCGACACAAACTGCAGTGCCTCATGAAGCCGTTGGTTGGTCGTCGGATCCGACCAAAACTCCATGTCCTCCACTTGGAGAGCGAGCGAAATGGTTCGTGACCAAGAATTCGGACCGCCTCGACGATCTCGGGGGATCATTCGGTCCGTGAAGAAAACTGCGGATGCGATACGAAGCAAGTCGAGTAGTCGACGGCAGGGCGCACTTGGCACATTTTCGAGAACCGCTCGTTCATGACACAGAAAATCACATCCATAGCCGTGGCTAAATCTTCTTGCCTCGGACCAACGGGAATCACGAATTTCCAATGCGAAACGGTTTGACAGGTGACTCATTTTGGGAACCCTACCAAGAGCGACTGCCCCAGCATCTTCTGCGTGTTATCTCCCTTGCTGGCAGGCTTCTCTCTTCGGGGGGCTCTTCTTGGAGTCCAAGCAGGATTTTCCCCCAGTTTCTTGGCGATCCGATGGATTTCCGGCTGAAGATTGCTTCGAACACCTGGAAGAATGCCCCTCACTTCAGTGACGCCGACGCTGCCGCCGGACCAAGCCACCAGAGATGGTACGTCGTCGAGGCAGTTGTCGAGCACCCGATTCAAGAAGTGGGTGATCTTTCCCCGCCAGTCAGTGGGTTGGTCCGACGCCTCGATCAGGAAATCTTTAACGTCTCGAAACCCAGGGATTTGGTGACACATCGTCCGCAAGAGCGGCGGATCGTTCAGATTGCTGACGAGTTGCGCGAATGGAAGTTCTTTGCGAATTTGACGTACTGTCGTTTGCAGACATTCTATGCTCCGTTCGGCAATCTCCGAGTGCGAGGCCCGTTCTCGAATTGCTTGGACTAAAGACTGCCACAGGCGAGCCTGCGTTGCGTCGAGGTATTCGTTTTCTGCCACAGTCGAGGTCCTTCTGGCCAAGAAAGGGCTTGTCACTCACCGACTCTATGATCGACCCAAATGTTTACATTGTCAATGCAAAGGCGATCGGTGTAACTTGATTGTCAATTTATACGCACGGCAAAAATACATCTAAGTCCTTTTTTACCATCGAGATAGATCGTTTTACAACAGGCTGGGCCGATACCGGACCCGTCAGTACGGGTTCCCACAACCGAAATCGAAAACCAAGCCTCAGATGACGGGAAGACTGAACGCTTGGAACGCATCCAGGGGCTGGTCCAAAAACGGGCTGTGTTTGTCGCCAGCTGCCTCGTGGCTGGACGCGACCTGTTTGGCCACCCCAACATTCACGACCTGCCTTGCCACAACGCCAGCTGATCTTCCGTCGGCCTTCTCTGTCCGGCGTCGGATGCCTTGGCCAGTGCCTCGATCGCCAACAGGCGATCCCGTTCGCAGTCCTCATCCCGTCCCTCGAGTTTCGCCAGGGCCGCCTGCGCGAGCAGCCTGCGGGGTTTCTTGATAATTCCTCCCAAAAAGATACCGGTTGATGACCCGGATCATTCCAAACACTGGGCCCGAGAGATTGCCGGCTGGGATCAACCCGCCGCTGGATGAACAGAAAACAGAACGGACCTGGTCAGTGAGACACTGACCAGGTCCGTTGGCATTTTGTGGCGCGGTTCGTCGCGGTGCGACGCTTCCCGGCCCCTGCGGGACAGGAACGCGGTCCCTCCGGGTTACTCTTCGGCTTCGGCCGCCTCTTCCTCGGCGGCGGCGACACCTTCTCCCAAAGGCTCCTTGATGGGCTGCACGAAGAAGATCTTCTTGTGTTTGGCCGAGAGTTCGGCAGCGCGGTTGTCGGCCGCGGCGCGGTCGGCGTAGGCGTACCGCCCCTCTTCCTTCATCGTACCGCTGTAGACACCCCACAACAGCTTCTTGCGGATGATGACCTTCGTCTTGACCCGCTTGGCCTTGGGGGCGGCCACCTTCTTTTTCGACTCTTTCTTGGCCCCCTTTTCGGAGGTTTCGGCTGTCTCCGGAGCGCTCACACCCCGTTTTTCAGCCGCCTCGGCCTGTTCACGCAGCTCACGCCGATTGATTGTTCGCTTCGCCATGGAACCCGAATCTTCTGGGAATGATCCTGCTGGACTGCTCTCGGCCGGGACCACACGGGTGTGATCACCTGAGGGGCCAACCACTCCCCCCTCCCGGTCCTCTCGTCCCTTCACGCCCGGACGGCGGAAAGGATCTTGCCCGCCTCTGTGCGCACGGACACCACAGAGACCGGACGGTCATTTTTGCATCATACCCCAGCTGCCGGAGGCTGACCAGAGAACTGGCGCCGGGGAACCGGATGGTCCATACCCCTGCGGGCCTTCCCTTGGTCGGGTGGCAGCGGTGGGACGGGGGGGGTTACCCCCGCAGCCGGGCGGCAATCTCGTCGATCACCCTGTTCACCGGCATCCGGACCTGTTCGAGCGAGTCGCGGTCTCGCAAGGTGACCGTCTGGTCCTGCAGCGACTGCCCGTCGACCGTAATGCACCAGGGAGTGCCGATTTCGTCCTGCCGGCGATACCGCTTGCCAATCGCCGCCTGCTGGTCGAAGTAGCTGGGAATGCCCGCCCGCTTGAAGTTGCGGTACAGCTCGAGCCCCAGCTCGGGCATGCCGTCTTTCTTCACCAGGGGCAGCACGGCCACCTTGATGGGCGACAGGCGGGGATGCAGCTTCAGCACCACCCGGGGCTGCAGTGCTCCCTTTTCATCGGGCTGAGCGTCTTCGTGATAGGACTCGCAGAGGAAGGCCAGCGTGGCCCGGTCGGCCCCGGCGGCCGGTTCGATCACGTGGGGCACATACCGCTCGCGCGACTGGTCGTCGAAGTACACCAGGTCTTTGCCGCTTCCCGGATGCCGGGGTTTGCCATCGGCGCCGGTCTCGACCGCCAGGCAGCCGCTGGCGTCGCGCACCAGCTTCCCCTCCATGTGCGACCGCAGGTCGAAGTCGCCGCGATGGGCGACCCCTTCCAGCTCGCCAAACTCTCCCGGCTCGCAGAACGGGAAGGCGTACTCGACGTCGGCCGTCCCGACGGAGTAGTGGCTCAACTCGTCGGCGGCGTGGTCGCGCAGCCGCAGCCGGTCGCTGCCCAGCCCATGGCTGAGGTACCACTGGTACCGGCGGTCGCGCCAGTACTGGTACCACGCCCGCGACTGGTCGGGATGACAGAAGAACTCCATCTCCATCTGCTCGAACTCGCGCGAGCGGAAGGTGAAGTTGCGGGGGGTGATCTCGTTGCGGAAGCTCTTGCCCATCTGGGCGATGCCGAACGGGACCCGCACCCGCTGCGTGTCGAGCACGTTCTTGAAGTTCACGAACATCCCCTGGGCCGTCTCGGGACGCAGGAACGCGGCATCTTCAGCCCCCCCCAGGGCCCCGATGGTGGTCTTGAACATCAGGTTGAATTCGCGCGGCTCGGTCATCGTGCCGGGCTGCGTCGCCCCGGGAGTCACCACGTGGGCGAGGTTATCTTTGGGGGTGATGCCCACCAGGCCGGGGGACTGCCAGGTCAAGGCGGCCTCGGCATCCTTGCGGCGCACGTCGAAGAACTTGCACGCCTTGACGACCGTGTCTTCGAGCCCCGCCTCGGGGGTGTCGGCATCGGTCATGATGAAGTAGCGATGGATCCCGCGGGCGTCTTTCTCGACGTGCACCCAGCGGCCCCGGATCTGGTCGAAGCGGAACCGCCGCTTGGTTTCACGGCAGTCGGACATCATGTCGTGGAACAGGTCATAGTGCCCCGAGCACTTCCAGACCTGGGGATGCATGATCAGCGAGCAGTCGAGCCCAACCATCGAGAACGCCGAGGGGGCCCCGGGCGGGGTCGAGAACTCGTCGTGGTTGGTGATCATGTCGCGCCACCACGCCTCCTTCACGTTGCGCTTGAGTTCGACCCCCAGGGGGCCGTAGTCCCAAAAGCCGTTCAGCCCGCCGTAGATCTCGGATGACTGGAAAATGAATCCCCGGCGCTTGCAGAGCGCCACAATCTTGTCCATCGAGACCGCGGAAGGCATAACGAGTCAGACCAGCACGCAAACAGAGGGAAGAAACCGCATCCCCGGGACCACGCGCGGTCCCGCCGGGAAGAATCGCGTATGATAGGAAAGACCTCCCCCCGCGGGGAGGGGAGTTCCCCTGTCAACGCCGGCGCTCGGCCGGTCCCCATCCCCCCCCCTTTGGCAAGACCTGGCATGCCCGCTGCCATTCTGGTGTCCGGCTCCCGCACTCCCATCGGCCGTTTTCTGGGGGCGTTTCGCGACGTGTCGGCCCCCCAACTGGCGGCGGTCACCCTGCAGGCGACGCTGGCCCGGGCAGGGCTCGCCCCCGGGCAGGTCGACGATGTCATTCTGGGGCAGGTGTTGCCGGCCGGGGTGGGTCAGGCTCCGGCCCGCCAGGCGGCGTTGGCCGCCGGGTTGCCGAACACCATCTCGGCCTGCACCGTCAACAAGGTGTGCGGCTCGGGATTGCAGGCGGTGATGCTGGCCGCCCAGGCGGTGCGGGCCGGAGATTCCCGGGTGGTGCTGGCGGGGGGGATGGAGAACATGAGCCGGGCGCCCCATTTGCTGCGGGGGGTCCGGGAAGGGCTGAAGTTCGGCCATTCCGCCCTGGAAGACTCGATGTTGCTCGACGGGCTGACGTGTGCCCTCGAACAATGCGGCATGGGAGAACATGCCGAATTCACCGCGCGGGAAGCGGGGCTGACCCGTGGCGACCAGGACGAATTTGCCCTCGCCAGCCAGACCCGGGCCGCGCAGGCACAGACCCGGGGGGCGTTTCGGGCCGAACTGGTCCCTGTGCCCGTGCGGGTCAAGGGACAGACCGTGCATGTGGAGTCCGACGAGGGAATTCGCCCCGAGACGACGCTGGAGACCCTGGCGAAGCTGCGGCCGGCGTTTGACCCGGCGGGCAGCGTGACGGCGGGCAATTCATCGACCCTGGCCGACGGTGCCGCGAGTGTGGCGGTGGTCGACGAGGCGACCGCCGCGACGCTGTCGACCCCCTGGAAGTTCCGCGTGCTGGCCAGCGCCACCAGCGGGGGGGAACCCCGGCGGCTGTTTTTCGCCCCGATCAACGCCGTCCGGCAGGTGGTGGCCAAGGCCGGCTTGACCGTGGCCGACATCGACTTGTTCGAGATCAATGAAGCGTTCGCCAGCCAGACCGTCGCCTGCGTGCGCGGGCTGGGGCTCGACAGCGGGCGGGTGAACGTCAACGGCGGGGCGATTGCCCTGGGACACCCGATCGGCGCGAGCGGTGCGCGGGTGTTGGTGACGCTGCTGTGGGAGCTGCACGCCCGCCAGGCCCGCCGGGGAATCGCCACCCTCTGCCTGGGGGGAGGGAATGCCGTAGCGCTGTTGGTGGAACGCCACGGTTGAGGAGGCGACTGCGCGCGGTGTGCCGCCGGAGATCCGTGAGATCATCCGCTGGGTGCGCCCACCAAGACAAAACGCCCCCTCCAGCGCGATGGAGCGGGGCGTGATGACTCTTGGCCAGAGTCCGCCCAGCGGTCGGGACTGACCGGAGGAAAGCCTCGGGGGGACGCGAACCGAGCGGTTCAGCCGCCGGGCAGCAGGGCGGCCAGTTCGGCGTGGGGGCGGGGAATGACGTCGCCGAGGATCAGCTTGCCGCCGAGCCGTTCGACGGTCGCTTTGCCGGTCTCGATGGCGGTCTGGACGGCGGCGACGTCTCCCTTGACGACGATGGTCACGTAGGCGGCCCCGATCTTCTCTTTGCCCACGAGGGTCACGTTCGAAGACTTCAGCATGTCGTCGGTGGCGTGCAGTGCGGCCACCAGGCCCTGGGTTTCGAGAAGGCCGATGGCGTTCGAGGTGCTCATGTGGTTCTCCAGCGGAATGCGGTAGTCGTACAGCCCCAACAGCGGGCTGAAAACAGGTTTGGAATTGGCCAGCTTGTGGACGACGTCCAGCGGGGCCGGCAGCACGGTGATCGCCGCCAGGCTCTTCATCCGCTCGGCCGCCGCCTTGCCCGCCTGGGCCGCGTGCAGGACCTCGGCGACGGTGCCAACCAGCTTGATGCACTGGGCGGCCCCATCACTGCTTTCGATCCCCAGCAGGCGGACCCCAGCCGACTTGGCACAGGCGTCAGCGGCCAGCAGTGCCGGGGTGAGATTGTTCACCTCAAGCAGTGCCAGACTCAGCGTGTTCTCGGGCATGCAGACTTCGCCCACGGGTCACGCGGGCCAACAGGGAAGGGGACACAACCAACCCAACCCCCTCGACTTTGCCGGTTGGGCAGACTGAAGGGGCTGGTGGTGCCCGCAGAATAGCAGACGGGGGGCCCCTTCCGGAATGTTAAAATTCCCGAGGAAATTGCCGGTTTTTTCCGGGAAGCCGACTGGGGGTGGGGAAGCGTCCCCGGGTGGTCAGGTCAGTTCTTTCAACGGCTGGTGCTGCCCGTCGACCAGCGGATGCGGCCGGCCCGAGAAATCGGTCAGCAGCGGGGCATGCGGATCGAGCCCCAGGTGCCGGTACAGGCTGGCGAAGACCTCGCCGAAGTGGATCGGCCGCTGGGCGATGGTTGCCCCCAGCCGGTCGGTCGCCCCAATCATCTGCCCCGTCCGGAACCCACCCCCCGCCAGCAGGCCGCCCCCCACCTGGGCCCAGTGGTCGCGACCGGCATTGTTGTTGATTCGCGGCGTGCGGCCAAATTCGCCCCAGGCAACCACCGCCACATCGTCGGCCATCCCCAGCCGGTGCAGGTCTTCGATCAGCGCACTCAGTCCCTGGTCGAACTGCGGCAGATGGGTGTTCTTCGCCTCGCTGAAGTTCTGGTCGTGGAAATCCCACCGGCCGAAGTTGAGGGTCACCACCCGCACCCCCGCCTGCACCAGCCGCCGGGCCAGCAGGAAGTGTTCGAGATTCCGCGGGGCCCCATCGCCGTAGTTCTTGGGGTCCCCCTGCCCATAGCGGGCCCGGATGGCGGGGTCTTCCCGCGAGAGATCGAGCGCCTCGGCCAGCCCGCCCGAGGTCAGCAGGCCAAACGCCTGCTGGTTGAAGACGTCGAGCCCAGTCATCATGCCCGACTGGTCCGCCTGCCTTTTGAACAGGTCGAGACTGGTCAGCAGGCTGCGGCGGTCGGACAGCCGGCTGATGGGAAAATCTCCCAGAGTGAGGTTTTCGAGACCCGGGCCGGTCGGGCGGAAGGCCGAGTGGGCGATGCCCATCATGCCCGGGTGCCCGGGAGAACCATAAGGTGGATGCCCCGCCTTGGGGGCCAGGCCCACAAACGGCGGCGTCGCGGGGGTGACCGGTCCCTGCACGCGCGAGACCACCGACCCCAGCGCGGGCCAGCCCCCCGAGGGCTGATTGACAAATGACCGCCCGGTGTAGCAGATGAAGGAATCGTGCGCGTCGTTGGGAGAGCCGTGCATGGAGCGCAGCGGCACCAGCTTGTCCATGATCGCCGCGAGCCGGGGAAGGTGCTCGCAGATCTGCAGACCGGGGACATTGGTCTGAATCGGCTCAAACTCGCCCCGGATTTCCTTGGGGGCCTCGGTCTTGAGATCGTACATGTCCTGGTGCGGGGGGGCGCCGACCAGGTAGATCATGATGACCGATTTGTGCCGTTGCGGCCGGGGCGTACGCTCTTCGGCCGCCAGCAACTGCGGCAGCGCGAGCCCGCCCATTCCCAGGGCCCCAATCTGCAGCACGGCCCGCCGGGAGAGTCCGGAGCAGAGTCGCGAGGAATGACCGGTGAGTGCCAGCATGGGAGAGGGACCTCGGGCAGAAGTGGTGTGCAGGGACGGACCGGGGTGGCAGTTCGACCGACACCACCCTACCACCGCGGGCGGGTGGGGGACAATCGCAGGCGGGAAACGGGGGCCGGGCGAATCGTAAAGCCGGGCGAACTGGAGCGGCCTCGTGGTGACTTTCAGGCTTGGACGGGTGAACCAGAACGGGTGAACCAGGGGTGCCCAGCGCTCCGGGCCGCCGCCCCCGTGGCTTGGCGCGGGACGCTACCGCAAGATCTCTCGGGCCACCCGCAGGCCCGACAGACAGGCTCCTTCCATGAAGCCTTGCCAGCTGTAGAACGAGTCGGTGTGCTCGCCGGCGAAGTGGAGATTCTGGAGCGGCGCGCCTTCGAGTCCCGCGAGGGTGGTGAATTGCCCCGGGCGATAGCAGGTGTAGCCGCCGCGGGCGAGTGGATTCAGAAACCAGTTCGTCACCACGGTTCGGTATCCGCCGCCATCCTGCGCCGCCTGGGCTTTGGCCCCGGGGAAGATCTGATCCAGCGAATTGAGAAAGGCTTCCGCTTCCCGCTGCGGCTGGCTGGGGTCGAACAGCAGAGCCTGCAGGCCCCCCGAGAAATTGGTGAGGATCGAGCGCTGGGGGCTGCTGCGGGAGACGTTGGTCTCCCAGGTGCAATTCAGCTTGGGCAGGTCAGCATACGACGCGCCGGTCGATCCCACAGCGGCCCAGGGACGTCCCTGGAACCCAACCATCTGCTTGCTGTTCACCCCCAATGAAAATTGGGCAATCACGTCCAGTTTCCATTGGGGAAGAGCCAGACTCGCGTCCAGTTCCACGTCACGCAGCGTGGTGAAGGGAATCGCCAGGATGACCCGGTCGTGCGTGCGGGTGACGGCGGGACCGTTGCCAAACGTCAGCTGGACGCGGCCATCCGGGCGACGGGCCACGCGGCAGAGGCGACGCCCCAGTTCAATCTGGGCGACCAACTGCTGTCCCAGCCTGGTCACAATCTGGTCATTGCCCCCGACGATGTGATAACGCTCGTCGCTGAACAAGCCCCAGGGAGTGAAATTCGAACGATTGTCAGGATGGATGAAGTGCAGGAAGTTGAGTGAACTCTGCTCGGCCAGGTCCTGGCCATACTCAATCGTGTAGGCAGCACGAATCACTTCCCGCAGCAACGGACTCGCCGCCGTCGCTCGGCCATTCGAACCATCCAGGTACTCTTCCAGCGAGATCAGGTCCTGTCGGCGGTCCTGGAGCGTGAAACTCGTGGCTGAGACCTCCTTGGACAGGGCGCGGACATCCGCCTTCATGATGGGAACAAACTGCCGCAGGTCGTCGACCAACTCGGTTTCGGAATAGTGCTGATCGAAAAAGTGATAAAAGACTTCGCCATCGACCTTGTTGACATCCTCAACCTCGAGGTCGAATTCCCGCGCCAGCCCCAGCATGGTGGTGCTGAGCGTGTCGATCAGTTCGCCCCCCAACTCGGCAACTTGCCCGGGGAAGGTGTTACGCAGAGAATGGACCCGTCCACCCAATCGATCGGCCGCCTCATAAATGGTCACGGTCGCCCCGGCCCGGGTCAGCTCGCGGGCGGCCAGCAGCCCGGCCAGCCCCCCCCCGACAACTCCCACCGACAGGTCGCGAATCCTTCGCGGAGCAGCCTGCGCGGGCCCGGCTCCCGCCAGCCGACCTGCCCCCCAAGCCCCCGCTCCCAACGCCCCGGTCGCCTTGAGAAACTGCCGCCGGCTCACCGCCCCCGCGGAAGCCTGCCGTACAGCCGCCGCTTGTTCCATCGCAGCCCGGGAGGACAGCCCCAGGCGCTCTGCCAGCTCGGCGGTCTGAACAAGTCGACGCCAGCAACGAAAGGGACTGGACCGGGACATGGGAAATCTCGGGGGTGAAGTCGTTTCAGACGGGATGCCATCAACGTCGATGATCTTCAGAGGTTGCCCATCTGGTTGCAACCCCGTGACCGCCCCACGTCTGGACTCGGTCGGTCTCTGGCGATCGGCTCGTCCTCGGTTCGTCGCGATAACACAGCAGCTGGACAGTCCAGTCAGCCCAGTGCCAGACGATCATTGCGAAGCATTCCACGTCCGTGTCCAGCAATCGTCGCCGCGCTGAATCGCGGGTGCGATCCCGTCCCACGCCGCTTCTTGCCTGTCGTACCGTATGCACAGGATGTACAAGCTGGCAATGTCGGGGCAATTTCGGGGGCCACCCTGGATTGGCACTCTTTGTTTGACAGATGCCCTTCTTGTGACGCAACGGTTTACCTGAAAGCGTCTTACACCTTTTGGCATGACAGCAAACCGATCCGTTTGAGATTTCGAAACAGAGGGTGGTGCCGCCCGGCCCCTGGGGCCGGTCTGTTGGCCCGTTCGGGGCCGAAAGAGCTGTGGTTAGGGTCGACTCTTCCCAAACACCTGCCCCCACGGAATCACCAAGGGGTAACTCAAGACGATCACCAAAAACGTGAGCGCGATGCCGGAGGGGACCTCCTGGGCGCGCCCGCCCAGCCATCGGGGGAGCACGAACACAAGCAGCCACAACGACTTATAGATCACCTGAATCAGCAACAGCGGCGACATCTGGACTGGCCAAACCAGACCCAGAACCGACCCGATCAAGATCGCCGTCCAGATCGAGCCGACGATGGTGCGGAACCCCGCGCTTTCCGGGAATTTTCCCTGACTGGCAAGTTGCCCACCCGGTTCCCCACCGAACAGCGTCATCCCGGCGATCGGTACCAAAACAAGGATGTTGAAGATGAAGGGGAGCAGCAACGGTTTCATCGAGTCTCGCCAATGGGCCTTCGAAGCCAGTTGATCACAGGGAGGTAAATCTTAGGAGGATGGCCTTCGACAGAAGTCCGATTGAGACTGAAATCATCGCTGTCGCGCAGCCGACAGGTAATCGGCCTGACAAAGGGAGACCCTACCTGCGCAAGAAT
>CAIOTJ010000079.1 GCA_903861195.1 uncultured Planctomycetaceae bacterium | reverse complement strand
GGCAGAATCAACGCGGCCAGAATTCCGATGATGGCAATCACCACCAACAGCTCAATCAGCGTGAAACCGCCACGCCCCGGACCGGTCGAAGGCAGGCTTCGTGCCCGTCCTGCCGGCGACCTTGTTCGCACTCGCTCCATGTCAACACTCCTGAAAAAACATAAAAAAACCAGCAGAAACCCAGAGGAAAACAATCCTCAGGGCCGGATCTGCAAAGGGGACAACTCATTGGTGCCCGGTTTCACCGACACGCGCAGTTCGGTGGTGCCAGGTTGTGCGTAGGGGGGGGGAAGCAGGTTGGGCCCCGCGGTGGGTTCACCGTCGACTTCCACCAGTTTGTGCCAGACAATCGTGACCCGGTAAGCTCCCTCGGGAGCACCATCGGCTGCCCCGTAGGTCGAAATCTGGAACGTGCCATCCGCCTTGACGGTTGCCCGCGGACGAATCGTCAGTGAAGGGGAGAGCGGGTGCAGCGTGAGCAGCGCTCCCTCGGGGATCGCCTCTCCAAATTGCACACGACCCTGGGCTGGATGGACCTCGATGCGGTCCACATCCCGCTTGCCAAAACTCAGGCCGCACCAGGCCAGGACAACCAACCCCGCCACTCCCGCAATCCATGTGGGTTTGAGCGGCAGGCTCCAGGACGACCCTGCTGATCGGTTGGCTCCGGGCGACTTCCGGGGGGCCGGTCGGGACGCCGCAGCCGGCTTGCTGGCCGCGGAGGCTGGAGTGGTCTCTCCTCCCCGCACCCGGGTCAGATCCACCACCGTGTCGACCCCGCACACCTGCCGGGCGAAGTGCCCGCCCAGTTGCCGCTCGTAGTCGCTGGCCAATTCGCCCACCAGCGTGACCGTACCATTGCGAACCGTCACCTGGACGGCTGCCTGTGACAGAGCCGGCACACGCTGGAGTTCCCGAATGACTCGATCCCGCAACTCTTCGTCCCGAGCCTCCGACTCGTCATCCTGAGCCGGAGGGTCGGGAACTTCAGACACCTGCGGGGCCGAAACGGCCGGCTGCCTGGCGGAATCGTGCCGTTCAGATCCTTTGGCTGGCGGCGGAGTCACCCGCAGAGCCCCTGTTCGGCGGCGGGGAGTGGCCGGAGCAGGGGGGGCCGCCGAGAGCAGTCCTGCCAACTGATCAATCTCGGCGTCCCGTGTGGAGGATTGATCCTTGTTCAGATCCTGCGTGGAAGAGGGGGCGACCGGACGGCTGGTGGTATTCGACCGTGTGGTGTTCGAGGCGGGAGACGCCGGACCGGTCGAGGCCGTCCCCAGGCTCACATTCTGCGGCGCGACAGCTTTGTGACCCAGTTCCCAGGCCTCCATCCGTCCCCGCCGCGGGGCAGCTTGTGCCGGCGTAGCAGGAGGAGTGCTGCGCTGAGCGACGGCGGGCTGAGTCGCCGGTCGATCGGAGGTCTGCTCGCCGGGGAGATGCGGGAGCATTCCCTGGAACCAGGACTGCAGTTTGGGGTCGGCTGCCGGTACTTGATCTTCAGCCGTGGCACCCAGCGAGTTCAGCAAGGCCTGCACTTCGGCCGGATCGACCTGAGGAGTGTCGGCAGAATTGGGAGACGAATTCGGGACCGGGGAACTGGGCTTCTTTCCAGCAGGTTGTGAAGTGGACATGAAGGTCTCCGGGAACACGGACGAAAATCATCGGGGAGGAAGAGCGGCTAACGCCGCGGCACCGCGGAAGCCGTCGGGCGGTTACAGATCCGATTTGGACGGCGTCGGCTCGGGTTCGTAAATCACATCGAAGACGCCGCCGTCGCCGAAGAATTTCCCCTGGGCCTCATCCCAACTGGCGACGAGGTCCGTGATCGGAAACAGTTGGATTTCCGGAAAGTTCGCCCGGTGCCGGGCGAGAACTTCGGCGTTCCGGGGGCGGTAGTGATGGCGGGCGATGATTTCCTGCCCAGCCGGTGTGTAGAGGAACTGCAGGTAGGCCTCGGCCACCTTGCGAGTGCCGCGACGGTCGACATTCGAGTCGACAATGGCGACGGGAGGCTCAGCAAGAATGCTCTGCTTGGGATAGACAATCTCCAGCTCGCCAGCCGACTCGGTGACCTCAAGATGAGCTTCGTTTTCCCAGGTCAGATGAGCATCGCCAATTCCCTTCTGGGCGAAGGTCGTGGTGGCTCCGCGGGCTCCGGTGTCGAGAACCGGGACCTGACGGTAGAGCGAGGTGACGAACTGACGGGCCGCCTGCTCATCGCCGCCGCGCTTGAGGACACTGCCCCAAGCGGCCAGAAACGCCAGCTTGCCGTTGCCCGAGGTCTTGGGATTGGGGGTGATGATTGAAACTCCGGGCTGAATGAGATCGTTCCAGTCGGCGATCTTTTTGGGATTTCCCTTCCGGACCACAAAGACGATCGTGGACAGATAGGGGCTGCTCCCGTGCGGAAACGATTGATCCCAGCCCTCTTTCAGCAACCCCTTTTTGTGGATCGCATCGGTATCGGTCCAGAGCGCCAGCGTGACGACGTCCGCCTCCAGGCCGTCGATCACGGCGCGGGCCTGAGTGCTGGACCCGCCGTGAGACTGCTTGATCTTGACGCTTCCCCCGCCGTTGCTCTGCCAACTTTGGATGAAGTCGGAGTTCAACTCCTTCCAGAGTTCGCGCGTGGGGTCATACGAGACATTGAGGAGTTCGCTGCCAGTCTCCGAACCGCCCGAGCCGGCGGAACTGGAAGAAGCGGAGGGAGCACATCCCACCGTCATCAGCAAAATGGCCAACAGGGTCCCACCAATTGACAAGCGTGTCATGAGCCACCAGAAATTAACCACGACCTTATGGGTAGTATATTGACACAGAAGAAAAATCTGCGTCCATCCGACCTGCGATTTGCCCGCTGGGCCAACCACAATGAAGAAGCTGCCCTCAGACAGGAATTGAATCGACGAACACACCAGCGGCAGGGGAGCCCTCGCCGCACAGTGACCACGTCAAATCCCGTCACCCATGACGAACTCCTGGGAGAAAACTTCTTCGTGAGTCACGGCAGGCTGTTGAAAGACCGAAGCGAGTGTTGCCTGGTCCATCATCCGGGAGACGTAGTTGCGAACATCCAGCATGATCCGGCGGAACCGGCATTTGCCTTCCTGCGAACACGGCTCGAAATGAGACGTGGAGACGCAGGAAATAGGGGCCAGAATTCCATCGAAGTGACGCACCACTTCACCCATGGTGATCGCAGTGGCCGGCTTCGCCAGCAAGAACCCCCCGTCCCGGCCAGGAACGCTTTGAACCCAGCCCTCAGACTTGAGTTCGAGCATAATCTGCTCCAGGAAGCGACGAGGAATGTCGTTCGACTCGGCCAACTCCCGCACTGACACCGGCCGCTCATTCTGGTTGGAAACCAGAGTGAACAAAGCCCTCAGGGCGTAGTCGGATTTCCGCGACAGTTTCATCGGATGGCGTCCGGTAGGAACTGAATCTAATCACGACTCAGAAGGTGATATAATAACGAGGAACACGGACCACGCAAGTCAAAAGTGAGATTTTTCGGTCCCCGCCTTTGTCCCGTGCTGGCCCAAGATCGCATTCGTCCAGATATGCCTGCCAAAGCCCCCCTCGCCGCTGACAGCACGGCAGGGGGGAGCTGGTTGGGAAAACAGCAGTTGCCGGTGCTCTTGGATGAGTGCTCGCCCCAGGGCTCCGGAGGCCAGATCACTTCGCGGGAGCGGGAGCGGGCTCGGCCTTGCCGCGAGCCTCCCGAATCTTCTCGATCAGCTTCTGGTCGAGCTCCTTCAGTCCCTCGTCGTTGTTGATTGTGTACAAACCGGAGTGATAGTGGGCAATCTTGCCATCGGCTCCAATCACCACCCAGAGGGGGAGCTTGGCGTTCGATTCCCGCGGGTCACCAAATCGCTTCAGAAGCTTGCCATCATCCCCAGCCAGCGGATAGCTCAGATTCATGAAGCTCTTGAGCCGGCCGACCGACTTGGCGGCCGTCAGGGCGGACTGTTCCTGGCCAAACCGTTCATCGACGGCGACACCGAAAATCTTCACGCCCAGTTTGCGACGCTTGTCGTGGAGGAAATCGAGAAATCCAATCTGGCCGTACGGCTCGACCAGAGGTTCGGCCTGGTATTCCCAAAAGTGCAGGACGACGACCTGACCCTTGAGGTCGTCCGAAGAGATCTGTTGCTTGTCGAGGAGCGACAGTTCAAAGGAGGGGGCTGTCTTGCCGACGAATTTCTGCTTGAGCCGCTCGACGTCACTCGACCGATCCGACTGACCACGGAGGTCGCTGGAAATGGCCGTGACCAAGCCGCTCCAGGGAGTGTCGGCCGACATCGACTTCAATTCTGGAAGGGATTTGGCCACGAGTTTCAGCTGGCTGTCGCTGAGCTCGGGGCGGAATTCCTGCGGCTGGCGCTGCAGTTGCGACTGCAGGTCGATCAACTTCGCGCAAAACGCCTGGTGGCGTTCCAGATCGGCGGCGGAAACCGGCTCAAATTCCTCCAATTGAAGAGTCAGCCGGTGCTCGTCTCCCTGGCCGACAAAAACCTTTTCCTCGAGGGCCACCAGCAGAGGAGCGTCCTTGAGGACCCACAGGGAGCGTTTCTTGCCGAAGCCCGTGGTGACCTGCACCTGCCAGCAGTCGCGATCCTGCTTCCGGACCGCTTCCTGAACCTCCCACGACTCCTTCTCCTGCATCCACTGGGCCCCCGCCATCAGTTTGGGGAAGTAGTCAACCACCGGGAGGGGGAAGCCGATTACTGTGGGCGCCCCCTCGTAGTCGTAGAGCAGACGCGGTGGGGTTCCGCCCGTGGCGGACCAATCTTTATTGAGAGTGATCTGCCCGAACCGCTCGGGCCAAGACCAAGTCCCCGCACCGCGTTCGGTCAGGAACCAGGTGAGCTCGCGGCCAGATTCGGTCGGTCGGACCAACCCGTAGAGGGTGAACCTTTTGACAGGGCTTCCCTCGCCATTGCGGACCCCTGAGAGCAAGGTTCCCGAGTAGCGAACCGCAGTAGCGGGAGCGTCGTCCAGGGGGCTGGTGCTGCAGGTGGCACAGGTCAAAAGGAGAACAAGAGAGGTCATGGCGCGGTTTCCCTGGAACGAAACGGGAAAGGAGGCGAGTGGGAAGGGGGGGCAGGGGAGTCCCACGGAGGCAGACAGTCCAGCCGGAGTCGTTCGGCTGCCGGGGACCGCGGGCGGCGGAGAGAGTAGCAAAATACCGGTTGGAGGGATACTGCGTGAAACACAAAAGCCGTTGACACTGTTGGTTGCGCCACTTAACCTTACGTTACCGGCAAGGGGAGTTGTCCTGCACTGAAGGACAGTTTGTCCCCCCAAACTCCTTCGGTTGCCAGACTGCACACATGTCACTGCCTTCTTGGTCATTTTACGGTGCTCGCCGCTGGGCCTGGGCAGGAGTGGTCCTGTTGGTGTTCGCCGGTCTGGGGCGGGGTGCCCTCTGGGGCCAGGGGACTGTGCAGGACGATGGAGGCAATGAGAAATCGGCGGCACCTTTGCCGCAGGTGATTGTTCGCCGCGAGGCAGTGCAGTTGTTGCCGCCGGATGGCTATCGCATTCGATTGTCTCTCGAATCGGCCAGGGCGGTTGAACTGGTGGCTCCCAGCGATGGCATCGTGCGGGTGATTTCCGCCCGGGAAGGGGAGGCGGTTCGGGAGAGAACCGAAGTGATCCGTCTCGATGACACACGACAGCAACTGATGGTCCGCCGGGCCAAAGCGCGGCTGAAGGCTGCTCAGGCCGAGAAGGCACAGGCCGACGGAGCCAGGCTCGCAATATTGGAGGCCCGTGTGGACGAGGCCGAGGCCGAAGTCGCGTTGGCGACCTACGACGCCGAAGAGGCGGTTGTCCGCACACCGTTTGGCGGCACCCTGGAGCGGCTGCGGGTGGTGGAAGGAGAGTTTGTGAAGGCGGGGCAGAAACTGGCCCGTCTGGTCGATTCCCGCCAACTGCAGGTCGAGGCTCCCGTGGACCGGTCTCTGATCCAGGTGGGGGGGCAAATGGAGATCCAGGTGGAGGGAAGTGCCGTCGTTGCGAAGGTACTGGCTCTGCTTCCGTTGGAGGAGCGTTTTGCAGCGGTCAGCCAATTGGTCGAGTCTCCTACCCAAGCAGTGCTGCTGATTGAGAATGAAACGGGAAAGCTGCGCCCGGGCCAGACAGTCCAGTCGCTGTTGCTGCCCCGCGATCCCGTGACGGCGGTCAGCGTGGCCGCGGTGGGCAATCAGCCCGACGGAACGCGGCGAGTGCAGGTCTTGCGAGACGGCGTGGTGCGCAATCTCCCCGTGCAGGTCCATGGGCGTGCCGGGGGAGACGCGGTGTTTGTCTCGGGGCGATTCGGGGCGACCGATGAGGTGATTGTGGCAACGACTCGGGAATTGGCCGACGGTACACCTCTGCGGGCCTTGGCCGGGACGGAGACCGCGGCCGGAGCGAAGCCTGGAGCGGAGGCCGGCAAGAAGAAAAAGCCCAACACAACCAACAGCGGTTTTTGACCGCGAGGGATTGAACATGGCCACGGCATCTGGACCGGGAGCGGGCAAGGACAAAGACAAGAAAGACGCGGCCGACCAGTCGATGATCGGCGCGTACAAGATTGTCTCGTTCATCGCCGGTGGAAAGAGCAGCCAGGTCTGGGAGGTTCAGGCGGCGGATGGGCAGAAGCGGATCGCATTGAAGCAACTGACCGGGGACGCCATGAAAGACCCCGAGCAGATCGCGGCTATGAAGAACGAGTTCGCCGTCGGCAAGCTGCTCGATCACCCGAACATCATCAAGTATTTCGATGGTCACTGGGGGACGATGTTCAAGAAAGAGGCGTACTTCACGATGGAGTTGTTCAACGCTCCGAATCTGAAGGCGCAGCTGTTCAACAATCTCACCTCGGTGCAGGTGCGGCTGCGACGGATTATCGAGTCGGCCGCGATGGCATACCAACACCTGCACGACAAGGGCTTCATCAATCGCGACATCAAGCCCGACAACGTGCTGGTGAACAAGTCGGGTGAGTTGAAGGTGATCGACATGTCGCTGGCGGGCAAACCGGCCGGGGCGCTGGCCAAGGTGTTCGCTCCCAAATCGAAGACCGCCAAGGGGACCCGGTCTTACATGGCTCCCGAGCAGATCATGCGGAAGCCCCTGTCCTTCCAGGTCGACCTGTATTCGTTTGGGGTGATGTTGTTCGAGATGCTGACCGGCACCCCCCCCTTCGCCGGGGCGACCCCGAATGATTTACTGATGCGGCACATCCAGGATCCCGCTCCCCCCCCCTCGATGATCAACTCCAACATCACCGAGGAGATGGATCGCATTGTGCTGCGGCTGCTCGCCAAGAAACCCGATCTGCGACACAAGTCGTTCAACGAATTCCTGGCGGAGTTCCGCCGCGTGAACCCCTGGAAGGAAGAAGTTGTCGAAAAGCGCGAACTGACCGAAAAGGAGAAGGCCGAACAGGAGGTGGGACAAAACCTGGGGGACCGTCTCGACAGCCGCACCGACGCCATGCGGACCATGCTGGGGATCGCGGCTCCCAAGAAGACGAGCCCGGCCCCGAGCCCCGCTCCCGAGAAGAAGCCCCAGCCCGCTCCCGCCAAGGCGGCAACGGCGCGGCCTGCCGCGCCGTTGCCGACGGCTCCCGTGGCGGCGTACCCCCCGGGTGTGTATCCAGGAGGCTTCGTGCCGGGTCAGTTCCCGCCGGGTCAGATGTATCCCGGCCAGTTTCCTGCTGGCCAGTTTCCCCCCGGAATGATGCCACCTCCAGGGTACTACCCAGCCCAGCCCCCCTACCCGGGCATGCCCGCACCGTGGGTGGGAGTTCCCGGTCAGGCACAACCAGGTGCCTTGCCCGCTGGCGGCGGGGTGCCCGCGCCGCCGGTTCCCCCGGGGGCCGTGCGCCCACCGCAGGTTCCGGCTCCGCCGCCTGTCGCCCGGCCTGTCGTTCCGGGTCCCCCTGTGGCTCCCCAGCCGGCGGCGGTTGTACCGGCGAAGCCGCCGGTGCCACCTCCGGCCCCGAAAAAGCCCGCGACTCCTCCGGCGGCTAATCAGATGAAGATCGATGATCTGCTGGGGTTCGACGATCTTCCGTCCGCCTGACACGGGAGCGTCGTACAGTCCTCTGCGCCTGGGACCTTGGCACCTCGGACCCCGGCACAGGGCGACTCGTGCACCTCGATCTCATTCACCGGGTGATTTCCCGGGTTTGTTTCCTCTTTTTCTTCTGTGACCGATGCCTCCGCAGTATCGACTCCCTTTCGAAAAACCTCTGGTCGTGCTGGAGGACCGTCTCGCCGAGCTCGAGCGGATTCCCGATCCCGATTTTTCCATCCGCGACCAGATCCGCACAACGCGGCTCGAACTGAACCGCCTGCGGCGGGAGGTCTTCGAGAAGCTGGATGCCGCGGCGATTGTGCAGGTGGCCCGGCATCCCGACCGTCCGCATTCCAGCGATTACCTGGAACTGGTCTTCGACGAGTTCGTGGAGCTGCATGGGGACCGCTCGTACGGTGACGATCCGGCGATTCTCTCAGGGTTCGCCAAGCTGGAAGACCGGCGGGTGATGTTCATCGGACAGCAAAAGGGACATACGCTGAAGGATCGGGAACGGACGGGGAATGGCTCGCCTCATCCGGAAGGGTACCGCAAGGCTCTCCTGCGGATGCAGATGGCGGCCAAGTACAAACTGCCGGTGATCTGTCTGATCGACACCCCCGGCGCGTCTCCCGACATGGGAGCCGAGGAGCGGGGCCAGGCGTACCAGATCGCCCTGAACCTGCGCGAGATGTCGCGCGTCGATACGCCGATCGCATGTGTGGTGATCGGCGAAGGGGGTTCCGGAGGAGCACTGGGGATTGGCATCGGCGATCACATTGCGATGCTGCAGCACGCCTACTACTCGGTGATCAGCCCGGAAGGGTGTGCCGGGATTCTGTGGAAGGATCGCAAGCATGCCGACAAGGCAGCGCGGGCCTTGAAGCTGACAAGTTCCGACCTGTTGCGGCTGGGGGTGATCGACGAGGTGATTCCGGAACCGCTGGGAGCGGCCCACCGGGACCATCGGGCGACCGCCGTGCTGCTGAAGGGGGCTTTGCAGCGGATCCTGCGGGACCTGTCGCAGATCCCCCGGGGAGAGTTGCTGACCCGTCGTTATGCCAAGTTTCGGCGCATGGGAGTGTTTGAAGAGGTGGTGGCATGAGGGGGGGCGCAACTCTGGAGGGAGATGTGGGGAGTTGCGGAATTCCGCAGGAAAACGCCAGAAACGGGAAGTACGCAACGTCCGATAATGTCTGTTATGTTTCCCTTGGGAGAGCCTGATTTTGAACTCCGGCGATGCTCCAGTTCCCCTCGCCCGCACGCCCCCCAGGAAGTGGCCGGTCGTGCTTGGCCTGCTGGCCATCGCGGTCTCCCTCGGACTGCAGATCTGGTTCCCGCGCCTCGACTCGTCCGAAATCAATGACAGCTGGAATGTCGATTTCGGGGGGCGCAATGCGATCTACCAATTCGCCGAGCGCCGCTGGTCGCAGGTCTCGCGCAACCTCATCCCCCTCACACGCTCCGCGAAGTCCCTTTCTCCCGACGGCACCCTTTGCATCCTGGGTCCTGCCCGGACCCCCAGCGACGCCGAATGGAGTGAACTCCTCGACTGGGTCGGGCGCGGCGGCCGTTTACTGTTTGCTCCCCCCTGGAAAAATCCCGACGTGGAGATCCCGGCGTTGGGGGTTCACATCGCTGCCTTCGAGAAGCCCGCATCTTCCGGGGGAACGCCTCTGGGCCAGTCCCAGCCCCAGCCCAACGCCGGCCCGCCCCCTAATCCGATTCCCGAATTGCGTCCCGACAAAGTCCTGGCGCCCCCACCCGCGAGAGCGGCCCCTCCCGAGGCCAGCGAACCCGCCCCCGTCGAGGCCGATGACGGGGTGTTTCCCCTGACCGGAATCGTCTGGCAGACGCAGGCCGAGATCACCGGGTCGAAACGGGGAGACGTCCTGCTGCGAACGGATCAGGGAGTGCAGGGGGTCGAATTGCTCCATGGCCGCGGTCGGATCATCGTCCTGGCCAGCGACCACCTCTTTTCGAACCGCGCGCTGAATGACGACCAGTCGCGGCGTGCGGGGGTCCTGGCCGTGAGGCTGCTGCAGCGTCTGGCCTCTTCCGACTCGTCCCTGATCTTCGACGAATCGCTGAATGCCAGTGGGCAACCGCAGGTTGTGGGATTGCTGCTGAATCACTGGCTGCGTCCAGTGACGCTGCAGGTGGTCACCTTGCTGCTGTTGTTCGGCTGGGCCGGTTCGCAGCGGTTCGGCAGTCCGTTGCCGCCGCGGCAGCCTCCCCGTCACAGTCTGGTGGAACATACCGACGCCCTCGGAAACCTGTATTGGCGCTCTCGCAATGGTCTGGTGCCTCTGCAGGCGTACTTGGAACGGCTGCTGACGGAACTGAGGCTCGGACGGGATGCCGAGCGGCTGCCACGGAGGATCGATCACCTGGCGGCCACAACCGGTCTGCAACCCGCCGAGATTGAAACCCGTATTCGTCTGGCTCGTGAAGCCGTCTCGCGACGCGCCGTACGGCACACCGATGCCGCCCGTCTCATCCGGTTGCTGTCCGAGCTTCGACCCCGAACCCCGGATGGGCATGGCTCTCCGCAGCCGTCCGCCGGTTCCGCCCAAAACATCTGAGCTGTGACCGTTCCCGCGATCACAGTGTTTGCTTCTCCGCGTGTTGTCCTGTCCGAGAAACCTCTTTCCCTGCCAGCATGTCTCAGCCCATTCGCATTGCCATCATCGGGGCCGGCGCGGTCGCCGATTACCATCACGTTCCCGGGATTCGCCTTGATCCTCGCGCCCGGCTTGTGGCGGCCTGTGATCCCAATGAAGTTCTGTTGAACAAGCGGATCTCCGATTGGGGGATCCAGCGGATCACCACCGACTATCGGGAAATCGCCCGCGATCCCGAGATCGATGCGGTCATCATCTGCACTCCCAATGACACCCATCACCCCCTGGCGCTGGCCTGCCTGGAAGGGGGCAAGCATGTCATGTGCGAAAAGCCCCTGGGGCTGAACCACCAGGAGTCGCTCGACATGTACCGGGCGGCGCACAGCCGTGGGCTGCGGCACATGACCGCCTTCACCTACCGGTTCGCCCCCTCGATGCGGTACCTGCGCCACCTGCTGTATACGGGGGCGCTGGGGACACCCAGGCATTTCCGCAGCCAGCGGTTTCTTGACTGGCCTGAGACCAGTTGGGGATGGCGGCAGTACAAGAAGAACGCCGGAGCGGGTGATCTGTTCGACATGACCATCCACCGGATCGACTACGCGCAGGACCTGATGGGGCGGATGACGTCGATCACCGGCGCGGTGGCCCAGTTCGTCCCCCGCGACAAGACTCCGCAGGGCGCACCCTGCCCCCCCTCGGAGGTCGATGACTGGTCGGCGTTGATTTGCCTGTTCGAACGGGGGGGCGTCGGAGTCCTCGAGGGAACAACGCTCGCCAAGGGATACCACTATGACGGGTTCGGGCACGACTGGGCCGAGGTCAACGGCAGCGAAGCGTCAGCGGTCTACCAATTGAAGGAGCCGAACACCATTCTGCTGGGACGGCACGGTCAGTCGCTCGAGAAAGTTGAGGTTCCCAGGGAGTTTCTGGTCTGGCCCGGGAGCCCGCGCAATCCCGCGGATGGGGTCCCCAGCACCGTGTTCCGGTACGACCTCGCGTGGGAGTTTGTCTCAGGAATTGTCGAAGGTCGCGATTGCGTTCCTGGGTTCGATCATGGTGCCTCGGCCCAGGCGGTCGCGGATGCCGTGTTGGAATCGTTCGACAAGCGGACCTGGATTCCCATTCCCCCGACGACCTGAGAGCTGGGTGGGTGAAACGGTTTGACAGGTGGGGTGCCGAACCGGCTCGGCACTCCGCCTTCACCGCTGTGACTGGTGTCGGATGTCACGTCGACATCCGACACTCTGTTCCTGAATCTGTGAGATGGCTCCCTGTGAATTCCGAAGAGTTGCGAAACCGTCAGGCTCCGCTGAAGGCCCGATACAAAGACGATCCACAGGCTGCGTTTCAAACGCTGCGGGCCGAGGGGGTGCTGAGCCTGGCGGACCCGTCGTGCGCTGTGCCGACACCCGGCCCGCTGGCCATAGCCGGCCTGCATCCGGCCGCGGGGGGCGAGGGAACCTTCGCCTGCTCGGGCGACATGCTGCTGCAGGCCCTGGCGGGATGTGCGGGGGTCACCCTGTTGGCGGTGGCAACTGCACTGCAGATTCCGATCCGGGGGGGGAGGGTTGTGGTGGAGGGGGACCTCGATTTTCGGGGAACTCTGGGGGTCGCCCGGGAAGTTCCCGTGGGGTTTCTCGCCATTCGGGTTGGTTTTCAGCTGGCGGGAGACCTGACCGCCGAGCAGCGGGAGAGCCTCCGCAAGCTGAGTGAGCGGTATTGCGTGGTCGCCCAGACCCTGCGGTGCCCTGTCGAGGTGACCGTCGCGGCGACGCCCTAGTGGTCCGAAGGGCAAGAGCGGTCGGCCGAAGAACGGCAGCCGAGTTCCCCTGCCCCTTTTGCCCCGTCCGTACCTCCCGGGGCTATCGGGTGTCCCTGAAGTCCAGTGTCCCCAAAATCCAGTCGAGTGGCCGTGTGCTGGCGTTCGCCAGCCCGTGCCTTGGCGGCTGGGAATCTGGTTCTACTCGATTTCAATCCCCACGATCGACACATCATCGTGAGGACCCTGCGGAAGGCTCCAGTCGATTGTGGCCTGGAACAGGGTGGTGACCCCCTCCGCCACCGGCTGCCCCGCGTACTGCGTCAGGTTGGCCAGCAATCGATCACCGCCGTACAGTTCACCAGAAGGACTGAGCGCCTCATTGACGCCATCCGAGTAGAAGTAGAGTCGATCTCCGGGGGCGAGCTGGATTCGTTGCTCGTCGTAATCGACATCCTCAAGCCAGCCCACGGGAAATCCCTCCCCTTCCAGAAACGTGGGAGCCGCCCCCTGCGGCAGGTGGACGCCGGCGGGATGTCCGGCGGAAACATAGCGGAATTCGCGGGTCTTGGTGCTGAGCACGCCATAGGCGATTGTAAAGTACAGCCCCGCCTGGCTCTCCATGGGGAATCGCCGGTTGAGTTCGGAGACCACGGCGGCGGGCGGGGTGATGACGGGCTTGCCCGTCAGCGGATCGGTCCGGACCAGCAGTGAAGTGGCGGAAGCCTGCCCGGTCAGCAATCGCCCGACCGCGACCGCCAGCAGCGAAGATGCGGCCCCGTGTCCACTGACATCCACGACGAAAATCGCAAGGTGCGAATCGTCGAGCGGGACCAGGTTCAAAAAGTCGCCGGCAAGTTCTTCACAGGGGGTGTATTTCCAGGCGATCGAGACTCCCGAGATCTGTAGCTGGTCGTCGGGAAGCAGCGAACGCTGCACACGCGCAGCCGCGGCCAGATCGCGGCTCATGCGGTCGTTGGCCTTGGCCAACTGTCCGTTGAGAGACTCCAGTTGGGCGTTCCACTGCGTGAGCTTTTCCTTGGCCAGCGTCAGCTGCTCATTGGCCCGGTGCAGCTCCCGGTTCTTCTCAACCGCGTTCTCGAAGGTCGAGACCAGCAGGTTCAAGACCTGCTGACGTCCCGATTTCACCCGATACTTCTGCCCGGCGAGGGTCACCTGAATCTCCGTCGCCTGATCCGATTCGGCCGTGATCGGCGTGCTGAGCAGCGCTTCGATGCGGGACAGAAGATAATTGTGATCGTAAGGCTTTGTCACGTAGTTGTCCGCACCGGCGTCCAACCCTCGGATGATGTCTTCGGGCTCGGCGAGTGTCGACAGCAAGATGACCGGCACATGCCGAAGCTGGGGATCCTGCTTCACCGCCCGGCAGAACTCATAGCCGGTGACCCGGGGCATCTCGATGTCGGAAATGATGATGTCGGGCTTGCGCTGGCGGGCCAGTTCCAGAGCCTTGCCGCCATCGCCGGCGACCGCCACCTCATAGCCCCCCTGGATCAGTCGGTTCTCGAGAATCTTCGCCTGGATCCGGCTGTCTTCGGCGATCAGGGCGTATGGCTTGGCGAGGGTTGTCATGCGTGAGTCGAGACGGAAGGAGCTGCGGGGACCGGTTCAGCTGCGGCTGCGCCGGATGCGTTGGACGATGGCGGGAGCCAGTTTGTCGAGAGGCAGTACGGCGTGGGCCAGTTTCTCGTCAATGACGGCCTTGGGCATGCCATAGACACTGCATCCGTCGGCATGCTGCGCGAGGATGTACCCCCCCTGCTCCCGAATCTGGCGACAGCCCAGCATGCCATCCCGACCCATCCCGGTGAGGACGACCGCCATCAGGCGGCCCGGCCAGATCTCAGCGGCCGAACGAAACAGGTAGTCGGCCGCGGGACGACAGCCATTCTCGGGGGGATCCTCAGTCAGCTTGAGCCGCACCTTGCCCACCCGGCGCTCCAGCTTGAGATGTTTCCCGCCAGGGGCGATGTAGACCGAGCCCGCTTCGGCGGCGATTCCGTCGACCGCTTCGAGCACCTCGAGCGGACAGACCTGGTTGAGCCGTTCGGCCAGCGGCCGGGTGTATTGGGCCGGCATGTGCTGGACCACAAACACGGGAACCGGCAGATCGGCGGGAAGCCCCGGCAGGAATTCCCGCAGGGCCACGGGGCCCCCCGTCGAGGTGGCCACCACCAGAGCCTCACAGCGAAAACCGGGAGCCGCTGCCTCTTCTGAAGGGGGGACGAGAGGCGTTTCGGCGGGACGGGCGGTCGACGAGACAAGCCGGCGCCTGGCACGACTGGCGCGGAAGGCGGTGATCTTGTCGGTCAACGCGTCGCGCAGCAGCACCCGATTCGTCTCGGCATTGGCACCGCTCGGCTTCTGGATGAAGTCGAATGCCCCCTCCAGCAGGGCATCCGTGGTCACCTGGGCTCCATTGGCGGTCAGACTGCTGAGCATCAGCGCCCGACACCGCGCGCGGCGTTTCTTGAGTTCCCGCAACACATGAATGCCGTCGATGTCGGGCATGTGAACGTCGAGGGTCAACAGGTCGGGGTCAAGTTGAGCCGCCAGGTCGAGCGCCTCCTGCCCTCCCTTGGCGGCTCCCAGAACCTCAACTCCCGGCACCTCGCGCAGCACGTTCCTCACCAGTTGGCGATAGAGTGCCGAGTCATCGACAATCAGAACGGTGAGCTTGTCTTCCATGAGCGTTCAGGCGGAGGTCGAAAGCGGAGGGCTGGGGGGAGACTCGGTCGCCACCCGCGACAAGACATCCGTAAGACTGGCTTTGTTGAACGGTTTGACAACGAAATCGAGCGCGCCCAGACGAATGCATTCCAACAGCTTTTCCCGCTGATCGACGGCGCTCACCATGATGATCCGCGCCCCGGGATATTCCTGGCGGATCTCACGAAGGGCGGTGACGCCATCCTTCACCGGCATCACGATATCGAGTGTCACGAGATCGGGGGTCAGTTCGCGAAAGCGGGCAATGGCTTCCTGACCATTCGCGGCCTCGCCCACCACTGTCCAGCCAGCCTCCCGCGCGATCTCGCGAATTCGCATCCGCATGATGACGGCATCATCCACTATCAGCAGTCGCTTGCTCATGAGTCACAGTACCGTGGGTTCGAGCCCCGCGATTTCCACCGTCACCAATCCCGTCGCCGAATCCAGAAGCATCCGTCTCCCCTGCTCTCCTCCCAGGTGTCGCGCTAAAACCGGGATCTTCCACTCCTCAAGTTGCCGCTCCACGGCCTTGATGTTCTGTTCCCCGATCGTAGCAAGTGATCCGGATGAGTTGAACATGTTGGCCCCCCCAGCCAGCTTGGCGACTGTGCGCAGCGGCTCTCCCCGCGCCAGCAGGCGCATCTGCCGGAGCAATTCGGGGATGGCGGTGTCGGCATACTTGCCGGGCAGCTCGCTTGGACCGGGAGATTGCGGCAGCACCACATGGACGAGTCCTCCCAGCTTCAGGCGACGATCGTACAGCGCCACACCCAGACACGAGCCCAACAGAGTGCGCAGGCACTCTCCTTTCTGGCACACTGCCAATTCTCCCATTTTCAGGGCTGGAGTCGGAGAGGGCACGTGGAGCGAATCGGCGCGGGGTGAGAAAAGAGGATTGACAGGCGGGCTCAGACCGGGCCAGCTTCCCGGGGCAGCCAGTCGCGAAGACGCTCAACCGAGGGGGTGTCTGGAATCAGCAACAGATTCCAGTTCACGGGCGATCCATCGATGTGAAACCGGGTCTCGGTGAGAAACACCACGTCACCATGTGTGGCTTGGTTCATCAAGGCGAACTGCAGCAGGGCCTGGGGATAGTCCCGCACGAAATGGGGAGGGTCCGGGAGCAACTCCTTCCCCTGCCCCGCGGCGAGCCGACTGAGCGCATTCAGATACGCACACCCCACGATGTTGGCCGTCTCCTGGGCAGCGGAACGCTCGATCTCACCCCAGGACTCCGCAGTTCCCAGGGGGTGACCCAGCAAGAGGTCCGTCAGCCCCAGACCACTGGCGTCGTCAAACGCCAGGATCAGCTGACCCTGCAGCTCACCCTGCAACTGCATCACACAGGCCGCAATGGGCGATTCCGAGTCCCCCAACACATCGGTCGCCTGGTTCAACGGCAACTGCTCGACTCGCTCGACCGTGATCCGCGCCGGACGATCCAGCCAGCGTGAGAGGGCGAGCGTGGCCTGCTCGGCGCCGGTTCGGAACAGCCTGTGAAGTTGCGTGAGTTGCCTCGGATCAAGCATGGTCGCCTTCAGGTCGTGGCCAGAAGTTCCCGACCGGGAACCGCTGTCCGCCCGCGGACAACGAGGTCGATCACGGCGGAGATGTCGAGCAGCAGACAGACGGTCCCGTCGCCCAGAATGCTCGCCCCGGACAGCCCGCGGATGTGGACGAAGTTCTCGGCCAGCGACTTGATGACAATGTCCTGCCCTCCCTGGAGTTCATCCACCCGCAGTCCAATCGTCTCATGGGTCGCCTGCAGAATCACCACATTCACGCGACGGCGGTCACGGGAGGTCGCCTCAACGTGTCCGACCGACGCTGTGCCGGGCCAGTCAAACACATCGTCAATGTCGACCAGGGGAACGAATTCACCGCGGACCTCGAAGGTATGTCGACCCTGAATCGTCACAATATCATCCACCGGCACCGAGACGATCTCGCGCACACTGTCGATCGGCACCGCAAACATGCCATGCCTCAGGCGGAACAGCAGGCAGCGGATGATGGCGAGTGTCAGGGGTAGCCGGATCGAGAATGTGGTTCCCCGGCCCAGCTGGGTTTCGACACTGATCGTTCCGTTCAACTCGGCGATCCTGGTCTTGACGATATCCATGCCCACGCCACGGCCCGAGATGTCGGAAATCTTCTCGGCCGTCGAAAATCCCGGATGCCAGATGTACTCAATGACTTCCTGATCCGACAGTTGGGCGGCCTGGTCCGCGGTGGCCAAGCCCTTCTCGACAATCTTCTGGCGGATCCTGGCCGCATTGATTCCACCCCCGTCATCACTGACCCGGATGAAAACGTTGTTCCCCCGATGTACCGCTTCGAGTGTCAGGGTGCCTGCCGTCGGTTTTCCCTTCTGCCGACGGACATCGGCCGCTTCGAGCCCGTGATCGATGGCGTTCCGCACGAGGTGCACCAGCGGATCACCGAGCTCGTCGATCATCCGCTTGTCCAATTCGGTCTTCTCGCCGTGAATTTCGAGCACAACCTGCTTGCCCAACTCCTGCGAGATATCGCGCACCACCCGTTTGAAGCGGTTGAACAACGGACCCACAGGGACCATGCGGGTGTCGAGCACCCCCCGTTGTAGATTGTCGGACACGCGGGTGAGCTGATTGACGGCGTCGCTGATCTGGGCGAAACAGCGCCGGCCCTCTTCCCACAGCCGTGACTGGACATCCAGGGTTTCGATCTCGGACTCCAGCTCGAGCAGCTGTTGCGACCACTCGGCCCCTCGCGGATCCTGGGGGTCCTGGACGCGAGCCTTGATCTCTTCCAGCAGGCGGCGCAAGCCCTCACCCACGGCTCGGGTCCGGCTGCTCTTTTTGAAAGCGGGGCTCATCTGCCGTGAGATCTGCACGAACCGGGCGTTGGTCACCACCAGCTCACCGGCGAGGTTCAGCAAATCGTCGAGGCGATCAATATCGACCCGCACGGTCTCGACGACGCGCGACTTACCCTCGGCCGCCGCTTCGGTACGCGGCGGTTCGCGTTCGGCTGAGGATTTGGTCTCGGAGGCGGCGTGGTCGCGCTCGCCCCTCGCCGAATCCGGTGTGGAAACCGCAGAGGGGGCTGATGCTGTTGGCTGGGTGACCTCGACCGCGGGCGCGGCCGGAGCGGGAGGCGCGGTGGGCGACACCTGAACCGCGGTCTCCCCGTCGGAAGCGGGAATCGCATTGGCAGTTTCCTCCGGCTCGGAAGCCGGAAGGGAATCATCGAACCCGAGCGGAGACCGGTCGCGGTCCAGTTCGACCACGTCGACTCCGCCGACGTCGGCCGCAGCGCGAATTTCGACCGCCGGCCGGTCGCACGAAAGCAGGACCTGCAGGCGGCGTGTGACGGCCACGAGCTGTAGCTGGTCGGGAGGAGGGTCCGAGTCGGAGAGTACGCCGAGAGCATTCAGCCGCTGGAGGATCAGGTCGGCCTTGACGTCGGCGAGGGCCAGCCCCGATTCGAAGGTGACTGTGACCCGCCAATGGAATTTCTCGGCGACAACCGGCTCCAGCGGAGGGAGGTCGGGGAGGTGATGTCCCGCGGGGGGGGCCTGCCCCGCGGTTTCCTGGGGCTCTGTGGTGTCGGCCCCGGAGGACTCGGGAGCAGACTCCCGAGAGGCATGATCAGCGGGGCTCGCGGCGGGCGACGGTGCTCCGGGAGCGGTGGAAGTCCCCACGTGGGTCCCCAGCTCCTCCAGCAACTCGGGGGCGCTGGCGAGGGCCTGCCCACTGCGCAGTCTCTGATTGCACTCGCGCAGGAAATCGATGCAGCGCAGCACGAGGTCCATCATGCGCCGGTCGAGGATCTGCAATCCCGAGCGGAGTCTCTCGAAATGATTCTCGAGGTGATGGGTCAGCACAGTGATACTGTCCAGCCCCATCATGGCCGAAGAGCCTTTGATGGAGTGAATCAGGCGGAATGCCTCATTCAGCTGGCCGGTGTGTTGTGGATTCTCTTCGAGCGACAGCAGCACCTCGACCAGCGCGTCGAGTTGTTCGGCGGTCTCGTCGAGGTACATCTGGAGGTACGCGGCCATCTCCTCGGAGGGCAGGCCCGTCGAAAAATCGAATTCCTCGTCCGTCATGACGTTCCTCCTCCAGAGAGGGGTTTCTGGTAGGCGAAGTGGGAATGCTTGGTCAGCATTCCCAGCATGTCGTAGATTCCCTCGGAGGGCCCCACCACCAGGTAGCCGCCGGGAGCCAGTGCGCGGATCAGGTTGTTGATCACCACCTGCTTCGAGTCGCGATCGAAGTAGATCAGCACATTGCGGATGAAGACGCAGTCAAAGGGAGGACCGGGGTGGGGCTCCATGAGATTGTGGCGGCGAAATTCCACCATCGACTTCAGGGCCGGCCGGATGCCAAACGACTCTCCATCCGCCTGCGGTTCGAAGTGCCGCTTCAGCCGTTGTTCCGACATCTCCTGCAGGGCACGGGGGCGATAGATCCCCGCGCGGGCCTGCCGCAGAACCGCCTCACTGATATCCGTAGCCAAGACCGACACCTTCCAGTCCCGCAGCTTGATCGCTGCTTCGGCGAGGCAGATCGCCAGTGTGTAGGGTTCCTCCCCTGTGCTGCAGGCCGCCGACCAGATCCGAACCTTCCGGGTACTGGCCAGGCCGGGCCGGGCCACCATCTCGTCCAGAAATGGTCCCTTGAACCATTCGAAGTGATGCGGCGTGCGGAAGAACGAGGTCTCGTTGGTGGTCACCTCGTCGAGGAACTGCTCCAGTTCCGCTTCACCCGCCGGTGAGACCAACATCCGGTAATAGGCCTCGAAATCGGCGAGGTCCCGAGCCTTGACCCGCCGACGAATGCGGTTCGTCAGCAGCGTGATCTTGGTCGCTTCAATCCGGATGCCGCTCTTGCGATAGATGAAATCCCGAAACAGTTCGAACTGCCGGGGGGACAGTTTGTCGGGTTCCATCGTGAGGGCGGGAGAGGCAGGAAACGGCATGACAGAGACTTCCGGGCGGTACAAGTCTGCCGGAAAAGGATCACCGCGTCGGAAATTCTACTGGTGTGAGACTGGCGGCACGAGGGACGGCTCAGGCTTTGAACTTGGCGACAAGGTCGCGCAGGGTTTGCGCCTGGGCCCCCAATTCCTCGGCACTGGCCGCCATTTCCTCCGCGGCCGCCGCGTTGGACTCCGTCGTATGGGACACCGACCGAATGGCCGACTTCACCTCGGCGGCGCTGGCGGCCTGGGTCTCGGTCGATTCGGCGATGCGGGCAATTCCCCGGGCGGTCTTGTCGACGGCCTCCACGATGGCTTTCAGCGATTGGCCCACGCGACTGGAAAGGGCAGCCCCCTCTTCGACCCGACGGGACGATTCCTTGATCAACTGCGTGATTTCCTTGGCCGCCTCGCTCGATCGTTCCGCCAGCTTGCGGACCTCGTCGGCGACCACGGCGAATCCCAGACCATGCTCGCCCGCCCGGGCCGCTTCGATCGCGGCATTGAGAGCGAGCAGATTGGTCTGGCTGGCGATTTCGCTGATCACCTGGATGATGTCGTTGATCTGCTCGGAGGATTTCTGGATCAGCTTCATGGCGCTGACCGCTTCGGCGACGGCCGTGCCCCCCCCCTGGGCCAAAGTGGTGGATTCGTCAGCCTGAGACTTCGCTTCGGCCGAGTTTCGCGAGATGACCTCGATCGATGAGATCATCTGCTCAACCGAGGCGGACATCTCCTCCACGGCGGCGGCCTGGGTTTGGGCCCCCTCGCTGAGATTCGCGCTGCTTTCGGCGATGGTGCGGGCACCTTCGTTCTGCTGATTGGCCGCCTCAACCACCTGACCAATCACATTCCGCAGGTCGGCCAGCATCCCTTTCATCCCACCTGCGAGACGTCCCATGTCATCGTCTCCGGTGACCGTGACCGACTGGGTCAGGTCTCCACTCGCGGCCGCAGTCACCACCCGGACCAACTGGTTCACCTTGGATTCCAGCTCTTCCTTGGCGATGCGCTGTTCGTCAATCAACGCAACCTCACGAGCCTTGGCCTGTTCCCGCTCGGTGATCACCTCCCAATTGACCATGGGACCGATGTAGGCCCCCTGGGAGTCGCGAATCGCCGAGACATTCAACTCGAGGATCTCGTCCCCCAACTGGATCTTGGCTGTATGGGGGAGGTTGCGGGGATCCGACAACATCCGTCGTTGTCGTTCCGGATTCTTGTGGAAGATGTCAATGGAACGGCCAATGATCTCATCGGCCCGGCAGGGCAGCAGGTGCTCGAGTGCGCGGAGAGCTTGCAGAGACGCTGGATTCATGTAGACGATCTGGAAATCGCGATCGGCCAGGATCATGCGGATGGTGGCGTTCTCCACCATCTGTCGGAGACGCTGCTGTTCCTCTTGGTCTCGCAACTGGGCCTGTGTGGTGGTGGTGATGTCGGAGGCGTATTTGATCACCTCGACGACGCGGCCCGTGCCGTCCATGACCGGATTGTATGTTGCCTGCAGCCAGACCTCGCGTCCTCCCTTGGCGATCCTCCGGAATTGACCGGCCCGAAACTCGCCGCGCCCCAGGCTGGGCCAGAAATCTCGGTATTCCGCGCTTTGGCGGGTCGCCTCATCACAGAACATGCTGTGTCGCTGTCCCTCGATTTCCGCCAGTGCATAGCCCATGGCGGCCAGGAAGTTCTCATTCGCTGTGATGATCGTTCCGTCGGGCTTGAAGCGAATCATCGCCTGGGAACGATTCAGGGCGTCGAGGATCGCGCTCTGGGAGAGTGTTGTTCCTGCGGAAGTGCCGCGACGGCTGCGGGTGGGGCGAGATTCGGCCATGGTGCGGAGATGAAGTTGAAAAACGTGCGATGAGGCGACAGAGACAGCAGCTGTTTCAGAGCATCAATCCCGCGGGCCGCGGGACAATTCCACCGCGGCGGCCTGATTGACTTGTTCGAGTTTGCGTGGGTCCAACAGTTCGTCAATGTCGAGGAGGATCAGCAATTTGCCGTCAACACGGGCGAAACCTGAGATGTACATGGCACCATTGCCGGTGACGGTCTCGGGAGCCGCCTGGACATTCTCTTCAGGAATCCGAATGACCTGCGAAACGAGGTCCACCGTGCACCCCATGGTCCGCTCACCCACATTCACCACGATCGTGCGGGTGTCGCCATCGGCCTCTTTCGCAGGCAGCCGAAACAGCTTGCGGAGGTTGATGATGGGGATGATCGAGCCACGCAGATTGGCCACCCCCTCGACAAACTCGGGGACCTGCGGTGTCTTGGTGACCTGGTTGAGGATGACGATTTCCTGGATCTGATCGATCCGGAAGGCGTAGGCTTGGCCAGCAAGTTCGAAACCCACGTACTGCGACGAATGGCGGCGCGCGGATGTGGGAGGGGAGGCGGAGTTCTGCATGATTCTTCCAGTATGTCACGGACACTTTCCCCACTCCACAATTTCCTCAATTTCCTCCCGCTTTCCCAAAAATGCCGCGTCGGGATTTGAGCCCTCCATAACCTGTGACGAATCCAGCGGTTGTGCCGTTGCCATCGATTGTGCGGCGGGAACATCAAGAGAAGCAGCTCATCACGGCCCGCCCGAGCCCAAAACCATCGTGGTTTTCTCTGTCAGGAGGATCCGAACCCAGCCTGCCCCCCTCCTCAACAAAGGGACGACAGCGCGCCTCGGGTATTAGGCCCCAGGGGAACGGGGGCCTTACTCAGAGCTGCCGGGCCTCCGCACGGGGGGGCCTATTCATCAGACTGTCGGTCGCCGCTTCGGGGGATTTTCCCTCGAACAACACCCGAAAGACTTCGCTGCAGATGGGCATGTCAATTCCGCGCTGGAGGGCGAGATCGTGCACTGCCCGACAGGTGGTCACCCCCTCGGGAATGCCATGGATCACCCGGGCTGCCTCCGCCAGGGAATGGCCCCGGCCAATCTCTTCGCCTACCCGCCGGTTTCTTCCATACGGGCTGTAACAGGTGGTGATCAAATCCCCCATGCCGGCCAGACCGACAAACGTCTCGGGTTCGGCACCCAGCGCCACACCAAACCGGGTCATCTCCACCAGCCCCCGGCTCAGCAGGGCCGATTTGGCGTTGTCTCCGTAGCCCAAACCGTCCGAAATCCCCGCGGCGATGGCGACGACATTCTTCAGCGCCCCCGCCAGTTCGACTCCCAGCAAATCACGGTTGGTATAGACCCGGAATCGATCGGAATTGAACGTCGACTGGGCATCACGCAACAACTCCGCCTCCAGGCCCGCCACCACCACGCTACAGGGAAGCCGACGGGCGAATTCTTCGGCATGGCTGGGGCCGCACAGCGTGGCGACCCGCATGGTCCCCAGCACATCCGCGATAATCTGGCTGGGACGCAGGAACGTGGAGTTTTCAATTCCCTTGATCACGCTGACCACGGGGGTGTGCGCGGCGCACTGTCCTCCCATTCCCAGCAGAGTCTCCCGGAGGAACCGAGTGGGAATCGCCACCACGATCAGGTCCGCCCCCGCAAGGGTCTCCCGGGAGGACGAACTAAGCCGCAAAGCGGGATTGAGAGGGATTCCGGGAAGATATTGCCGGTTTTCGCCCAGGTCCCGCATCTGGTTCGTCCGCTGGGGATCGTGCGACCACAGCCAGACCTCGTGTTGGGGCTTTTCACCGAGCACCAAGGCACAGCCGGTTCCCATTCCTCCCGAACCGAGTACAGCGATTTTCCTGGTCATCAGCCACGTCGGGTTTTGGTCGGCGGCGACTTGGGCTTCGCCGGAGGGTTCTGGAATTGGTCTTCGTGAGCCGGCCGGGCCTCGCTCAGTTTGCGGGCGATCCGCACGGGGACCATCAGCTTGAGAGTCTGCGGCCGAAGACATGAGGCAGCGTTGCAGGCCTGGTAGAGCAGTTCGAAGGGGAGTTCTTCGGTCTTGCCGGCCGACTCCTTTGGAATCTGCAGGGTGGCCCGGATCGCGACCTTGCCCTCGAGGTACCGGGCGGGAGGCAGGTCATCATCGCGTTCCACCACCCGCGGCCGGGGGTATTCGATGTTCTGCAGTTTCAACCCCAATTCCGAATCGAGTTCCAGTTCGGTGGCGTTGTCTCCTTCGGGATCACCCGCCGGATTGCCATGAATGTGCCAGCCCGGCGCGATCTCGAGCAAGACGAGCACGCGACAGGTTCCCCCGGGAGGAAGCGGATCGGCCGAGAGCAGCACCTCGGCATTCACCTTCGCCGCGGGTTTGCGGCGCGGAGCGGATTCGGCCGGACGGTCTTCGGAATTCGACATCAGCTTGATGGGTGCGGACGGACGCGCCGCCGGCGGGGGATTCTCTGCAGACAGCGCGCGCAACACGGCGGTCGCCAGATGGGACAGACCCTCCGGACGATCTGCCAGGTGAGGGGCGAATTCACGCAGCAGGCTCTCGGCCTGGCGGCGGTACTCGGGCTCGCCACTGATCCGGGCGATCTCCAGCAGATTGATCGCGGTGACACTGTTTCCCGAAGGAAGTACCGAATCCACGAGGGGTTTGGTGCGGATCAGCAAGGTTTCGTGTTCGGTGCTTGTCGCGAAGCATCCACCCCGGGATTTGTCCCAGAACAACTGCAGCTGCAGGTCGGTCAGTCGACGGGCAGCGGTGAACCACCGGTCATCCCGCGAGGCGGTCCCCAGAGCCAGCAGGCCACGCACCAGAAACGCATAGTCTTCGAGATAGGCGTCGTGCCGGGCCTCGCCACGACAGTAACTGCGATAGAAACGGCCGTTCTCCTGGCGCATCTCCTTCAGAATGAACTCGGCAGCCTCGCGGGCGGCCCGCAGGTATTCGGGGCGTTCGAACACCACGCTGGCCTCCGCCAGGGCGGCAATCATCAGTCCATTCCAGCCACACAGAATCTTGTCGTCGCGGGCGGGAGGCTTGCGCCGCACACGCTCCCGGAGCAATTTACGATGGATCCCGGCCAACGAGGCCTCGAGCGCATCCATGGTCAATTGGAGTTTGGCGGCCGAGTCTTCCAGAGACTCGTTCCGCAGCAGGACGAATCCTTCCTCGAAATTCGGTGTTCCGGAGACTCCGTAAACCTGTTGGCAGACGCCCAGTTCCTCGGCCGAGAGCACTTCCTGCAGCTGATCCAGACTCCAGGCATAATAGGCCCCCTCAACCCCGTTGGCGTCGGCGTCCAGGGCCGCGTAGAACCCCCCCCGGGAATCGGTCATTTCCCGCAGGACGAATTCCAGGATCCCTTCGGCCACCTCGCGGTAAGACCGTTGACGGGTCCGGGAATACGCGGCGGTGTAGACGGACGCCAGTTGGGCGTTGTCGTACAGCATTTTCTCAAAGTGCGGGATGCGCCAGGCGCGGTCGGTGCTGTAGCGGTGGAATCCCCCCCCCACATGATCATGGATGCCTCCAGCCGCCATGCGGGCCAGGGTGAGGTCCAGCATCCGGGCCGCTTCTTCCGCCTGGTCCTGGGCCGGCCCCCGGCAAATCTGTTCGAGAAAGACCAGTTTCGGCGGCACTGGAAACTTGGGACGTTGGGGGGCGCGGGGAGAAAAACCAAATCCGCCATGCTCCGGATCAAACGAGCCCTGCAGGGCCTTCCAGGTCTGTCCAGCCAGTTCCGGGCTGAGTTCGGGACGCGTCAGAGCTGGTGGAGGCCGCTGCGACACCTTCAAGTCCTCTACCAGGACGGTGGCGTTGTCATTGAGGGTCTTCCGCGACTCGGGAGTGCTCCAGGCCGCCACCAGATTGCGCATCAGATCCGGGAAACCGGTCCGGCCGTCGTCTTCAGATGTGGGGGGAATGTAGGTGCCCCCACCCAGTGGCCGGGCGTCGGGAGTCAGAAACAGCGACAGGGGCCATCCCCCAGACTGGGGACTGCCAATGCGGCGGTAGTAGGCCTGCAACGCCGCCATATAGATGTCGTCGAGATCGGGACGCTCTTCCCGATCGACTTTGATGCAGACAAAATGCCGATTCATGTATTCGGCGATTTCCGGATTGGAGAAGACCTTCTCCTCCATCACATGACACCAGTGGCAACTGCTGTAACCGATCGAAAGGAAAATCGGTTTGTCTTCGCGGCGGGCTTTCTCGAGGGCCTCTGGCCCCCAGGGAAACCAATCCACGGGATTGCGGGCATGCGCTAAAAGATAGGGACTGGTCTCGCGCGCCAATCGGTTCGGCTGGCTGGAGGGGGCTTTGCGGGCCGGTTTCTCATCCCGCGAAAACACGGGAGGGGTGGCTACGGCCCAGATCAGAAGCCAGCCGGCGAACCGCCGCCAAACCCTCGGCCAATCCACAACCCCCGGACACGGCCATCCGGCACGGTTCTGCCCAGAACAGGCAGTCCACGATGTTGGGGCGTGCATGGTCATGCTCCTGACGCGTTCTCCGTTCCCTGAACTGTTCCTGGCCAGCCATTCTGGCGAACTGAGTCTAACCGATCCCCGAGATCCCGTCTTGATCAGTTCGTCGCCCCAATCTGATCAAGAACTGTTGATTGAAGTTGGTCCAATCACTTAGCATGCGAAGGATTCTCGGCCCTGACCAGAATCGCGGCCGAATCAAGGGTCCCAGGCTTCCCGCTTCATGCGCCCATTCACGATTTCCAGTTTGTCACGCCATTCCGGCGCATTCGCTCCCCCCGGTACGGCTCAATCGCAGTGGTTCGTCTGGGGATGCCTGGCAGGCAGCCTGCTGTCCCATTTCTGTTGGGCGGAGTTTGCTTGGTCGCAGGGTCCCGCGCCCGTCCGGGTGGTATCGGTGCACGAGCGTGAAGTCTCGAGCGGGCAGGCCTTCGTGGGGACGGTGACGCCCGCCCGCAAAGCGGTGATCGGCAGCGCGGTCTCGGGTCGGATCGTGGAGTTCGCCCACAATGAAGGGGATTATGTGGAGGAGGGCGAAGTTCTGGCCCAGGTCCTGACCGGTACCATTGCAATTGAGCTGGCGCATGCCGAGGCCGAGCTCAGGCATCGCCAGGAAGAGCTGGCCGAGTCTGAGAAATCGTTCCCGGTGGAAAAACAGCAGGCCGACGCCCGTCTCGCCGCCGCCAAGGCCAGTCGCGACAACGCCAATTCCAACTACGAGCGACAGCAGGCCCTCGCCGCCAAGCGCAGCACCTCGCAAGAGGCGATCGATTCCGCCCGGGCCAAGGCCGAGGAGACCGAGGCGATGTTCCTCGAAGCACAGGCAGCCCGACGGCTCGTCTTTGAAGGACCTCGGGAGCAGAAAATCCGCCAACTGGAGGCGAAGATGGCCTCGCAGCAGGAACAGGTGAATCTCATCAAGGACCGGATGAAGAAGTACACCATTCGGGCCTATTTCACGGGGTATGTCACCGCGGAGTTTACCGAGGTGGGGCACTGGATTCGCGATGGTGAATCGGTCGTCGAGATGGCGGAACTCGACTCGGTCGACATCCGGGTGAACGTCAATGAAGATGCGATCACAGACCTCGAGGTGGGTGAAGAGGTGCGGGTCGAGGTCAATGCCACGAAGGCCCGTTCCTTTCTGGGGAAAATCCAGGCGATCGTTCCCCAGGCCGATGTGAAGTCGCGGTCCTTTCCCGTGTTGATTCGGGTGCGGAATCCGCGAAGGGCCAGCCGTCTTGAAGGGGGCCCGGTGACTCACGAACTGAAATCGGGAATGCTGGCCCGGGCCATCCTGCCGGTGGGGCGTCAGAAATCGTCGCTGCTGGTCTCGAAAGACGCGGTGGTGCTGGGGGGAAGAATCCCCATGGTCTATGCGATTGTTCCCACCCCGGACAAACCGGGTGAGGGAACAGTGCGTCCGGTTCCAGTCGAGCTGGGGGTGGCCGATGGTGGGGACATTCAGGTGACCCCCGTCTCACCCGAGTCAGGACTGCGGGCCAACGACCTGGTGGTGGTGGAGGGGAATGAGCGTCTGCGTCCCGGCCAGCCGGTGAAGTTTTCCACCACTCCCCGGGACGCTGTGGCCCGGTGACCGGCCCCGTCAGCCACGTTCCAGGAATTCCGCGTCCGCCTGTTGCCCCTGCACTGGCCCCCTTCGAGTCTGAACCATGCAGTTGATCGAATCATTCGTCCGCAACCCGGTCAAAGTGGCCGTCGGGGTCATCCTGGTCACGTTGTTTGGTGTGCTGGCCATGCTGGCCATGCCCATGCAGCTGATTCCCGAGGTGCAGACCCCCACCCTGTCGATCGACACCATCTGGCCGGGAGCCAGTCCGCAGGAAGTCGAACGGGTGGTGGTGCAGGAGCAGGAGAAGCAGCTCAAGAGTGTCGAGGGGGTCAGCAAAATGACTTCCGAGTCAATGGACTCGATGGGCCGAATCACCCTGGAATTCCCGGTCGGCACCGATATGTCGACCGCGGAAATCAAGGTCAATTCGCGTCTGCAACAGGTCCCCTTCTACCCTCCCGAGGTGAAGGAACCGGTCATCACCACCTCAAACGCCGCCGACCGTCCGATCGCCTGGTTCATTCTCATGCAGCGGACGGCAACGGTCAGTGAATTGGAGGACTTCGCCCGTCAGCATCCCGAAGTGACCGATGCGCTCGCCCCCGCGATTCGTGCCCGCAACGGCGGCGTTCGGAGTTTGCGGCTGCAGACTGCGGCGAAGGATTTTCCGGCCCTGAAGGAACTGATTCCCGACACCATCGACGTCACCACCTTGCGGAAATTCGCCGAGGATTTCATCGAGGCGAAGTTCGAGACCGTCCCGGGGGTGTCCAACTCCAACGTGCTCGGAGGACGGGAAGAAGAAGTGCAGGTGATTGTCAACCCCGAGAAACTGGCGGCGCGGCAGTTGACGATCAACGACCTGCGGATGGCGCTGCGCATGCAGAACAAAGACAGCTCCGGGGGTGATTTCTGGGAACAGAAACGACGATATTCCGTGCGAACCCTCGGGCAGTTCCGTTCACTGGAGCAGGTCGAGAACGTCATTGTCGCACGACGTGACGGCATTCCCGTCTACGTTCGGGATGTGGCCGAGGTGGTCAAAGGACACAAGAAACCCGACGGCTTCGTGGCCCGCTTCGGCAGCTTTTGCATCGCGGTAAATTGCCAACGATCGATCGGCGCGAACGTGCTTGACGTGCAGGAGAGCCTGGCCAAGGCGGCGGAACAGCTCAATGAGGGGGTGCTTAGACAGCAGGGCCTGGAATTGGTGCAGGTCTACGACGAGACAGAGTACATCTACTCGGCCCGCCAACTGGTGGTCGACAACCTGGTCGAAGGGGCGGTGCTGACCTTCATCACCCTGCTGCTGTTCCTGCGGAATGGCCGGTCGACGATCATTATTTTCATCCACATCATCGTGAGCACCATCGGGGCCTTCCTGATGATGAAGTTGATGGGGCGTTCACTGAATGTTCCCGCCCTGGGGGGACTGGCGTTTGCGGTCGGGATGCTGGTCGACAACGCGATCGTCATGCTGGAGAACATCTTTCGTCGCTGGCAGTTGGGAGACAGCCCGCTGACCGCTTCCGTGCGGGGTGCTTCGGAGGTGACCGGGGCCCTGCTGAATGCCACGATCGCCAATCTGGTCGTGTTCCTGCCGATTCTCATGATCAAGGAAGAGGCGGGACAGCTCTTCCGTGACATCGCCCTGGCCATCAGTGCGTCGGTGGGTTTCTCGATGCTGGTGGCCATCACCGTGGTCCCCACGGCATCGATGCGGCTGTTGCGCAACCCAGAGCCCGGCAGGAATCGCCTCGTGGACTGGTTCACCTCTCCCACGGCCCTCGATGGCAAGGCCCCCTGGGTCAAGATGGTCTGGGCCCTGCCCCGCCTCGCGTGGAGCGTTCTGGACCGCTTCCTGTTGCGGCCCATGGACCTGATGGCGGGCTGGTTTGTCGAGCTGGTCGTGGGATTCAACCGGCGGGTGATGCAGGGGCCATTCGGTGGCCTGACCCGCGCATTCATGATTCTGCTGTTCGTGGGGGGAGGCATCCTGCTGAGTTGGCTGCTGACCCCCAAGGTGGAATACTTGCCCACAGGGAACCGTAACCTGGTGATGGGCATCCTCATTCCTCCCCCGGGTTACAACCTCAACCAGTTGCGGGATATGGGGGAACTGGTCGAGGGAGAGTTGCGTCCCTATTTCGATGTCGATCCGGGAACTCCCGAGGCGGCCAACCTGAAGTTCCCCATCATTGAAGACTTCTTCTTCGTAGCCCGCTCACGGTCGGTCTTCATGGGAATTCGCGCCCATGACACCAACCGGGTTGCCGAACTGGTGCCGCTCATTCAAAGTGTGGCCGCCAAGCTTCCCGGCACTTTCGTGGTCGCCAAGCAGTCCAGCCTGTTCGAACAGAACATCACCGGTGGCCGGACCATTGAAATCGCCATCACCGGTCCAGAACTCACCAAGCTGGTGGAGATTGGGGGCCGGATTCTGGGACAGGTTGTCACTCCGCGACCGGTTCTGGATCCCCAGACGGGACAGCCGGTCCTCGATGACCAGGGGCAACCCCGGATGACCCAGTTGATCCCGGGGGCCCAGGCCATTCCCCAACCCAGTCTCGACCTGTCGAATCCCGAAGTGCATGTCACTCCCAAATGGGAGCAGGCGGCCGACTTGAGGATCACGGCCGACGACCTGGGCTATGCCGTGGACGCCCTCGTCGACGGGGCCTATGCGACCGATTTTTACTCCGGGGGGGATCGGATTGATTTGCGGATCATGGGGGAGACGGCCTTCGCCAGCCGTACCCAGGACCTCGACTCGCTGCCGATCGCCATGCCCACGGGGCAACTGGTCCCCCTGGGGGCCGTTGCCGATGTGAAGTTGAGCAGTGGTCCCGAGCAGATCAATCATCGCACCCGCCAACGGACCATTCGGATCGAAGTCACTCCCCCGGCGAATTTTCCACTCGAAACCGCCATGGAGGTGATCGACAAGGAGATTCGTCAACCGCTGCAGAACGACCCGACTCTGATCCAGGGAGGGTATCGCATCGAACTCGCGGGAACTGCTGACAAGCTGGTCTCCACCTGGTCGTCGATGCGGAACAACTTTCTGCTGGCGGTGCTGGTGACCTACCTGATGATGGCCGCGACGTTCGAATCGTGGCTCTATCCGTTTGTGGTGATGTTGACCATTCCCCTCGGGGCCGTGGGGGGCTTTATCGGTCTCTGGATGATGAATGTCTTCCTGCTGGGCCGCACCGAACCCCCCTCTCTCGATGTGCTGACCATGCTGGGGTTCTTCATGCTGGTCGGAACGGTGGTGAACAACCCGATTCTGATTGTCGAGCAATCGATCGCCAACATCCGGGAAAACGATATGCCGATCGCGGATGCGATTCTCGAAAGTCTGCGGGACCGCATCCGGCCCATCTTCATGACCACGCTCAGCGGCCTGGCGGGGTTGTTGCCCCTCGTGATTGCCCCGGGTGCCGGAAGTGAGTTGTACCGCGGAATTGGGGCCGTGCTGCTGGGGGGGCTGGTGGTATCGACGATCCTCACGCTGATTTTCGTCCCGGCCGCTCTCAGTCTCATGCTGGAGATCCAGCGCTGGCTGGCGCAGGTGCTGGGCTGGAATCGCCGCAGCCGCGAAGAGGTCACCTCCTCGAGCTACGGAGAGGCTTCTCCCGACATCGCCGGAGTGGTCGTTCCGGCGAGCGCGGCTCCCCTCGGTGCGGGGGGACGAACTCCCGTGCTGCCCCCTGATGTCCCCGCGACCGGTTCCGCCGGCAGCTGACATGCTGGCAGTCTCAGGTGCGGCCGTCTGGACGGGACCGGGCGGCCCATTGGGTGGCTCGACGCAGCGATTCTGTCGGCGAAGTTCCGAGCTGGGGCCAGTGCTTGCACAACGATTCACCGTTGGGCCTGACCGGCCGCAGCACCGATCGGTGACTACGGGGCCGTCGGGACTGGACGGACGCAAGACTGCGGGGCCCACCTCCTCATCCACCCTGGGGCTTAACCTTGTAGCCCAACTTGGACAAGGCGGCCGAAACCCGCTCCACCAGCTCTCCCTGGATCACCAGGGTGTCTTCGTCGAGGGTCCCGCCGGTTCCGAGGGAAGACTTCAACTTGGCGAGCAATTCGGGAAGGTCGGTCTGACTGGCGGAGAGTCCGGAGACGACCGTCACCAGCTTTCCCTTCTGCCGTTTTTCGCGACGGATCCGCACCGTCTGGCGTGAGGGATCGCCGCTGGGACGTGGGGGAGGGGGTGGGGGACAATGACAGGCCGCCACGAGTTCCCCACAGCGTTCGCAGGTAGGGGGACGATCCCAGGGGGTTCCGCTGAAGAGACGGGTCATGACTCGGGGACGGCGGGGACGAACTGATGTCCAGAAGCATGGACCGTCAGCACGGGACAGGACGCCTTGCGGACCACTTTCTCCGCAACGCTTCCCAACAGCAGGTGGGCCGCCATTCCGCGACCATGCGTGCCGATGACAATCAGATCCACGGCGCTGTCGGACGCATAGTCGACGATCTCGACGTCCGGACGCCCATGTCTCCAGGCAGTTTCGACCTTGACCCCGTGGCACAGCGCCTCGGGAATCCAATTGTCGAGCCGCTCTTGGGCGTAGGTTTCGAATTGCTGCCGGGTGGGAACCGGATAGCTCTCGTACATCGGCAGGTAGACCACCGGGTCCTCAATGACATGCAGCAGATGCAGGGTCGCACCAAACTGCCGCGCGAGCGTGAGGCCATAGTCGGTCGCCCGTTCGCTCTGCTGGCTGAAGTCGATCGGAACGAGAACGTGCTTGAGGCGAATCATGGCGGGGTCGGGTCGAGGGGGGGCGGTTGCGTGGGTGAGGTCTGTGAACATATCATCCGCCCCACCAATCGAAAACCAATTGCCCACACTTCCCAGCAGGAGCAGCTCGATGCAGCCTTGGTCGATCGGCGTGTTCACTTCGGTGGACGCAGGTCTTGGAGTTCATCTCGATGTCGCCCGGGAATTGGGGATTCCCACGGTGCAGATTCATTCGCCCCACAAGCAGACCCGTCATGCGCGGGCCGCGGACGAATTTCTGAAAAAATGCCGTGACGCCGGAATCACCGTGACCTGCGTGTTTGGCGGATTCGACGGGGAGAGTTACGCCGACATTCCCACCACGGTCCGCACCGTGGGACTGGTCCCCCGCGAGACTCGGGCCGCCCGTCTGGCCGAGATGACCGAAATCTCCGACTTCACCAAGTTGCTGGGGTGCGACACGGTGGGGATGCACATTGGATTTGTCCCGGCCGACCGGTCGGGAACCGATTACAAAGAACTCGTCAGCTGCACCCGCGACCTGCTCGACCATGTGGCCGGAAACGACCAGAAGCTGCACCTCGAAACGGGACAGGAGACCGCCGATCACCTGCTGGAATTCATCCATGATGTCGGCCGTTCGAACCTGTTCATCAATTTTGATCCGGCGAACATGATTCTTTACGGGACTGGCAACCCGATTGAGGCTCTCCAGAAGGTGGGCAAGTACGTCCGCAGCGTGCACTGCAAAGATGCCCGCTGGGCCGCCGAGGGGAAGCGGGGAATCGAATGGGGGACGGAAGTGGCCCTGGGAGAGGGAGATGTCGGCATGGAAAACTACCTGCGGACCCTGCTCTCGATCGGTTATACCGGCCCGCTGACGATTGAACGGGAAATCGCCCACGACAGAGTCCGTCAAAAGTCTGACATCGGGGCCGCAGTGACGTTGTTGACCAACCTGCGGAAGAAAATTCTCGGCTGACCGTGGCGGTGGAAGTGTTGCGAGATTGGTTTCCGGCACTCCGCCCCAATGTTCCCCCCCTTGTCTGCTGGAACTTGAGGTGCTCCATGCCAGCCTCCCGTCGTGGCTTCCTCGGTCGGGGGTTGGGTGGGGCCGTCACTGCCTCACTGGCCCCCCGCGTGCTGGCCTCCCGATTGCATGCTGGAGGAGCTGGAGCGTCAAAACTCAAGGTCGGACAAATTGGAACCGCGCATGCGCACGCTTCCAAGCTCGAAGTCTTCCGGGACTCTCCCGACTTCGAGGTTGTAGGAATTGTGGAGAATTCGGCGGAACTGCGCGGCAAAGCCGCCGCACAGCGGGCGTACCAAGACCTTCCCTGGATGACCCGCGAGCAGTTGCTGGCGACTCCAGGTCTGCAGTTGGTGTTGGTGGAGACGGCAGTCCGAGACCTGCTCGACAATGCCGAAGCCTGCGTTGCCGCCGGGAAACATGTGCATCTCGACAAGCCGGCCGGCGAATCATTGCCCCAGTTCCGACGGATTCTGGAACAAGCTGAAAAGAAACGGCTGTTGGTGCAGTTGGGTTACATGTACCGGTACAACCCCGGCATCGTGTTGCTTCGGGAATTGCTGCAGGCGGGTTGGCTGGGCGAAATCTTCGAAGTGCAGGCCGTGATGAGCAAGGTGGTTGACCCCCAGTCCCGAAAGGGATTGGCCGAATACCCCGGCGGCATCTTCTTCGAGCTGGGATGCCACATCACCGACCTCGTGGTGGGAGTGCTGGGGCCACCCGAAAGGGTGACCGCCTTCCCCCGCCAGGTGCTGCCCGGAAACGATACCTTGCTGGACAATATGCTGGCGGTCTTCGAGTACCCGCGGGCACTCGCCACAGTGAAGTCCAGCGCGGTGGAAGTCGATGGGGGGGCGCGGCGCCATTTGGTGGTCTGCGGCACCCTGGGAACACTGCAGGTTCAGCCGCTGGACAATCCCCGGGTCGAGTTGACCCTGGATCGTCCCCGGGGCAAGTATTCCGCCGGGCGACAGGAGATCGAATTGCCGCGTTACACCCGGTATGTCGACGATGCCGCCGACATGGCGCGTGTGATCCGGGGCGAGCGGCCCCCTTTGTTTCCCCTGGCACATGAATTGGCCGTGCAAAAAACGGTGCTGCAGGCCTGTGCCCTTTCCCTGACCTGAAGGCGACGGTTCGGTTGATGTCCTCGGTTGTGCTGCACCTGGTGGAGACGGCATCCCATCCCGCGTCGCTGCGCCGGGTGGGACGCCTGCTGACGGAACTGCCGGGATTGATCCGCGAAGCGGTACTGTCCGCGCTGAAGCGCCGATCCACCTTGCGGGGCGGGATTCCCACCTGGCTGCAGGTCGCATCGCAACCCGGTCTCGAGACGATCGAAGCGACGCAGGGTCGCCAGCAAACCATCCAACTTTCTCTGACGACGCTGGGTTCCGCCGCCCCCGAAGAGTTTCACCAACGCACACTGTTCCCGGAACTGCGACCCGACCCGCGCGACACGGGGTTCGACCTGCTGATCGATCTGGTCTTGCGCATGGAACAAGGCCAGGAGAGCCTGCGGGATGTGTCGAGCAATGCTCTGCGCCGGTTCGCCAGGCTGCAATCGTCGCTGGCGGAAGGCTCCGAGATTGTGACTGTCGAACTTCGCAGTGCCCGTCGGCCCCGGACGGCTCGAATCACCCGCGAATTGACCGCGCTGAGCGCCACGTTGCTGGCTGCCCGGCCCATTGAAACTCACGTGCAGGTGGTCGGTTGGATTGAACGGCTGGAAGCCGATCAGAACCGGTTCGGCATCACGACCGACCGCGGCGAACGGATCTGGTGCTACTGGGACAATCCCCGACTGGAGTTGATGCACTGGCTCTGGAACGATCGCGTCCGTGTTGCGGGGCAAGGGCTCTTTCGGGCCGATGGGAAGTTGAAAAAGATCATTGTGTCGGACTTCACCCCCACCCACCCGGGTGCGCACCGGATGTGGGAGGAAGTGATCGAAACCAACCTGAACAATTGAGGGTCTGCCGATGTCTCCGAATGACTGGGGTTTGATTTCGATGTCCCGTTTTCGAATCCTGCTGATGAGCGGATGTCTGTGCTCGGTGGGGGCAGTGTCCCTGCCGTCACTGTTCGCCGGCGAATGGCCGCAGTTCCGCGGACCGAATGCACGAGGAATGGCGGTCAACACCCGCTCGCTCCCGATAGAAATCGCTCCCGAGTGCCGGTCGCTCGCCTGGAAGGTGCCCCTGCCGCCTGGTCACTCGTCGCCCGTCGTGACGGAAGACCGGATCTTTCTGCAGGCGGTCGATAACAATCGGCTGCTGACGGTCGCCCTCGATCGGGAATCGGGCCGCAAGCTGTGGGAACAACCGACCCCCTTCTCGCAACTGGAGGAGATTCATCGCATTGGGAGTCATGCCCAGTGCACAGTGGCGGTGCAGGATGGTCTGGTGGTCAGCTTCTTTGGTTCGGCCGGCCTGTCCTGCTTTGATACCGAGGGCAAACCCCAGTGGTTCCTGCCGTTGGGACCGTTCAAGAACACCTTTGGAGCCGGTAGCTCACCCCTCATCGCCGACGGCAAGGTGATCTTGTCACAAGATCACGATCTCGATTCATTCCTGCTGGCGGTTGACCTCAAGACGGGCAAGACCGCCTGGAGGGTCGACCGGTCCGACTACCTTCGCAACTATGGCAGTCCCGTGATCTGGACGGTCGAGGGCAAAGCCCAGGTGGTGGTGGCGGGAACCTTGCGGGTCACAGGCTACGATCTCCAAACGGGAGCCGAGATTTGGCGTGTCCATGGTATCGCCCGATTCGTCTCAGCCACTCCGACGGTTGGCCCCGAGAACATCCTGTATGCGTCGGGCTTCGCGGCGGGAAATGAAGTCGGGGGGGAACGATTCAATGTTCCGGCGTTCAATGATGTCGTGGCGGAAACCGACCGGAACAAAAACGGCACATTCGAGGAAGAAGAACTCCCCGACGGGCCTATCTTGATGCGGTTTTCGCAGGTCGACCGCGACAAGAATGGTTCGTTGTCGCGTGAGGAGTACGAGCTGTTCCGACGCCTGTTCGCCGTGGGGCGCAATGTGATTGTCGCCATCAAGCCGGGAGGCCAGGGAGACATCACTGAATCTCACGTCGCGTGGGAGCAGTCCCGGTTTGTGCCGTTCTGTGCTTCGCCACTGGCGACCGAATCGCGGCTATTCACGGTGCGCGACAAGGGGTTGCTGACCACCCTCAACCTGCGCACGGGAGGCAAGCTTAAGGAGGGGCGTCTCGAGGCGGCGGGGGACTACTACGCCTCACCCGTGGCCGGGGACGGGAAAGTCTATTTGTGCGACGAGCATGGCCGGCTGACGGTGGTGAGTGATGCCGACGATTGGCAGATCCTGCACACGGCCGACTTCGAGGAGAATGTGTATGCGACCCCGGCGGTGGTCGACAACCAGATCTTCCTGCGTACCGCCAGCCGCCTGTATTGTTTCGGACGCCGTCCGAAACTGGCGGGCCTCGATCGGCAGGAGCCTCGAACAGTCGGCCGGGCGGCCCGATGAACCAGACGATTGCCGGATTGGCAGCGGGCGCTCTGTGGCTGGTGGGGACGATGATGGCTGGAGCGGATCAGCCCGTGGCGAAAGATCTTCCGCGCCATCCGATCGTCATCGCTCATCGCGGAGCCAGTGGTCAGCGGCCCGAGCACACACTGGCCGCCTACCAACTGGCGGCCGAACAGGGGGCTGATTTCATCGAGCCCGATTTGGTCATCACCCGGGACGGAGTTCTGGTCGCCCGCCATGAGCCCGAAATTGGTGAAACCACCGATGTGGGAGAGCATCCAGAGTTCGCCTCGCGGAAAACCACCAAGACCCTTGGTGGGAAAGCGGTTGCAGGTTGGTTCGTGGAAGACTTCACCCTGGCCGAACTGAAGACGTTACGGGCTCGCGAACGGCTCCCCAGGCTGCGCCCGGAAAGTGCCCGGTTCGACAACCAGTTTGAGATCCCCACCTTTCCGGAGATTCTGCGGTTGCGTGAGGAATTGACAACCCGCCTGGGGCGGGAGATTGGCGTCTATCCAGAGACCAAACATTCGGCCCGGTTCGCTTCGCTGGGCCTGCCATTGGAAGAACGTGTTGTGGCCGACCTGCGGGTCCATGGTCTCGACTCGGCACAGGCACCGGTCTTTCTGCAATCGTTCGAGAGCGAGAGCCTGCGAACACTGGCGAAACTGTGCCGGCTGCGGCGAATCCAATTGCTCGGAGGCCGCCCCCCGTTTTCTCTCGACGATCCGACGGCCAGTCGCGATCGATTGGGGTGGTTGACGCCGCGCTATCTGCAGGAAATCCGCACATTCGCGGATGGCATCGGACCAGACAAGAATCTGCTGTTTCCCCGGACTGCGGAGGGACGGCTGGGAACTGCCACTTCCCTGGTGGCCGATGCTCATCGGGCGGGACTGTTGGTTCATCCCTACACATTCCGCGGGGAGAATGCGTTCTTGCCGGTCGACTTCCAGCGGGTCACATCCGGCGATGAAGTGACGAATCCCGCAGCTTCCGGAGATCTGGAGGGGGAACTGCGAAGGTTTCTCGAGTTGGGGATCGACGGATTCTTCATCGATCAGCCGCAGGTGGGGGTGCGCGTCCGAGACCGGCAGCGCTGATCAGCTTATTCGCGGAAGAGCAAGGCCCAAAGGGGGGGACCGAACAGGCAGAACCCTGTGACAATGGAGCAGAAGGTGGCGATCAACACCGCTCCGGCCGCCATATCCTTCGCCTGCCGGGCCAAGGGCTGGATTTCGGGAGAACAGATGTCGACCGCGGTCTCCACGGCCGAGTTGAGTCCCTCGGCCACCAGTACCAACCCAATCGTCTGAATCAGCACTCCCCATTGCCAGGGATCGAATTGCAGCCAACAGGCGGCCGTCAGGGCGCAGACCATTACCACCAGATGAATCCGGAAATTTCTCTGGGTGAAGTACAGGTCAAACAGTCCCTGCCAGGCGCACCGCAGGCTCTTCAGGAAGGGTTGATTCTGGCGCATTCCCAGGAAGGACTTCGAAACGGGCGACGGGGAGACAACAATCGGGGTGAGGAGTGCCGACGATAACTTCGCACTCCGCATCCTAATCGGTAGACTGGGGTGCAAGGGGAACTCCCAGATGCCCCGTTCGGCCACTTTTCCCAGTGAAGGGCCGGATTTTCCGAAAATAACTTCTCTCTGGACACCCGTCATGGTCACCGCCAGCGCCAAGGCCCACCGATCGGCCCCCGTCCCCAAGGTCCGTCAGACCCAGTTGTTGATCGACGGCAAATGGGTCGATGCCAAATCCGGCAAGACCTTCGCCACCTACAATCCGGCAACCGAGACCAAGATCGCCGATGTGGCCGAAGGGGATGCGGCCGATATTGAACGGGCCGTCAAAGCCGCCCGCAAGGCGTTTGAATCGGGAGACTGGCCCAAGCTGGATGCCCGTGATCGGGGACGGCTGTTGCACCGCCTGGCGGATCTGGTCGAACAGAACCTGGAGGAACTGGCGGGACTGGAGACACTCGACAATGGCAAGCCGATCAGGGACGCGCGGGCCGCAGACCTGCCGCTGGTGATCGACTGCCTCCGCTACTACGCCGGCTGGGCCGACAAACTCCACGGCGACACCATTCCCATTCGCGGCAACCATTTCTGCTATACCCGGCGCGAACCGGTGGGGGTGGCGGGGCAGATCATCCCCTGGAATTTCCCGCTCTTGATGGCGGCCTGGAAATGGGGCCCCGCGTTGGCCGCCGGTTGCACCGTGGTGATGAAACCTGCCGAGCAAACCCCGTTGACCTGCCTGCGACTGGGGGAGCTGGCGATTGAAGCGGGTTTTCCCAAGGGAGTCATCAACCTGGTTCCGGGTTATGGTCCTACCGCCGGGGCGGCATTGGTGCGGCATCCCGATGTCGACAAGATTGCCTTCACGGGGGAATATCGCACCGCCCAGATCATCATGACCGAGGCGGCCCCCACGCTGAAACGCCTGACCTTTGAGTTGGGAGGCAAGAGCCCCAACATCATTTTCGCCGACTGCGATCTCGACGCCGCCGTGGCAGGAACGGAATTCGGCCTCTTCTTCAACCAGGGGCAGTGCTGCTGTGCCGGTAGCCGGGTGTTCGTGGAAGAAAAGATCCACGAGGCGTTCGTCGAAAAGCTGGTGAAACGGGCCCGCGCCCGCCGGTTGGGGGATCCATTCGATTCCAACACGACCCAGGGGCCACAGGTCGACCAGGCGCAGTTCGACAAGATTCTCAGTTACATCGACAAGGGGGTCGGTGAGGGAGCTCAGTGCCTGACCGGGGGCAAGCGCTGGGGCAAGCGGGGATTCTTCATCGAGCCGACGGTCTTCGATGGTGTGACCGACTCGATGTCGATCGCTCAAGAGGAGATCTTTGGCCCGGTCCTCAGCATCCTCCCCTTCCGGAAGACGGAAGAAGTGATCGAGCGGGCGAACCGCACCACGTACGGTCTCGCCGCCGCCGTCTGGACCCGCGATGTGGCCAAGGCCCATCAGGTGGCGCACAGTGTGCGGGCCGGCACAGTCTGGATCAACTGCTATGACGTCTTCGATGCCGCGGCACCGTTTGGCGGCTTCAAGATGAGCGGCATCGGTCGTGAATTGGGTGAGGCCGGCCTGGCGAATTACACCGAACTCAAGACGGTGACGATGAAGCTCTCCTGATCGAGTGCCCAGCCCTCCGGGGCTCGCCCCGAGCAGGTTCCGCCGGGATGGTCTCCACGACCTCCCGGCGTTTTTTTGGCAGGCGTACGGCTTTCGCAAACGTCGCATCAGCAGATCCGGGGCAAGGGGACGCCCGAGGGTTCCTCGAGCACCCGCTCGCGTCCCAACCGGCCCGCCACCACCACCGAGACCGACTGGTGGGGACGAACTTCACCTATGACCGCGGCCTGTCGGCCGAGATCTGTTCCGTGCAGAACCCGCAACAGCTCCGTGAGGTGCTTGGGGGGAACCGCCCAAGTGACGTTCCCTTCATTCGCCAGAAACAAGGGATCCAAGCCCAGCAACTCGCTCGCCCCGCGGACCTCGTCCGACAGTGGCAGCGCTGACTCCCGCAGGCAGAACGTGGTCCGTGACGCCCGCGCCCATTCCTGGCAGACCGCCGCCACCCCCCCCCGAGTGGCATCGCGCGCCGCCCGGTACTGCACTCCCGCGGAACGCACTGCCCGAAACAGGTCGGTCACCGGGGCACAGTCACTCAGTGGGGCCGGTTCGAATCCCAGGTTCTCTCGGGCGGCCAGAATGGCCAGACCGTGCCTTCCGATCGGGCCCGACACCACCAGCATGTCTCCCGGCTGAATCTGATCGGGCCCTGGTGGTATCGGTTCCACGAAAACTCCCACCCCGGAGGTATTGAGATAGATGCCATCGGCCGCTCCACGAGGGACCACCTTGGTATCCCCCGTGACAATTTCGACCTCGGTCCTCGTGGCGGCGGCAGCGATGCTTTGCAAGATCGCCTCGAGGTCCGACATAGGGAAGCCCTCCTCCACGATGAACGCCAGACTCAACCACAGAGGAACGGCCCCCATGACAGCGAGATCATTCACCGTTCCGTAAACCGCCAGCTCGCCAATGTCTCCCCCCGGAAAAAACAGCGGGGTCACCACATAGCTGTCGGTGGTGAAGGCCAGCGCACCGTCGGGCCGGGGCAAACGTGCGGCATCTCCCCCCTGCCCCGAGTATCGGGTCCGCGGCAGCAGCTTCCAGATGCAGTTCTCAATCAGCCGGCGCGTTTCCCGTCCTCCCTCGCCATGCGCCAGGGTCACCTGTCTGCCGTCGCTGTCGCGCGGCAATGGACAGGCACCACTTGGCCAAAGGCTCTCGCCGGTTTCACTTGACGTCACAATCGTCCCCCGTCGATGTCTCCCGGGGTTCCAACGCGGAGCGGGCATACCGGTAGTGGGCGGCGCAACACCCCTCTCCTGAGACCATCGGGGCCCCCAACGGGGTCTCCGGAGTGCAGCTCCCGCCGAAATGCGGACAGTCGGGGGGACGCAGCCGCCCCAGCAAGACCTCGCGCGCTGGGCAGACCGTGGGCTCGTCCGCCGATGGAGCGAACGCCTCCTGCAACAGCAACCGCGCGTCACACCGCGCGAACTCTGGACGAAGCTGGTAGCCCCCGTCGGGAATGGTGCCCAATCCGCGCCACGACACATCGGCAACGGAGTACACCCGCTCGATCAGCCGTTGACCAGACTCATTTCCCGTCTCCCTCACGCTCCGCTGGTACGCATTCACAACATGGGATTCGCCCGCCTCCAGTTGCCGCACGCATTCCCAGATTCCTTCCAGCAGGTCGACTGGCTCAAATCCGGTTACCACCACCGGCAGCCGATGCCGTTCGCAAAAACTGTCGTAGACCTGATGGCCTGCCACGGTGCAGACATGTCCTGCGGCCAGAAAGGCCTGGACTTGGCTGGTGGGCTCCCCGGCGATCACTTCCATCGCCGGCAAAACCCGGACATGTGCCGTGAGAATTCGAAAGTTCGTCAGGCCCAACTCCGTCGCCTGCAGCACCGCCAGGGCTGTCGCGGGGACTGTGGTTTCAAAGCCCACCGCCAGGAAAACCACCACGCGGTCGGGGTGACGTTGCGCCAGCTTGACGGCATCCAGCGGAGAGTACACCAACCGCACGTCCCCCCCGGCGCGGCGTGCCTGGAGCAGGGAGGAATGCCGACCGGGGACCCGTAGCATGTCTCCAAAACTCGTGACGACAACTCCGGGCAGCTGTGCGAGACGGCAGGCCTGATCGATCTGTTCGGCCGGCGTCACGCAGACCGGGCAGCCCGGACCATGCAATAGGTCAACCAACCCGTCCAATTCCTGGTCAATGCCATGCCGCAACAGGCTGTGCGTCTGGCCGCCGCAGACTTCCATCAAGGTCCAGCGGCGGGACGCATGCCGACGGATGCGGTCGACCAATTGGCGGGCCAGCGCAGGATCGCGGTATTCGTCGAGGTGCTTCATCTGGCGGGGTCGGGCAATGGAGAGAAATGGCCGACGCCATCCACCGGGACGCCCCCTGCCTCCACCGCAGGGTCTTCACCGCACGCCCGAAGTTCCTGAAGGGTTTTGTGGGCGGCCGCTTCGTCGACAATGCTGATGGCCACCCCGGCATGCACAATCACATACTGCCCGAGAAGCGCCTCGGGGACACAGGCCATGTGGCAGGGACGCCGCAACCCCTCGAACTCGACCTCCGCCATGGCGAACAGGGGATGGCGATTGATCCAGGCCACGACACGGCCAGGGACGGCGAGGCACATTGCAGGAGAGTTCTGTTCACGAGAGAGGTGACGGCCAACCCGACAATCTTCCGCCAGTACGGCCGAGGGAGGGTTATCGTTCGATCATATCCCGGTGGGGCAATGTCTGCATGGATGCGGCGACCAATTGCCCGGCGGCGAGGCCTCCGTCGTTGGAGGGAATGCACCCGGGGGTGAACAGAGGCCGCCCGAGTGCCGCCATGTCCCGGGCGATCAACTCCACCAGCAGTCGATTCTGAAAGCACCCCCCAGACAGTACCACCGGATGCCCCGGCCAGCGTGTTGCCATCTGCACCACCGCGGCGGCGACCGAGGCATGAAAGCCGGCCGCGACACTGCGGGGATCGTACCCCTCCCGCAGATCGCTTAAGATCCCACCAATCAGCGGCCGCCAGTCGAGTTCGAGGCGCTGATCGACACTCCTGAGCGGCAGCGGATGCGCGGCGGTGGGCCCCCCCGGGTCCTCCGCCTGCGACTCGAGAATGGCCGCCGCCTCTCCCTCGTAACTGACCTCATGAATGCCCAGCAGCAGCGCCGCGACTCCGTCAAACAAGCGACCGACGCTGGATGTGTACGGACACCAGAATCTCGGCTCTCCGACGGGCACCCGTTCCATCATTTTCCATAAGGGCTTCCACGACGCAGGCAGCAGGCGGTCGGCGAACTCGGGAAATGCGGCCGGCGGCAAAGATTCGGCGAGCAACATCAGAGCCACCCGCCATGGTTCCCGAATCGCCCGCTCACCACCGGGCAATGGCATCGGGCGCAAGTTTCCTATGCGGCGATACGCGCCACCAGAAACCAGAAGAAACTCTCCACCCCACAGTTGGCCGCCCGGCCCCCAGCCGGTCCCGTCGAACGCCACCCCCAGAACCTCCCGATCGGTCCAGCCCGCCTCCAGCATCCCCGCGAGAACATGGGCGTGATGATGATCGACGCCGAAGGATCGCTGCTGAGATTCCCGGGCCATTTGTGACGTCGAGTAGTCTGGGTGGGAATCATGGACCCATTCCGCCTGCGACACGCGATACAGGTTTTGCAGGGTGGCCCGTTGTTCCGCATACCTCGTCCGGGCCACCACACTGTCCAGATCTCCCAGATGGGGCCCCAGGATCGCCTGCCGGCCATTGGCGAGGGCCAAGGCAATCTTTTGCTGACCTCCCAGGGCAATGCGGAAAACCGTCTCCCAGGGCCCCGGAGGGAGCACCAGCGGAGCCAGACCTCTCGCCAGCCGCAGGGTGACCACCTTCCCCGCGATCACTCGCACCACGCTGTCATCGACCGGATTGCGAATCGGACGATTGTGATGCACGAACAGGTCAGCGATCTCCGCCAGCCGGGTCTCGGCCTCCTCGACATCCACCACCAGAGGTTCGCCATCGCGATTTCCACTGGTCACGACAAGCGGCGAGTTGCTGCGATCCAGCAGAGCGGCATGCCAAGGTGTGGTGGGGGCCATGATGCCGACCTCCCGAAGCTGCGGATGAATCCCGGGAGCCAGCCCGCTCCCCGGTTTGGCCGGGACCAGCACGATGGGATTGGCTGGCGAGTCAAACGCCTCCTGCGAGAGGGCGTCCCACTCGGCGAGGCAACTGGCTTGAGTCCAGTTGGCAACCATGATCGCGAAAGGTTTGGTGGGACGCTGCTTCCGCCGTCGAAGCCGCTCCACCGCGGCCGGATTCGTCGCATCACACAGCAGCTGATACCCACCCAGGCCCCGTAGGGCCACGATATTTCCATCTCGCAAGACCTGCTGCACGAGGTCGAGCGCGAGTTCGCCGGCAGGAACTGTCGTCCCCCCCGGATCGACGACCCACCAGTTGGGACCACAGCGGGCGCAGCCCAACGTCTGGGCATGACATCGACGATCGTCGGGATCGCCATATTCGGCGACGCACTCTGAACAGAGGGAAAACTCCCGCAGGCTGCTCCGCTCCCGATCGAAGGGCATCGCCTCGGTGATCGAGTACCGTGGTCCACACTGGGTGCAGGTTGTCAGCAGGTAGCCCTTACGGCGGGAAGGACCGCGAATTTCCGCCAGACACTCGGCACACACCGCGCGATCTGGAGGCACGGGTGTGGCCAGCGCTCCCGCCACCATCGAGGAACGGATGGTGAAGCCAGTAACGGCGGGAAGTGAGTCTCGATCGAGCGGGGTCTCGGCGACCACCAGAGCGGGAATGAAATCGGCTGACAGAATGACCGTCAGTCGATGCACCGCGTCGCGAGTTCCCAGAACCACCAGGCCGACCCCGGACGGGGTGTTCTCCACCCAGCCACGGAGTCCCAATTCACGGGCCCGGCGGAGCAGCTGTGGACGAAGGCCGCGACCCTGCACCGGCCCGTGCAGAACGAGTTGCACGGCAACCTCAGTGTGATCGTCCATGCATCACCAGTGCGAGTCCGCGAGAGATACCCGGCAGGATGGACGACCAGTTCCTGCGTTTCGGCCCCACCGGACATCCCCCAGGCGTTCGCCAGCTCTCAGGCCGAGACTAACGTCCCGACTCGGAGACCAGATGGTGCCGGACGAAATCTTCATTGAGCGTCACCCCCAGCCCCGGGCCATCGGGGATGCTGATCCATCCATCGACGGCCTGGATCTTCTCGTGGGTCAATTCATGTCGCAGGGGAGAGTCCTCGACGCAGTCTTCGAACAGGAAGGCGTCTTTGCAACTGGCCAGCCAGTGCAGGCTCGCGGCCGCAGTGAGTGGGCTGGTGTAACAGTGATTGCACAGCCGCGCTCCCGACTCTTCCACCCGCTGGCGAATGTAGGCGGCGTCGGTGAATCCATTGCGGGCAAGGTCGACCTGAAACACATCGAGCGCCCGCTGTTCAATAAACGGCCGGAATGATTCCCGACCACACTCTCCTTCCCCGGCGGCAATCGGAATGGGCGAGCGGTCACGCAGCCACCGGTAACCTTCGATGTCGTCCTGACGCAGGGGCTCCTCCAGCCATTCGGCCCGCTGTTCGGAAAACGCATGGGCCCGTCGGAGGGCCGTCCGGGCATCCCAGACACAGCCGGCGTCGATCAGCAGTGTCGCTTCGTCGCCAATCCCCTCACGCGCCCCTCGCACCAGATCCCGGTCGACCGCTTCGCTTTCGCCCATGGGCTCCCAACCGAATTTCACCGCGGTGTAACCCGCGTCCCGCCAGCGGCGGCCGATCTCCCTTGTCTCCGCCCCATTCTTGCCGAACAGAATCGAGGCATAGGCCCGAATCTTCTGGTGATGCTTCCCCCCCAACAGTGTGTGCACGGGTTGCTGGAAGGCTTTGCCTTTCAGATCCCAGAGCGCCATGTCGACCGCGGCCATCGCCGTGATCCCCACGGCCTTCCGGCCAAAGTACATCGTCCGGCGGTACATCTTTTGCCACAGCCGGTCTGTCTCCAGTGGGTTCTCACCAACCAGCAGTTCCCGCAAACCACAGGCGATGTTGTGACTGAAGGGGGCATCGACGATTGACTTGACCACTTCGGGAGAAGAATCGGCTTCCCCGATCCCCTCCAGTCCGCACTCGGTCTGGATTCGAACCAGGACCGCGTCCTGACAACTGGCCGTCTTGGCGGCGACATTCTCGATGCGGAGGATCTGACAGATGACGCGAGCGATCTTCATGAACGATCTGCGGGACGGAACGAAAAAAACGGGAGGAAAACCGGTTGCAACAAGCCCCCAGGGAGCTTCCACAACCTCTCGCGATGCTAGCGAATGTTTCCCGGGCAATCCATCGGCTAAGCCTTGGTAGCCACTCTGTTCCGGGCGTGGTACAACCCCAAGTGGGCCGTTGGATGAGCCCGTTGAAAACTGCATCCCGTAACCAGGACTCTGCACCGGGCAGCTGATCGTGCGATTCACCCCGCTGTTCCTCGCTGCCGGGATGGTTGTCTGGCCCAGGCCCGACCTGTGGGCCGGGGGCTTGCCGGGAGGTCACGCCAAGGAACCCTTGGCGTTAACCATTTCGGCGTCGTCCACTTCCGCCACCTCAAGCCGGGCCGTTGCGGCGATTATTCCGGCGGTCTCTTCGAACGTGGCAAGTTCACCGTGCGGCAACGTCGGCCGGATCCCTGCTTTTGCCTGGCTGCGGCGGGAATTCGCACTCATGGAGAGCCATTGCGGGCAAATCGAATCCGCCCCTCGCGGCTCGCTGCATCTGGTCGAAAATGGTCCCGACGGCCACACCCGGATCCAAGGTCTGCGGCGAGCCGACCGACCAATCTACGCAGCCCAATTCCATATCGAATTGGACGGCACGCCAGAGAACTCCCGCCGCATCATGGACAACTTCCTCAAAGAGGCGGTGGCGCGGCGCGGCACGGGACGATGGCCCGCAGCTTTCGATGATATGGAACCAACGAGCGTTCCTCCCGTTCCCTGAGCCGCTCGTCCGCCCAGATCCCCCACCACCACTCTCTTCACTCCTCCTTTTCCCAGAGCCCATTCCGTGCCGGCCGCCGAGCAATATCTGAAGCCTGAAGTGATCCGCAATGTCGCGCGGCTCGATCTGCGGGCCCGTTTCATCGTGGAGGGTTTCCTGACCGGGCTGCACGCCAGTCCGTACCAGGGTTTCAGCGTCGAGTTCAGTGAACATCGGCGTTACTCCCAGGGAGACGATCTGAAGGATATCGATTGGCAGGTCTATGCCCGGACCGACAGATTCTATGTGAAGAAATACCAGGCCGAGACCAATATCAGCGGCTACCTGGTGATGGACCTGTCAGCCAGCATGAACTACACGTTCCGGCAGCAGCTGACCAAATTCGACTACGGCATCTGTCTCGCGGCCGCTCTGGCCTACCTCATGATTCACCAGCAAGATCCCGTCGGTCTGGTGACCTTCGACGAAAAAATCCGGCACTGCCTGCCTCCCCGCAGCAAGCGGACCCAGTTGGGAAACATCCTGGCGATTCTGTCGAAACTGAAGCCCGCCGGTCCCACCGAGATTGCCCGCAACCTGAAGAATCTCGCGTCCATGGTCAAGCATCGCAGCCTGATCATGGTCTTTTCCGACCTGTTGGCCGAACCTCAACCGATCATCGACACGCTCAAGCAGTTGCGGCACCGCGGTCACGACGTGATTGTGTTCCAAATTCTCGACGAAGCCGAGGTGAATTTCCCGTTCTCGGGGATGGTCGATCTGCGTGATCCGGAGAGCGACGAGCGGATTGAACTGGATGCCGACGGAATCCGGTCGGACTATCTGGACGCCCTGGCGGAACTGAGTGAACAGTACCGCAAAGCGTGTTTCGGCTCGGGAATTGACTACGTACAGATCAACACCAGCCAACCCTTTGATCGGGCCCTGGTTGAGTACTTGTCGCAACGGCAGGCGCGGTTCTAAGCGGGCACATGCGCGTCCCGCTCCCGGTGTCTTGTTTCGGTCCGGCAGAGGAGAGATTGTGATGCGTCGTTGGAATTCTTTCCGGATTGCGTCGGGCTTTGTGGTGGGGCTTGCTGCCCTCTTCGGGACCATGACAGGACGCGCTCTGGGCCTCCACGGGCCGGGTAGTCGGTCGGGCCAGGAGGCCGCCCCTTCCCCGCAGGAACCCGGCAAACCCATCGCGATTGGCAACCGTCGCGAACTGTTTGTGGACGATCATCTGATTGAGCGCCTGTCAGGCTCAGCCGATTTGCGGCTGCATGCACCGGTTGCCCGCGAGGTTGTTCTGGTTCATGACCGACCCTGGGAGGGGAATGCCACCGCAAACCACTGCGTTCTTTCCGAAGAGGGACGCATTCGGCTTTACTATCGCGCCGGGAATCTGTCGATCGACAATGGTCAACTGCAGGTCGGCCCAGAGAGTTGGTGCGTGGCCGAAAGCCGGGATGGGATTCATTTCGAGCGTCCCCACCTCAACCGAATCGAATTCGCCGGCTCGAAGCAGAACAACATTGTGGTCTCCCGTCCCCAGGCCGAGTCGTGGAATTGTCTGGTCGGCGCCCCCGCCATCTTTCGCGATTTGAATCCCGGAGTGGCCGAGACGGAGCGCTACAAGACATTTCTGACCACTCGGGATCCGCTGGGGCTGACCGTGGGGACATCGGTCGATGGTCTGGACTGGCATGTGGATCAACGGGAGCCGGCCATCACGCAGGGGGCGTTCGACTCGCAGAATGTCTGTTTCTGGGATTCACTACGGGGTGAATACCGGGCCTATTGGCGCAGTTACACCGCAGGAGTGACGACAGCCCGGGAATGGCGTCCAGACGGGGTCCGGGCTGTCCGCACCGGAACCTCCGCCGATCTGCGGAATTGGAAGAGTCTTGAGGACATCACGTTTATGGACTCTCCCACCGAGGAGCTGTACGAGAACGGAATTGCCCCATATCCCCGGGCTCCACATCTGTTCCTGGGCTTTCCGCTGCGGTACGTCGACCGGGCCGGGGCCCCGTCGACGTCAAATCCCGATGGCAGCGATCGGGCGGGGGCGGAGCGCGTGGCTCGCTGGCCGGCTTCCCTTCAGGCATTGCCCGATCGCCCTTCACGTGTGACGCGGGCTGGGGTCAGTGAGCGGTTCGGAACCGCACTGACGGACATTCTCTTCATGAGCAGCCGGGATGGCGTCCGGTTCCACCGCTGGCGGGAAGCCTTCCTGCGTCCGGGACCCGAACGGACCGGAACCTGGAATTACGGGCAGAACCTGCTGGCCTGGAATTTGGTGGAAACCCCCGCGTCGCTCCCGGGGGCCGCGCCAGAACTCTCCTTCTACGCCGCCGAGGGCTATTGGACGTCGCAGGCGACCTCGCTCCGTCGGTATACGCTGCGGCTGGACGGATTTGTCTCCCTGCATGTCGGGGGCCGGCCGGGGGAATTACTCACCCGTCCTCTGACGTTCACGGGCACGGCACTGAAGTTGAACTTCGCCACCTCGGCCGCGGGGACTGTGCGGGTCGAGCTGCAGACTGCGGCCGGCGTGCCCCTGCCGGGATTCACCATGGAAGAGTGCGACGAGCTGTTTGGTGACAGCGTCGATCGGACGGTCACCTGGCGAGGAGCGGCCGATCTGGGGACGCTGGCCTCGCAGCCAGTCCGTCTGCGTCTGGTCGGTATCGATGCCGATGTGTACTCATTTCGGTTTCAGTAAGCCGGTTCCACCGGTTCGCGGCGGGCTCCGATGCACTGGGGCTTCGCGGTGGCCTGATGTCGACTGCTTCAAAACCCCTCTGTCTTCTGCTATTTTCTAGAGGTTCTGGCTGAGCACCTTCCTCTTCTGAACCGCGACGCGAAACCTCCACTGTTGTGTGGAAGATCAACTGACCGGAGCGACGGATGTTCTTCTGGGTCTACGACCTGCCCACTTTCCAGTTCGGCCTGCTGTGTGCGGGTGCGTTCACGCTGTTTTATTGGATTGGGGCGCTGTTTTTTCGACCCATTCTGCGACAATTCGTCAAGTCCACTCCGTTTTGCAACGACGTGGTGGGCTACGTCCTGTCTTCGTTTTGCGTCTTCTATGGGCTGTTACTGGGCTTGGTGGCGGTCACCGCCTATCAGAATGCGGCTGATTCCGAAGAGGCCGTCACACGAGAGGCGGCCGCCCTGTCGGCCCTGTACCAGGATGTCTCGCATTATCGGGCTCCCTATGGCCAAAACCTGCGGTGGCTGCTGCGGGATTACACCCGCTATGTAATTAAATACGCGTGGCCTCTGCAGCGACGGGGAGTCATCCCCACCGAGGGTGGGATCCGCGTGGCTGCCTTTGAAGAGAAGCTGCTGGAATTTGAACCGCAGACCAGGTCGGAGGAGATTCTGCATGCCGAGGCGCTCCGGCAGTTCAACACCTTCCTCGAGAACCGGCGGATGCGGCTGTTCGCTGTTCAGGCAGGAATCCCTGCCGTGATGTGGTACGTGCTGCTGGTGGGAGCCTTCGTGAATATGGCCATGGTCTGGCTGTTTGACATGAAGCTGATCACCCACCTGCTACTGGGGGGCCTGCTGGCTTCCTACCTGGGAACGATGATCTTTCTGATTGCGGCGATGGACAATCCATTCCGGGGTGAAGTCAGCGTCGACCCGGATGCATTTGAATCACTCTATCGACAAATGGTTGAGGAGTGAACATGCAGACAAACCCCCTCACTGGAATCGGGCCGACGGACATTTCGCCGACGACGCGTCGCAGGTTCTTGCGTCGGCTGGGAGCCGCAGGACTACTGGCGGGAATGCCAGGTTTGGCGGCGGGCCTGTTTGCGGGCTGCTCCGGTGAACTTCCCCCGCTGCCCGGGCAGTTTTCCAAGCGTGGTCCTATCCGGGTGGGTTTGCTGCACTCGCAGACTGGCAGCCTCGCGCTGAACGAGAACCCGGTCCGTGATGCCGAGACCCTGGCCATCGAGGAAATCAATGCCGCTGGGGGATTGCTGGGGCGCCCGGTGGAGATCATCTGCCCCGATACCAAGTCCCGAACCGACCTCTATCCCAGGCGGGCCCGGACCATGCTGGTCGACCACAACGTTGCCGCTCTGTTCGGCGGTTGGACTTCGGATGGCCGCAAGGTGGTCTTGCCGCTTCTCAAAGAATTCAATCGTCTGCTCTTCTATCCCCTGGCCTACGAGGGAAACGAGAGCCATCACAATGTGATTTACGGAGGCTTGCTCCCCAACCAGCAGGTGCTCCCCGCCATCGATTGGCTCCTGAGCCCTTCCGAGGGATCGCGGACCAAGGTCTTCCTGATCGGCACGGACTTGATCTACAGCCGAACGGCGAACTTTGTGGCTCGCAAGTATCTGCAATCCAGAGGGATGCAGGTCATGGGCGAAATTCTTGTTCCTTTGGGAGGTCGCGACTTCGCTCCCATCGTCGCACAAATCCGCGACAGCGGTTGTGACTGCATCCTCAGCACGATTACTGGTGACAGCAACCTCGCGTTCTACCGCGAACTGGCGGCGATCGGGAATGATCCCCGCCAACGGCCCGTGGTGGCCACCAGCATCGGCGAAAACTCGCTGCAATCCTTCCTGCCCGAAGAGGTGGCCGGGCACTACACGGCCCGATGCTACTTTCAGGGGTTGCGGAGCCCGGAGAATGAGCGCTGGGTGGAGACTTTTCGGGCCGAGTTTGGCTACGATCGGGTCCTCAGCGATTCGATGGAACCGGGGTATGCCCTGGTTCACCTCTGGGCCAATGCCGTGCGGAAGTGCGGCGCGCTCGATGCCGATTCCGTCCGTCAGGCATTGGCCGATGTGGAATTCGCGGGGCCTTCGGGAATCCTTCGGGTTGATCCCCGGACCCAGCATTGTGCGAAACGGTTCCGGATTGGCCGAGTGACGACAAACCGCGAATTTGAAGTCATCCACGAATCGGAGCAGGTCATTCCTCCCGACCCGTATCCCCAGTTCGCCTTCCCCGGCTGGAGTTGCGATTGGACCAAGGACGGACTGATCCCGGGCCCCGCGGTGCGATTTGAACTGTAGCCCGAGTCTCACGAATGGTGCGGATCGCCTCCCAGGCAAGGTTGCGCACTTCCTTCTTCTGGTGTTCATCCATGGCTGACTTCCGAATCGAAGAGTCCGAGGGCATGCGCTGGGTCAAGGTCCACCTCGAGAACCAGAGTGTTCGAACCGAGCACCGGGCGCTGAATCATATGAGTGGGGAAGTGACGATGGACGTGCCCCTCCCTTCACTGCGGGCTTGGTGGATCTCGCTGTTCTCCGATGAATCGTTGATTCGTCCCCGATTTACAGGAACCGGCGATGTCTATCTGGATTCCACATTGGGCGGCTACCACATCTTCGATGTTCGTCCGGGCGAGAAATGGGTGCTCGATCACCGCTGTTTCTGGGCCGCCGATGCGGGGGTCAACCTGGGAATCTATCGGGAATGGATGACCACGGCCTTCTGGGCTGGTGAGGGATTCCTGTGGTTCAAGACCTTTCTTCAGGGAGAGGGACGGGCGGTCCTGAGTGTCGACGGTCCCGTCCATGAGATCGAATTGAAGAATGAACGTCTCGTGGTCGACGGGTCATTCGTCCTTGCGCGAACCAGTGGAATCAAATTCTCGATGCGTCGGCCGGCACGGTCACTGCTCAGTTATTGGATGTCCGGAGAGAATCTCTCGCGAGTCTATGAGGGGGCTGGGCGACTGCTCATGTGTACCACCCCCTACTGGAGACTGAAGCTGGTTCGGCAACGAGCTCAAGATGCAGCCCTGCTGGAATAACTCTCTCTCACGTTTTGCTTCACGATTGGATTGAGGATCGTTCGCCATGCACCATGTCACGGGAATCATCGCCGCCCTGTTCGCGGTCGTTGTGCTGATTTTCGCCGCTCAGAACCTCGGATCCGTGGATGTCTCATTCCTGATCTGGTCCACAACCATTCCCAAAGTGCTTTTGATTCTGGGGACTTATGTTCTGGGAGTCTTTTCAGGTTGGGCTTTGTTGGTCCTGATCAAAGCCTGGATGACCTGATCCGGATACGGCTCAGTTGCCATTGAACTCCGGGCGACGGAAGCTCATCGCTGAGATCAAAGCTGCGGAGCGGGGAAATCCCGATTCCGACTTCCGTGAGTTTTCACCGCAGCCGAATCAACACGGTGCCATATCGAATCCAGGTTGGCTGGATCGTCACGGTCAGGCACATTGCCTTGTCGAGATTGCGGAAGTCGCGCGTCACCTGGGCCCCCACTGGAAGGTAGGTCGCGTTCTGCCGGGTCAGACCGAGCCAGGCGGGAGCAACGGCTTCGGAGCCGACTTCGGTGATCTGTCCCCCCACTTCGTCCGCACACCCCTGCTCCACGGCCCAGAGCGCGGCGGCGGCTTTGAGTGTCAGCGGAGGGTGTTGGGAATCGACCAGCAGATCTCGCCGCAGTCCAGAGAGGATGCCCTGGGGAACCCGGGGGACCGTCACGATGCCATACGCAGCTCCCCGGGCGGTTGTCGTCCCCCGGCGATTATCATCGCGGCTTGCATCGACCGACTTGAGCCTGACCGGGCGATTCTCAGCCTTGCCTCCCAGGAACGGGATCAACTCGTTCAGGGGATCTGCGACCTCTCCAGGAGCCTGAGTCCATCGAAATGAGTCTTCACGGCCCGTCGATCCCTGCCCGGCTTTCTGCAGTGCCTGGTCCAGCGAATCGAACTCGGTCGACAGGGCCGCCACCTGGGCATCGGCCATTTTCCGCCGCCACGTCAAAACCCCCTCGGTGGCGGCCCGATATCCCTGGACCTCGTCCCGAATCTCGGGGTGATTGGCCAGCGGAGCCAGAGACTTTTGCAGGTTGGCCACTCGGGTCTCGTCAAACAAACCCGCTGCGAGCGGTGCCAGGGCGGCCACATAATCAGCGTATTTCTTCAGGAGCTCCATCCGTTCCCCTCCGCGTTGCGCATCGGAGCGTGCCAGTTCTTCAATCAATTCCGGATACCGATCGACCAGCGAGTCCAGCGCCTGCTCCGCGACCAGGGCCCGTGGTTGTTGAAGATAACTGCTCGCTGCGGCATGCCGGATCATCTGCAACTGCATCTCACGACAGTCCTCGAAAAACCGTCTCGCCAGCGCGGGACCATTCTGCGACTCACCCTGGTACACGACCTCGGGCGACTGTTGATGATCGCGCACGGCCCGCTCAATCCGTTGTCTCTGGGCCTCAACCGGCGGGGCCTGGATCAATTGCGAATCCTCCAGAGAACGGGACAACAGTTCCTGGACAAACCGGGTATGACCACGAAAGACCTCCCGCCGGTCGTTCTCAAACATCTCCAGCCCCTGCTGAGTCAGGCTGGCATCCAGCCACAGTCCTGCGGACGGCAGGTCATCGACCAACTCGGCCAGAGCCTCTTCGGCTTTGTCCCAGTCGGCCTGGCGGACAAAGCCCCGTACCTTGGACAACCGCTTCTCACGCGACTTCGACTCCGACACGAAATCCTTCCGAATCCGAGCCTGGACCCGATTGAACTCGGGATCCTGGCGGATCTGTTCGGCCCATTTCTTCAGTCGCTTTTGGGCAGCCTCCGCGCGGGCCAAAAAGTCGGCACCCGCGGGTTCTCGGACCTCAATCAGCCGCCGCGCCAGCCGCGTGATGCGGACAGTTTGTCGATAGGCGTCATTCAGGTCGGCTACACTCGACAGCTTGGGAGGGTCGGTCTGGAATTCCCGCAGCCGCTCCTGTAAACGACCGTTGAGCGTCTGCAGTTCATCAATCCAGCCAGACAGTGGCTCGATCGGCCGGACCGCCAGCGAAGTCTCAGGCGAGGATGTCGACGGTCCCTCCGCGTTGACCGATCCCTGGCACGCCAGGCAAATCAGAATGGACGCAAAGAGCGCCCCTGGGCGCACGGTCCGCGGACTCTCGACTCCGTCCCCAAAATGTCTCCCGCCCCCAACATTTTTTACGGTCACGACGGTCACTCCGATTCTCCTTCCGGTGCGGTGGCTACCTGGGTCGTGGCAACGAAAGTCCCTTCGTATGGGACGGGTTTATCACCTGTCGCAGATTGCAGTTCCCCGGGCAAGATCCGTCCCTCAGCCCCTTCGGCATCCCAGACAGAGAATTCGACCCGCACCTCCCCTTCGAGCGCTGTCCCAAAAATCTGCCGGGTACCCGCGATCTGCACAAACATCTGCCCACTCCAGGGACGACCCACCCAGGCTTCGGGGTCTTCCCCCTCGGTCTCAAAACGCAAACATACGGCCGGAGATGACGCCCGCTCCTCATCGGCCGATGAGGTCAACAGCCAGACCGTCTTCCGCCCCGGGGCCTGCAGCACTGGTCTCAGGACCAGAGGGCGGATCAGGACTTTCCCGTTGCACTCCAGCTGCATTTGGGATGCCGGGGCGGCACCATCCGCTCCGGGACGTCGTGCCGCAGGTCGACGCGGTCGGAACACCGGGGCGCCGCCCGGGGGCGAAGAATTCGTTGGACCAGCGGAGGGTGGCGATGGAGGTGCCGGCGGTTCCCCTCCCTGGGTCCTGCTCATGGCCACGTCGCCTCCCGTGGCCGCAGGTTGAGCCGTGACGGGGGAACCCGGCGAGTTGGGCACGCTCGCCGGCGCGGGCTCATCTCCGGCGTCACGCTTCAGCCCTCCGCCGACCTTGGGGCGAAACTTGGACTCATCGCCACATCCCGAGATCAGCATCAGCCCGACCAGCGGGACGACCAGAGGCAGCCAGCCCGCCGGAGCCCCAGTCGCCGCAGAGCAGGCTTCCAGGACATTTCGAAGTTTGACCCACGCTGTGTAGTTCATCATGTCTCCATCATTCAGGTGCCGCGGTGTCCGGCGGGCTGTCAGGGGGCCTGCAAGGAGGCTCGGGGTGTGAGTTGCGGCAGGCTCCACAAGAGCACTACGCGTCCCTGCGTGCTGGCGGCCGCAACATGCCGGTCCGATGGATCCACCCAAAGTTGATCGAACACCAGTCCTGATCGATTCGCTTGCTCAGCAAACGCCGCACGTGTGATCCTGCCGTCTCGACGTTCGCATTGGAAAATCGCGTCGCCACCAATTCCGACCAATCGGTTTCCATCTCGGGTCCAGGCGAGGGCCGCGACCCCTGAAACTCCGCAATCGGCACTTTCCAGCACCCGGTTCGTCGCGGGGTCCATCAACACCACCTGCCCGCGACCGTTGACCACGGCCAGAATCTTTCCATCCGGGCTGAATTCGAGCTGACTTGGTTGCGGCATGACCGATTTGAGGCGGGTCATGCGACGCGTGGAACCGGTGTCGAAAACCAAGACATCTCCCGATGTCAGTCCGATCGCCACCCGCCCGAAATCTTCGGTCACCGCCACACAGCTCCAGGGAAGATCTGGATCGCGGTCAATCTGCCAGACCGGTTGTGCTGAGCGCAGGCTCCAGATTGTCATTCCCTTCTCTGGCTCCCAACTGGCCAGTTCTTCTCCGCGGCGGTCCAGCCGTAACCACCGTAGCCTTTGAGACACTGGAACTTTCGACCGCTCTTCCCCAGTCGTCGCATCACAGACCACGAGGTGGTTTCCCAGAGGCGTCACCAAGACCGATCCGTCTGCCGAGAATCGCGCTGTCGCCCCGATGTCGATGCGTTTTTCGGCTCTGGCCACCAATTGACCGGTGTCGGCGTTCCACCGTTCCAGCCAGCCGCCCGACGTGGCCACCCGCAGTTCATTCGGATCGATCGAGGCCCCCAGGCCGGCGATATCGCCCCGGGAGAAAGCCAGCGAAGCTCCCCGCGCTGTTCCCTCAGGAACCGTGGTGCGTCCCCAGCCCCACCACAGACCCAGCCCCCCCGCCCCGATCAGTGAGATCAAGGCCAGCCACGCTGTCGGCGAAGCAAGGATCCTTTGGGCACCACCTTTCGGCCGGGACGCCGAGACTTGAGGAGCTGGATCCTGCGGTCGATCGAGAGCCGCACGCAGCGCCGACTCGGCACGGCCTTTCAGGATCTTCGCCTGAGCCGTCGCAAAGTGTCCCATGGCCCGGACCACGCCCCGCAAAACCAGAGTTTCGGGATCAGAAATTCGCTTCTCGAGGGCGGGAATGGCACGCTGGTCACCAATGTTGCCCAAACCCAGGATCGCGTGATACCGGATGATTGCCTGGGGATCTTCCAGCAGGGGAATCAGCACATCAACAGCTTCAGTCGTGGCGAGCTGACCGATCGCCACAACCGCCTGGGTCCTGACCTGGGTCGGTCGCCTGAGCAGTTGTTTCAAGGCCGGCAGGCTGCCTGCGTCCGCCAGTTGTCCCAAGGCGCGAATACAGGCAATTTGCGGATCCTGCAGTCGCTCCAGAAGGACCGCCTCACACAACAGTGCGACAGCTTGGCTATCACCCAAGAGTCCCAACGCATTGGCCGCCGCGATTCGCACTGACTCGTAATCGTCCTGAAGCGCTTGGCAGAGTGGAGCCAAAGCTCGCGAGTCGTGCAGACCACCCAGGGCCCGGCAGCCGGCCGCCCGAACTTCGTCGGCTGGGTCGCCCAGGAGCTTGACCAACGCGGGGAACGCCTGTGGAGGGGCGAGCTGACTGAGCGCCAAAGCCGCCTCGCGGCGCACCTCCGGCTCCGGATCGGACAGCAACTGCACGAGTGGCCCATTCGCACGACTGTCTCCCAGCCGCGCTACCAGCTGGCAGGCGGCCTCCCGACAGGATGTCGAAGCATGCTGCAGATAAGGATAAAACCCGGCTGGCTCTCCCTCGCACCCCAACACCCCCAGTGCCCTCAAAATACCTGCGATGACGGTCGGCGAAGACTCCCGAGCCAAAGCCTGTCTCAAGGGAAGCTCGACCCGACGATCATGCAGATTTCCCAGGCAGCGGGCAGCGGCGGTCCGGACTCGCTCATCGGAGTGGGACAGTCCTTTGACCACGGAACGCACGCTCCGGATGTCACCCAGACGGCCGAGCAATTCCAAGGCGCTCACCTTGACGCCCGGCTCCCCATCTTCCAGAGCTGTCAACAGCGCGGGAACTCCCGCGCGACCGATTTGGATGATCCCGTCGCTGATTGACAAGGAGAGTTTCGGGAAAGTCTGCAAGAACACCAACAGGCAACTGATCGCTTCGGGATCCTTCAATTGACACAGCGCCAAGGCGGCCGCCTGTCGAACGGCGGGACTTTCATCTGTCGACAGCACATCGATGAGGTCTGAAACGGATTCCCGATCCTGAATCGCCCCAAGGGCCTTGGCCGCGGCTTCGCGGACGACCACCCAGGTATCGGCCAGCGAGGGGCGAACAATCGAACCGAGATCCTTGCCGCCTGACGTCGCAATCTCTCCCAGCACCTTCGCGCGACGGGCGGCTTGTCGTGATGAGTTGCTCCACCGCTTACGTAGCCTCAGCCGCCATGACCAGGTTCGGAACAGCCCGGTACTGCTTCTCTCGGCAGGTTTCGCAGCCGTTGCCGCAATTCGATCCGCAGCCTCATTCGAGAGCTCTGGATCTGAGACCGTATCGGACAATGGCCGATCACTGAATTCGTTTCCAACCGGACTTGGGTCCGTCAATCGATGTCGCCGGGCCTTCGCCCCTGATCGGCCGGTCTCTTTCGCCGGGGAGACAGAAATACCGTGTGGACGCCGCCGATCCGGCTGTTCACGTCCCACCTCTTCAATTGCGGGGTCACTGTCAGACTCCCTGCTGGCTCCACTCTGTGACATTCCGTGGTCCGGAGAGGGATTCGCGATCCCGGTCAACTTGCCGCTGCCCGGGCGAACTTCGTCAAGTTTCCTTCTTTCAGAGATTAGTCCCGTCACATGAATGTTCCGTGAAGGGCCGTGGAGAGATTCAACCCGAGCGGCATCAGTCGTAGCCGTCATTCTTCTGATGGCGTCTGAGTCCCCGGACCTTCAATTCCGGGTTGTAATCCGTCTGGGGACGATCCTTGTGCCGAAACGTGCCCAACGACATTCCTGCGGGGGGGCAAACAGCCCTGCAGGATCACCTGCCGACGATCCCCGTCCGCGACTTGTCCGACAACCTCAATGATCTCAGCGGCTTTCAAGTCATCGTCCCAGGAGAGTTCACCTTCCTTTCCCGCCAGCGCGCAGCGGACCAGTCGCCCTGTGCCACCTGTGAGATAGAGCCAACCATTGATCCGATCGATTGATGCGACTGCCCCGGTGACCCGGATCCACCTTTCACCCAAAACCTCATGCGCCTCCGACCGACTGTCGGCGAAGCTTGCACAGACGTCTTCCGCGGCAAATCGCATGCTCTCGGCCATGAGGGAATCAACGTGAACCAAATGGGCCTGCCTGAGCAATGGGGCACTGCCCGGCTGCATTCGCCACACTTGACCCTTGACTGTCACGGGCATTCCTGGAGTGACACGATCCCAAGGGCGGGGCTCTGCCATTTGGCAGACCACCGGCTTGCTCCCCTTGCTTCCGCCACTCAGGAGAATCACATCTCCCAAATCCGGCGAGGTTCCCACCAGGATGACCCCACCACTGACTTCGATTACCTGCCCTCCCAGCTCCGAATTCGAGGCATGCGGGGTTACGCGAAATCTCTCCTGCAGCGCCGCGGAGGTGGTCTGAGCGACAACTTTGGCAGCGGAAGTCTCCTCAGCCGTGAGAGCCACCAAAGGAGACTGTCCGCAACCGGCAGCACCAATGACGGAAATCAACAGGCCGACTCCGAAAACAGCGATTGGAGAGAAGCCAAAGACTTCACACGCTCCATGGTTTTTGTTCAAGATGCCCATTTCCATCAAAAGATTTCCGTAGCATTCAACAGAGAACCCCCGGCAGTCCACTGGGAACCGCCGGGGGAACAGATTTCCTGTCGCACCTCGCGGCGAGGACTACTCTTCGAACGAGCCGCTCTTGTTGTTGATCTTCTTGAAGTCCAGCATCACGCCGGTGTAGATCTCAAAGCTGTTGATCTCCACGTCGCCGCTGGTGTAGCCGACGGAGTCAGCCAGGG
>CAIOTJ010000078.1 GCA_903861195.1 uncultured Planctomycetaceae bacterium | reverse complement strand
GCGCCGGTGCTCTCGGCCGGGGACGCGATGCCGGTTCCGGTTGGTCCGGCTGATTGTGCCCGGGAAGGGGCAGTCCCAATCTTTCGGCCGCCTGCCGGAATTCGTCGGTCATCAACTGCACCCGCGACCAGCGTTGGGCGGGGTCCCGTTCGAGGCCCTTCATGATGGCGGCGGCGACCTGGGGGTCGATGGAGGGAACCAGGGTCTGGATTTCGAGCGGGGGTTGGTTCAAATGCTGCACGACAGCTTCCAGGCTGGTCGCCTCGGGCCAGGGATGCCGGCGGGTGAACATCTCGTAGCAGGTCATCGCATACGAGTAGATGTCGATGCGGGCATCGGTGCGCTGACGGCGAACCAGCTCGGGGGCCATGTAGGCGGCCGTTCCCGTCCGGTTTCCCGGAGCCTGGAAGTTGGGTGTATTGGGAACGACCAGTCCAAAATCAATCAGCTTGACGACCAGTTCCGGTTCGGTGACCATCACGTTGCGCGGGCAGAGATCGCGGTGAATGAATTGCCGGGAGTGCATGTAGGCCAGGCCTTCTCCCAACTGAATCATGAAATTGAGGCGATGCTGTTGCATCACCGCGTTCTGCACATCGACGAGGAAGCTGAGGTTGACCCCTTCGAGATACTCCATCACGAGGAAGGGATCTCCCTCGGTGGTTTCCCCCCATTCGTAGGTCTTGACGAGATTGGGATGATCCAGACCCACGGCGATTTCCCCTTCCAATGGCTTGTGCCATTCGGCGGGAAACCGCGCCTCGTATTTGCGGGTCTTTTCCTTGTCCAGAATCTTGAGGCCCACCAGACGCCCCGTTTTGGTGTCGCGGGCCTTGAAGAATCGCGACATGCTCCCCTGGCCCACGCGGCAGATCAGTTCGAACCGCCTGGTGATCTCGGTCGGGGTGACTTTGGCTTTCCGCCCCAGCAGTTTGTCGAGAAATCCCATGGAATCGGCTCCCCAATCGAACCATTGCGAAGGTCACTGACCACAACTCTTCCGGGGAACCAGCAATCCGGCCAGAGACGAGGAGTGTCTTCAGCGGGCACAGGCGCCTGTTTCCCGGGTGGTTCAGGAGACCGCCTGATCCCGTCGCCACGCCCTCTATCGTACGCAGTAATCGATGATGCGGGCAATCTCGGTCCGCAGTTCAGGACGCGGCACAATCCGGTCCACAAACCCGTGCGCCATCAGGAATTCGCTCGTCTGGAATCCTTCCGGCAACTCTCCCTTGATGGTCGCGGCGACCACCCGCGGACCGGCGAAACCCACCAGCGCCCGGGGCTCGGCAATCACCACGTCACCCAGAGATGCGAATGATGCGGCCACCCCTCCCATGGTGGGATTGGTGAGGATCGAAATAAAGAGCCCCCCCGCTTCGTGATACTGGGCCAACGCGGCACAGACCTTGCCCATCTGCATCAGTGACAGGATCCCCTCATGCATGCGGGCACCTCCCCCCGACCCCGACACGATCACCAGCGGGAGCTTCAGACGGGTGGCCTCCTCGATCGACCGCGTGAGTTTCTCCCCCACGACCGAGCCCATACTCCCCATGATGAAGGCCGAATCGGTCACGGCGCAGATCAGGGGGCGTCCCCGCAAATAACCCCGTCCCACAATGCAGGCGTCCTTGAGGCCCGTCTTCGCCTGTTCCTCCCGCACACGGGCGGGGTAAGGTTTACGGTCGGCAAACCCCAGTGGATCGAGCGAGGAGAGGTTGGGGAACCACTCTTCAAAACTGTCATGGTCGAGCAGTTGCTCGATGCGCGCCCGGGCGGGAATGTAGAAGTGGTGCTGGCAACCCGCCTCCGGGCAGATGCCCATCCGCTCGTCGACCGTCTTTTTGTAGATCGTCGCTCCGCACCCTTCGCAACGAATCCACAGCCCCTCGGGGACACCCCGCTTCTTGCGGGGCTCCGCTGGGGTCTCGGTTGGCAACTCGGTTCCGGTCCGGGTTTTCATCAGGTCGAGGGAAAAAAGCCAGAAAGTACGCCCGGGCCTGAATCAGGCCGGCTTGAGGGCCGCTGCGGAGATGGTCGGCAGCTCGACCGCAGAGGTTACCTCGTCCACCTCGTTGAGGGGAACCCAAGTTCCACATCGGCCACTGCAGGCGGGCGAAATATCGGTCACTGGTGTTTTGTTCACAATGGCCTCGATGAGGCACGCCACGGGGTCGGGGGCGACGATGATCAGTCGGCCTTTCTTCTTCAGCGGCCGCTCCAATCCCTCCCGCACCCGCGCCAGAGCGTCGGTCAGCGATTCTCCCTCGGGCGGGCAAACGCAACAGGGATCCTCCTGCAATTGCTTGTAAACCCGCGGCTGCTTGCGCCGCAGCTCCTCCAGCTGCAGTCCCTGCCAGAGCCCCTGATCCACATTGGACAGCTGGGGCACCACCCGGCATTCCACCCGATGCATCTCGGCCAGCTGTTCCGCGGTGGTCAGCGCGGGCTCGGTCGGCGATGTGAAGATGAGGTCGATCTCGGTGTCCGCCAGGTCCGAGAGCAGCTGCCGCTGTTGGTCCTCTCCTCGATCGCTCAAGGGAAGATCCAAAGTGCCCTGGATCCGTTGCTGTTCGTCAAAGTCGGTGCATCCCGGGCGAATCAGGATCAAACGGGACATCATCTGGGTCTTCATAGACTTGGGGCGGAATGCGCCGCCCCCTCGGCCAGTCGCCGCAATTCGCGCAGCGACTGGTGGTAATCGGACGTATCGAAAATCGCGCTGCCCACGACGAACAAATCCGCTCCGGCGGCGGCGGTGGCCGCGATGGTCCCCGAGCCAATCCCCCCGTCGACAGACAACAGGGTTTCCTGGGGCAGGAGCCGCCGCAACTCGCGCAGTTTCTCCAACGCCACCGGCTGGAATTTCTGACCACCGAATCCCGGCTCGACACTCATCACCAGGACCAGATCGCACTCGCCGACGTAATCGACAATCGCCGACACCGGCGTCCCCGGGTTCAACGCCAAACCGGCCCCCGCCCCCGCTTCACGGATCCGCCGCAAAACTGGCCTGGGGTCGCGCACCGCCTCGATGTGCACGGTCATCAACTCGCATCCCGCCTGGAGGTAATCGTCCAGATACCGCTCGGGATCGGCAATCATCAGGTGGGCGTCGAACGGCAGACGGGTGGTCGATCGAAGGCTCTGGATGACCATGGCGCCATACGACAAATTGGGAACAAAATTCCCATCCATCACGTCGAGGTGCAGTACGGCTGCTCCCGCCTGTTCCAGCAATGCCACTTCGCGCTGCAAATTGGCGAAGTCACACTTGAGCATCGACGGGGCGATGATCGGAGCCTGCTCCTTCAATCGCCGCGCGACGTGCGAACGCGTATTCAAGACAGAGCTGCCTGATGGCTCCCGCCAACCCATCCTCGGTCGATCACCGGAAAGCCAATTCGACTCCCCGCAACCGCATTTCGACGACGTTCGTCGAGGTCGACAGAATTTCCCTATTTTACTGTTTCTCTTTCCCGTCCGTAAAGACCGCGCCACAGACGGCCGGCGAGACTGGAATGTTTTGTCGCAAGTGCTTTCAATGGTAACACGTTACGTTTTTCGTCTCCCGGTGGAACCACCTCCATGCTGATTGCCCTGGCTCAACGGAATCCCCTCGTGGGAGACCTTCGCGGGAATCTGGAACACGTGCGGTCGACCGCCGCCGCCGCCGCCCGCCGCGGAGCCCGCCTGGTGGTCTTTCCTGAACTCGTCATCAGCGGTTATCCCCCCAAAGATCTGCTGCTGCGGGAGGGATTTGTGGAAGCGTGTGACCGGGCGGTCGCGGAGTTGGCCCCGCTGTTGCCCCCGGGGGTGGCCGCCCTGGTGGGGCATCCCACCCGCCTCTCGGTTCCCGAGGGTTGCGCGGGCAATGGCGCCAGCCTGCTCGATGCGGGACGGATCCAGACCACCGTCATCAAATGCCTGCTGCCGAATTACGATGTGTTCGACGAACGCCGGTACTTTCTGCCCGCTGTTCAGGCCCATTGCCGGGTGTTCGACGGCGTCCGGCTGGGAATTCACATCTGTGAGGACGCCTGGTATGGCGAGCCCGGAACCACCCATCACATCGTTCCCGAGAACCGCTGCGATCCCATCGCCCAATTGGCCGCCGATGGTGCTGACTTGTTCATCAATCTGTCGGCCAGCCCCTTCGAGCTCGACAAGCCCAATCGCCGGCTGCAATTGCTCCGCCGGCACATTTCCCGGCAGGGCCGACCGTTCCTGTTCGTGAACCAGGTGGGGGGGAATGATGACCTGGTGTTTGACGGGAACTCGCTGGCCCTGGGGGCCGACGGGCAGGAACTCGCCCGCCTGGCGGCGTTTGAAGAAGATCTGGTACTGGTCGACTACACAAAGGGAGTGCTGCGGCCCATCCCCCGGGACGATGGTCGGCCTCTGGTGTGTCCCGCTCCCCCTCGCGAGGCGGAGCTGCTCGACGCTCTGGTGCTGGGCCTAAGAGACTACATGCGCAAAAGTGGTTTCCGCGAGTGTGTGCTGGGTCTGTCGGGCGGAATCGACAGTGCTCTCGCCTGCTATATCGCCGCCCAGGCCGTCGGCCCAGACAAAGTCCACGGGCTGGCCATGCCCAGCCGCTACAGCAGTCCCCACAGTGTGGCCGATGCACGCAGTCTCGCCGCCGCGATGGGAGTCGATTTTCAGTTGATTCCCATCGATGACATCCATCGGTCGTATGAGGGGACCGCGGTCATTGGCGACGATCTGCGGTCGCAGCCCGCGGGCCTCGCCGATCAGAATCTCCAGGCCCGGATCCGCGGCGCGTCGGTCATGATCCGCAGCAATCGCCACGGCTGGTTGGCCCTCGCCACAGGCAACAAGAGCGAGCTGGCGGTGGGTTATTGCACGCTCTACGGCGATATGGCCGGAGGGTTCGCGGTCCTGGCGGACGTCTTCAAAAAAGATGTCTATGCGGTTTCGCGCTACATCAACGATGTCCGGGAACGCCGGGAGATCATTCCCGAGAGCTCACTGACCAAGCCCCCCAGTGCCGAGTTGGCCCCCAACCAGTTCGATCAGGATACGCTCCCCCCCTATCCCGTTCTCGACGCGATTCTCGAAGGACTGATAGAACGGGAACAGTCGGTGGCCCGGCTGAGCCGGCATTTTCCTCCCGAGACCGTCCGCTGGGTGCAGACCCGCATGGATCGCAACGAATTCAAACGCCGGCAAATGGCACCGGGCATCAAGCTGTCGGCCCGTGCGTTTGGTACGGGGCGGCGCATGCCCATGGCCGCCCGGTTTGATTTCGAAACGCCCCCACACGGTTGAAGTGGGCCCGAATCGCCGCTGCGGAGCTCGACTCCCCACCGGGCCGCTCGCCTCATTACCACCTCTGCATAAACTTGCGTTCAGTTTCTGGCGCTGAAGAGGGGCGGTTGACTGGAATGGGGTGGTTCGGAACCCGGAGCTTCAATCCGGATTGAAGAATCTGCGCAAGGTTTGCCGATCTCAGAGAGTATGAAGAGCGGATTTCCACCCACGGTGGGCAGATCCGTTACAGCCCTCTCTGAGGAACCGTGTCATGCATCGCCCGATTTTCCTGGTGTGTCTGTCTGTGCTGTTGGGGGGAGCGGCACCCGTGCTGGTCACCCAGGTGGCTGCCCAGCAGGGGGGAGTCTGCTGCCAAACCTGCCAACTGCCCCCACCCCGCTGTGCCTGTCAGCGCCCCGTGCTGCGTCCCGTCGTCGAAACACAATACACGCGCCGGCCTGTGGTGCGTGAACGGGAAGAAGTCTCGACCGCCTACCGGCGTGAAGCGGTGCGTGAACGTGTTCCCACCACCGTGATGGAAGATGTGACGGTCGATGAAGGGGGCTATCAGACCGTCTGGGTTCCCAAGCTGGCCACCAAGCAGGTCGCCCGCACGGTCTATCAGACCCGGACCAGTTACCGCTCGGTCCCCTACCAGGTCACGCGGCGGGTTCCGGAATACGCCTGTGAGGTCGTTCCCGAGCAGGTGGTCCGCTATGTTCCCGAAAGCGAAGCCCAGGCCCGGGCGGCGGCCGCCTACCGGTACGATCGGCCCCCGGTGATCGGCTCGCGGCCAACTTACCCCGAAACGGCCTCTCGAGCGGGTCTTGAGTTGGCCCCCGATCCGCGCTTCTCGATGTCGACCAGCCCCTATTACGGATCCTACGGGCAGACTCCCTCGTACACGGCAGCGAACGAAGCCCGCCTGCGTTACGACGAATTCCAGCCGCTGGAGGGAGACGCCGAAAACTCGCTGGGTGTCGCTGGCGGTCCCTCGCTGTCTGTGCCTGCCCCCTCCGCGGCCCAGGTCTGGCGCAATCGGGGAACACTGCGGTAATCGGCCGTGCGGCCAACTGCCGATCCCGCACAGTTTTGGCGCTGACCGATTTCGATCTCCGACCCTCGGGAGCCACCGCTCACGGGGGTCGTGTTGTTTGGGCCGAGCACGCCTCCCCGCGATGATCCGTGGGGACTGCCATGCGGAGGGGAATCTGCGCAGGCACCGCCGCTGGTTGCGGACTGGGTGAGCGATCCCCATGATGGAGTGCAGACGTCGGCCCCGCGCGGGGCCGTCGTTGGTTCCAACCCCTGATTTGCCGCTCGCCCCATGACCCAATCCCCCGCTGATCGTCCGGCCGTCGGTGCCGACCCGGTCCGTCCCCCGCTCACCCGCCTGCAGCGCCACGAAGGAAAGGGACGCGATCGGGTGTTGGGTCTGGGAGTGCTCGCCGCCCTGCTGATCGCGGGCTGGATCTCCCGGGGCTACTGGATGCCCAATTCGTGGCGGTACAGTCAGCGCAGCCAGGCCCCCCAAGGCTTCTCCTGGCTGGACCTGGGCACCACCCGCCAGCAGGTGTTGCAAAAGCTGGCTGACGAAGGAGGGCAGTGGAGCAGCATCGTGAAGCCCGGAATGGCTCCCAGTGCCTGGGCCGCCCATGCAAACACCAAACTGGGAGGACAACAACTCGCTGAATTCGCCGTCATCTATTCCGATGCCGGCACATACAACTACGCTGCCATTCCCGAAAAGGGGGATGATCCTCTGAATGTGGCCGAGCTCGCCCCGGCCGGTTCCGACACAGCCAGGGTGGTGGGCATCCGCTGGAAGGTGCCGCGGAGCTTCACCGAGACCAACTCGACCGTTCCCGCCGGGGCGGTGATGGACGAACTGGGTCTGCCGCATTCCGATGAACCAGACATTCTGCCCAAAGGGAAGGTCTATCTCTGGAAGTGGCCGGGGGTGAATGCCAAGTACATGACCCTCGAAGGGGTGGTGATTCTGGAACAAACCGACGAGCTGGCCAAAGTGAATCAGTCGGGGGGCAAGGGAAATCTTCCTTCCATGGCCCCGCCGGTCTCCGACGAAGCAACTCCATCCAACGGGGAATCGGAACGGAATTCGGGTGACGCGGCGGAAGAGTCTTCGCCGGGCGAGTCCTCCACAGGTCAGGTTCCCGACCAATTGGCCCCGCCGGCGGAAGGCACCCCTCAGAAGTGAACTCCTGAGTGACCGCCTTCCTCGGGACCGTCTTGAAACCGGAGAAGGTGGGGGTTGGGTTGATGAAACGGCTGGGCCCGAGCCCGACAACCGTGTGGAGACCTGGTGTTTCCCCTGGCGGATTTCCGACATGGAACTGCGCACCGATCGGGTGTTGTTGTGGTTGTTCGACGTGGAGCGCGATCAGTCCGCCTGTGGACCGCTCTTCAGCGAACTGCATTCCGGAGAACAGCGGCGGGCTGAGGCGTTCCTCCAGCCGGTCGATCGCTGGGCTTTCGTGTTGGGGCGGGGTGCCTTGCGGCGGCTGCTGACCCGGTGTGTGCCCCCCGTGGGCCCGGTGGGGGCGTTGGCTGAGGGACGCTGGGGCAAACCCGGGGTGCCGGTCGTTCCCGGGGAACCTCCGCGAGTCGAGTTCAACATTTCGCACAGCGGTGGCCGGGTGCTCCTGGCCGCGACCTGCGGCATGGCCGTGGGGGTCGATCTGGAAGTCCCCCGTCCGGGAGTCGAATTCGAAGAGTTGCTGAGGCGGTTTTTCTCTGCGGAGGAGTTCGCGGAGTGGCAAAGTCTGCCTACGGCGCTGCGAACAGCCGGTTTCTATCACCTCTGGACCCGTAAGGAGGCGGTGGTGAAAGCCGTGGGGCGGGGGCTGAGTCTGCCTCTCGCTTCGTTTCAGGTCACGTTCGATCCCCGCGGGGCCTGCCGGGTCGTGGTCGCTCCTCCGGAGACCCCTTCGGCCTGGGACTGGACCCTCTGCGATTTGACCGAGGGTGTACGGCAAAGGTCAGCGTTCGAAGCCCCTCTCGCCCGGGCCGCCCTGGCCCTTCCGGGCCGTGGCTTCGAACTCGAGTGGCGCCCCGCCGAAGAACTGCTGGTGCCCAGCCTGGGGAAGGTCACTCCCAGGCCGGGCTGAAAACCCCCGACCTGCCGCCGGTCATTTGCAATTGGCCCGGGGGAAATCGAAGATGCGTTCCCACCAGTCGCATGGTAGCGATCTGAACAAAAGCTTTCTTTCGGGGCGTTCCTACCAGAGCGCACATTCCATGACGACAGACTCTGCGAGCCCCACGTCGGGCGGATCGACGGCCAGTCCACTGCCCCCCGGCCTGGGTCGGTTGGAGCGTCCGCAGGGCCCCGTTTGGGAGCAGTACCAGCCCTGGTTGGTACTGCTGCTGCTGGGTGGACTGGGCTGGTGGGGGCGCGACTACTGGATGCCCGACGCCTGGCGGTACCCCCGCCGGGCAACCGCACCGGCGGGACTAAGCTGGTTGCCGTTCGAGACCACCCGGCAACAGGTCCTCGAACGTCTGGCCCGGAATGGGGCCGCGATGAAATGCATTGAACCCCCCCGGATGGGGCCGATGCTGTGGGCCTCGCACACGAATCTGACCCTCGAGGGGCTGCCCGTCAAAGAGTTCGCCCTCATTTACTCCGACGGGGGGCAATACAATTACTGGGCGCTGCGAGGAGCCGAGGGCCCGCTCGATGCGCCGGCCCTGGCCACACCCGGTTCCGACACCGCCCAGATCGCGGCGATCCGCTGGCAGCCCCCCCGAGGTTTCGTCGAGGAGAACTCGGGAAGAGTGCCGGTGGCTGTGCTGCGGGAGTTGGGAGTGCCCCACGAAGAGGGCCAGGATCTGCAGAAGACGGGCAAGGCGTACTTCTGGAACTGGGGTGCTGTGCGGGCCCGCTACGAAGCCTTCACGAACCACCTCGTGCTCGATGCCCGGCCTCCGCGGACCGACTCGGAACCTGGAGCGAATTGATCCCGCCCGGACGCTTGCGAAGCCGCGATGTCGGTCGCGGAGTTGAACGGGCGGCCTTCCGCTGGCAGCAGTACGGCCGGGTCGCCCGTCAGATTGCTGTCCAACCCGCGATTGCCCTTTAAAGTTCTGGATCCGGCGCAGTTCTGGATCCGGCCCGGTTCGAAAAACGTCGCCACGTCGAAAAACGTCGCCACGCGGTGATCCCGCCGGGAAGTCCGGGTACAACCGGTTGACCGGGCGCAACCCGTGAAGGGGAGGGAGCAGGTGTGGCGCACCCGATTCATCAAACGGGGCCACGGCCCCCCCAAAAAAACACCGCAGGGGGCCGCGTGAATTCACGAACGAGGGCGAGCGACGCTGTCAGGCGTCGTCGTCCGTGTCTTCCCGCTGGATTTGCAGCGAGCGCCAGGTCGCGATGGCCCACTCCTCGTCCGACTTGTTCTGGTACAGGATCGTGGTGATCGCGATTTCGCCCGCCACCGCACACTTTCCGCTCAGTTGCCAGTGGGGCGTCTCAGCATCGGTT
>CAIOTJ010000077.1 GCA_903861195.1 uncultured Planctomycetaceae bacterium | reverse complement strand
GATCGCCACGCCGTTGATTCGGGTGGCCGGACAGAGACAGAATGGGGTGCTGGCCAGGAACGCTTCATCGGCATTCATGACCGAGTGCACCTGCAGGTCGCGTTCGGCATAGGGGATGCCGAGTTTTTGGGCCAGTTCGATCACCACACCCCGGCTGACCCCCGGCAGAATGTTGACGGTGGTGGGGGAAACAATGGTGCCCCGGTCGACGATGAGAAAGTTCGCCCCGCTGGTCTCGGTGACGTTCCCCTGCAGGTCAAGCAGCAATGACACACCGTCGGGATCGACCAACTGCGTTTCTTTATCGGCCAGATAATAATGCATGCGGCTGCGGTACTTCATCTTGGGATCGTAGCACTGCGGAGGGACGTGGCGGATCGACGGGGTGACCACGTGCGCTCCTTCGGCCATCTTCTTCGACCAGAATTCGAAGGGCATGGGGAAGGTGTGGGCGCAGACGGTGGGTTTCATGCGGGCCGAGCGGCCGGCCGAGCCCGCGTAAGCGGCGAATTCGCCCGCGGTCACGAAGTGAACGAGCCCCAGTTCATCGTCGGGATGGATCAGTTGGGTGTTGTGGGCGATGAGTTCGCGTGAAATACGGACCAGATCGGCCGGCGTCAGCCCCGTGTCCATCCGGACGTACTTGAGCGAACGAAACAGCCGGGCGGCATGCTCTTCGAGGCGATAGGGCTGGTGCCGAAAGGTGCGCGTCATCTCGGTGACGGTCGCCCCCAGGACGATCCCGGCGTCGAAGATGGCGATGTGGGCCTGTGAGGCGGGAACGAACTGGCCATTGAGATAGACGAGTGCTTCGGGCATGTCTTGCGGGGGGCGGGGAGTCGGGGGCGGGACCAGCGGGAACATCAGGGGGGAAAGCACATCGTGAACGATCGTAAACCAGCCCGGTGCCATTCACCAGCCCGCTTGCCGGGGGGCCAGCATGGTTGCGAGACGGGAAGTCGCAGGCCGACGAAGTAGAATGGCAGAGCAAGTGGTTGCCGACAGCCCGCTGCGCCATGCCAGCGCAACCTGTGTCGCCAGGCCAGGGAGACCGCTCCCCATGAACCGACAAACTCAAACAGCAGCAACAGCAGCAACAGCAGGAGGTGGAACATGGAATGGCGGGTGGGCAATCTGCTGCAGGGATTGGGGAATGAGGAGGGGGCCGAGCGGTTCGAGACGATGGTGAGAGGGGCGGGGGCTCGGATCGAGCGGATTGTCTCGTGGGGGCAGGCCTCGCCGGAGGGTTTCTGGTACGAGCAGGGCTGGGACGAGTGGGTGCTGGTGGTGCAGGGGCGGGCGGGGGTGCGGTGTGAGGGGGAGGAGTTGCGGGAGCTGGGACCGGGGGATTGGCTCTGGCTGCCGGCGGGTTGCCGGCACCGGGTGGAGTGGACGGAGCGGGGTCGGCCGACGGTCTGGCTGGCGGTGCATCTGGGGGAGAGGCAGGAAGGCCCTGCAGGGGCCCACTGAGGGGGTGCCAGCGAGTCGTAACAAAAAACATGAAAAAACTTCATCGACTCAATTGACACTCTGCCCAGAGCCGATATACTAACCTCTCACTCGCAACACAGCGACGGCCGTTCAAGCCGGGGCAAGTTCCTGATTGGACAGTCGTCGATTTTGTTTTTGCGGTAGACCCGAGTGCCGAACCCAGCGTTTGAGCACCGGAGGGCAGCTTGGCAAATTCTCGGCCGATTGGCAACAGTCGGATTTGAGTGACTGACAAGGTGCATTGTTCTTTGGCAATTTGGTTGGAGAGCCCTGAGAAGTAGGCGTCACGTGATGTGGCGCTAGCTTCGGAGCAATTTCTGTGATTCAGAAAAGTGCCCGATGCCAGCGGCAAGCTCTTCGTGCGAACAGAAGCCTTGGGAGGCGTAAGTCTCTTGAGGAATAAGGAAACACAATTGAAGGGTTTGATCCTGGCTCAGAATGAACGTTGGCGGCGTGGATTAGGCATGCAAGTCGAGCGAGAACCCGCAAGGGGGACAGCGGCAAACGGGGTAGTAACGGGTAGGCAACGTACCCTTCGGATGGGGATAGCCACGGGAAACTGTGGGTAATACCCAATAATCTCTCTGATAATCATCGTTGGAGAGCAAAGGTGTGATTCCACCGGAGGAGCGGCCTGCTTCGTATTAGCTAGTTGGTGAGGTAACGGCTCACCAAGGCGACGATGCGTAGGGGGTGTGAGAGCATGACCCCCACCACTGGGACTGAGATACTGCCCAGACACCTACGGGTGGCTGCAGTCGAGAATCTTCGGCAATGGGGGAAACCCTGACCGAGCGACGCCGCGTGTGGGATGAAGGCCCTTGGGTTGTAAACCACTGTCAGAGGGGATGAAGTGCGGGAGAGCAATCTCTTCCGTTTGACATAGCCTCAGAGGAAGCACGGGCTAAGTTCGTGCCAGCAGCCGCGGTAATACGAACTGTGCAAACGTTATTCGGAATCACTGGGCTTACAGGGTGCGTAGGCGGCTTGTTAAGCAGGGTGTGAAATCCCTCGGCTCAACCGAGGAATTGCGCCCTGAACTGGCGAGCTTGAGTGGGATAGAGGTGCGTGGAACT
>CAIOTJ010000076.1 GCA_903861195.1 uncultured Planctomycetaceae bacterium | reverse complement strand
TGCGGGGAGATACGGACTTTTCACAGACCCGGCATCTCGATCGCTGGCACGCCAACGGAGTCGTGTTCTCCTTCGGGATGGACGCCAATCCGAAACTGGCGGCGCTCGCGGAAAATCTGCCGGAAACCGCGTGGAAGAAGCTGCAGCGCCCGGCCAAGTACTCAGTGCGGACGGAGCCGCGGGGCCGCAAGCGGAACATCAAACGCGCGATCATCCGTCGCCGGAAATTCCTGCATCTGGAGCTGAAGAGCGAGCAGGTGGCCGAATTTCTCTACCAGCCGTCGGCCTGCGAACGGCAGTATCGGATGATCGTCATTCGCAAGAACATCTCACAGGAGAAGGGGGAGAAGGTTCTGTTCGACCAGATCCGGTACTTCTTTTACATCAGCAATGATCCGCACCGGACGTCGACCGAAGTCGTGTTCGACTGCAACGACCGCTGCAATCAGGAAAACCAGATTGCCCAACTCTCCGGAGGAGTCGGTGCCCTGCAGGCCCCGGTCGACAACTTGGTCAGCAACTGGGCGTACATGCTGATGACATCGCTGGCTTGGACGCTCAAGGCGTGGGCGGCGCTGTTGCTGCCGGTCAACAATGGCTGCCGTCAACAACACACCGAAGAGAAACGCCAACTGCTTCGCATGGAGTTCAAGACATTTGTGAATGCGTTCATCCGCATTCCCTGCCAGATTATCCGCCAGGCACGCCGTCGGATTGTCCGAGTTCTCAACTGGAACTCGTACCTTCCCGCGTTCTTCCGGCTGGCCACGGTCTTGAACTGTTGACCTCCACGCGGCGGTTCCCGAAACGGACCGCCACAAGAGCCGCCCCTCAGGATGGGGACGGCAACCCGCCCACTCACCGCCATGCCGGTTCCTGGAACCAACGAAAACAAAACTGAAAAAACCATCACCGACTGGACAAGTCGTCACCCCCGAGGGTCGGCGACCGGCCGGTGCTGCGCGCGCCGCAGCCGACCTTTTCCAGTTAGGCGCTCGCTTGTTTTAGGACTATTTCGCGATGCTCGAAGCCGAGTTGCTGGGCCGCGCGTACAGGAAATCGCAACATCGGGACCAGTTGCTCCAGAGCCTGCCCCAGCGGTCACGCGGCTCGGTCGAATTCAAGCATGCGAATGTCAGCGGGGTACTGGTCGACCTCGGCCTCCCCTACATCGAAGGCTACAAGCCGCGGAGCAATTACCAGGGGCTGCTGGTCGACGAGGTCGAGGCGTACCTGGAGCAGCGTCCCGACTTTTTGCGACGGCTGGAACATTCGGCGGTGCTGAACCCGACGGAACGGGTGGCGGTCCCGGGGACCTCCCTCGGTTCGCTCATCGAGCCGGCTCCGGAACGGATCCACGCTCCCACGCCGACCGGCAAGCCGTGGCTCAGCCGGCGGGGCCGGCACATCGACTTCGTCGCCCGCGACGCGGCCAACCGCCGGCTGGGTGAGCTGGGGGAGCAGTTCGCCCTCGACCTCGAACGCCGACGGCTGCAATCCGCCGGCCGGGATGATCTGGCCGCGCGGGTGGTGTGGGCCTCGCACGAATACGGCGACGGCCTCGGCTACGACATTCTCTCGTTCGACGAAACGACCGGGCAGGAGCGGATGATCGAGGTCAAGGCGACCGGGTTGGGGAAGTTTTTTCCGTTTCTCGTGACGGCGAATGAGGTTCGCTGCTCCGACGATGTGCCGCAACAGTACCAGCTCTACCGGGTCTTCGACCTCAGCCGGTCACCCCGGCTGTACATCCTGCACGGCTCGCTGCGGCAGACGTGCGAACTCGATCCGGTGGTGTACCGGGCGTCGCTGTGACGGCCGGCGGGTGGGAGCGGGGGCAAACCGTGCCAACCAACCGAAACCGAATTCTCTCGCTCCGGAACCCGCCGGGATGATAAGCTGGGGAGATGACGACCTTGTCCGACATTTCCTCCTTCCCGCGTCTTCATCGCGATCGACTGTCGCGCCAGTTCGGGGTGCGCACGGCCGAGGCGTTTTATGAACACGCCCTGCGCAATCCTGCCGGGGTCGCGAAAGGACTGAAGATTTCGGCTTCCGAACTCGAAACTCTGCGTCAACTGGTGGAACCGCACCTCACACCACAGTTCATTCGCCAGTGCCGCAAGGCCCCCCCCAAACGCCCGCGGGGCGTCATTGTGGACTGACGGCTTCGACAGAGTTGATGCGCCCCGGCCCCAGTCGGCAAGCTCAGCCAAACGCCTCGAGTCCGTAGTGGGTTACATACTCAAACGGCAGGGTGCCGTAGCCTGCGGCAAACAGGCTCTGCCTGCCAAAACTGCGGCCCCATGAATTGCGAAACAGAAACGCTCCCGCTCCTGGGAGGTTGGAGTCGAGCAGGTAGCCCACGAGGCAGACCGCATGCCCTCCTGCGCTTGGCTCTCCGGGAAACGGCATCGAGATTTCGCCTGACAATTGCACGTTGGGAAAGTCCCAGCCAGGAAACGTCAGGACCGATAACACCACGGGTCGTCCCTGGTTGAGAGCCGTCTTGAGTTTTTCGACCGATTTGGCAGGTAGCATGCGGAACCCCGTCCAGCGGGCTTCGCGAGCTTCCTCCTCGGCCCCCTCCGGTGGCGGTCCCTGCCCTTCCGAAGGGTTTTGCTCGGGCACGTCTTTTTAATTCGCATGACGGCAGGGTCCCTGCCGTTTCAACACCTCGCGCGCCACGCTGACGAGGGTCCCCTCGTCTTGGGGAAAGCCGTCTTTCTGCTTGCAAGCCCAATACACAAACTGCTCGGATCGTCGCGGAACAGACATTCTTGGTCTCTCACCGGCAACCTGGCGGCCGAGTTGAAACTCCAGGTACGCCCCCGATGAAAAAGCCACACACGTTCCACGCTCTCCCTGATCCCGCACTGCGGGCATTTGCTCGATGAACGAGACCTCGGGGCGGGGGGCCGCTTGCGAACGTGCCGGTGCACCACGTCGGCCACGAGGACGAGGGGTGGGGACTTTGGCCGTGGCGTGTTGCTGGGCGGCCGAAAGAATCACCCCCCGGGCATGGCGTTTGAGGGGGACGGCACGTATTGCCGCCAGGGGATCGCCACGACCCGAGCCGCGCGTCGTTGCGGCCAGGGTTTTTCCCGGCGCGGCAAGCAGCGCTTCAATTGATCCCGGACCGAGATAGCCTTCGATCAGCGCACGATCGACACAGGCCAGAGAATCTCGCAATTCCGCAAGCGTCGTGATCCCCAGGTCGCCCAACTTCTCAACGATCGACACCGACACAAGATTCGATTTGATCAGGGAATAGAGTTGGCTGCGTTCGGTCGTGACAAACATGATGGCGCAGGATTGGGGGGGGTGATGTGAATGAACGTGTGCCGACGGATTCAATCGATTCGACTTCTTTCGGGATGATGCGCTCTTCGGATTGTGCGGTCAACAATGGTGGATGGATTGCGCGCCGATCCCGAAATCGCCCTGGGGATGCGGGCCGGGCGGTGAGGCGACTTCGAACGACATCGCACCAGCCGCGTCATACCAGCTTTGGTTGTTTTAGACGTCTCATCCGCGATTGGTTCACTACGCCCTGTCTGCCGGGAGTCACTTGCGATCCGGCACGGTTTGGACCGACAGGTTGGAAAACCTATCGTACGCCCGTCACAGCCCTTCCCACCCCCACTCTCCCAGCATGGCATCCCCACCGATTCTGGCGTCAAATCTCTTTGATGCGGCCGGCGGGAGGTGCTGGGCCGTGGCTTCGAAAGGATCGGTGTGATGGAAAGCTCTTGGTGGGGTGACCGACTTTGGCGCAGCGGCTGGACAACAGCACTGATCGTCCTCGTGGCGGTCGTCACCGTGGCGGTCGGCACCGTGCGGGGCGATGATGAGGTCGACTACACCCAGGACATCAACCCGATCCTCTCCCGTTGCTGTGCCACCTGTCACGGGATGGTCAAACAAAGCAATCGACTGGGCTGAGAGGAATAACCGCTGCGAGGTAGGTCGTGGGTTGGCGGGAGGTTCTTGGCCAAGGGACCGGATTTTGACTGACAGGCTGAAAACCTATCGTACGACGGCCGGCACCCGGTCCGGGTCCGGTCCGATCCGTACGACGAATTTTCCAATTTGTCGAACGCCCAAGTGTCCCACAACGCCGCCGACAGCACGACGAGGTTCCGCCACCCACTCAATGACCACGTCGATTGACCGACAGGTTGAAAACCTATCGTACGACGGCCGGCACCCGGTCCGGGTCCGGCCCGATCCGTACGACGAATTTTCCAATTTGTCGAACGCCCAAGTGTC
>CAIOTJ010000075.1 GCA_903861195.1 uncultured Planctomycetaceae bacterium | reverse complement strand
GGCTCGTTCCGGGGTGAGCCGGGAGTTCTTGCGCCGGTCTCCTTCCCGGATCGGTGACCTGGCGCGACCGGGTCCGGAGCCAACCCCCGCGCGTCCGGCCCGACTGCCGAAGATGGCCCGTCAGGATTGCCCTCCGCCGCCTGCCTTCTCAGTTCCTCGATCTTCCGTTGCAGTTCACCACTCAGATAATCGCGGACGAGCTGCGCGGGGTTCAGGTCGGGGGGGAGTTGTCTTTCCAACCGCTCGAGCCCTGCCGCCAGGGTCTGCTGCAGCAGCTCCTGGTTTTCCGGCATCGCCTTCCAGCCCGACGGAGTTCCCCACAGCCGCTGGGCCTGCAGCTCCTCCATCTGGGTGAACCCGTCCTCGACCCGTTCTTCCCGCGACGGCCGGTGCAAATTGATGTGCGGAGCCGGATGGACTGCCGGTTTGACGCTGGCCCCCTCGGCGGGTTGGGGTCTGTCCCCCGGATAGGTGCTGAGAAAGCCCGGAGCATGACGCGGCAGCGGGTCTTCGCGAGAGCAGACATCCTTGACCCACTGATCTGTCGCCGCCACCACAGGATCGGGCCCGGCAGTCGACTCGGCCGCCCCGGGAGGACACTTGATCTTCAGCGGGGGAGGGTTCGGATCGTCCCGGCGACGGGCGATCGCTTCGGGAAAGCCGATGATCTGGATCAGCTCGTCCTCCCCCACCGGCTCGTAGTCCACCTCGAACTCGGGCATCAGAATCGTCTGCATGAACCACGAGGTGGTGATCTTCAGCGCCTTGGCCGCCAGCAGCAGCGAGTGGAACTCGGCCACCCCTCCCGCCCGCTCCAGGTGGTGCCGCAAGAATTTGTCGGTGTGGAACAGCCCCCGTTCTTCGTGCGCCAGTTTCGAATGCGAGTGCTTCGCGGCGGCTCCCGGCACCCATTCCAGTTCCTGCCGGGGGCCGCAGAAAAGCCCCCAGGGAGTCTCGGCCTCGGGCAGGCGGGGATGCTGCGAGAGTTTCAGGCACTGCAGCGAGCGGGCCTCGACTGTTTCATCGGTGGGACGGACCACCCGCCAGATGCTGCGGGCCGAGTCGATCAGTTCGCCGCTTTTGAGGAACTCGTCGGGACCCAGTCCGTTGCGGTAGGCGTTGGGACGCTGGGAGAGAACGATCACCACGTTGGTCTCGCGGGCGATCTGGGTCAGCTCGACGATGACCGCCGAGAGTTTCCGCTCGCTGTCGGCCTGCAGGTGGTGCGAGAGATGGTCGATCACCACCATTTGGACCTGGGTCCGGTTTTTCAAAAAGTTCGCCAGCCATTTCTGACCCGATTTGCGGTGCAGGCCCGACCGGCAATCGCGGGTTTCGTAGGCGGCCGGGTCGAGCGTCTCCCACCGCGCGGGAATCTCCGTCGGCTTCCCCGACCAGGCCTGCAGGGCGGGGGTGACCAGTTGGACCCGCCCCAGGTCGGCCCGGCTGACCGCGAGCCGGGGCTGGATGGTATCGACGAACGAGTCGGCTCCATTGAACAGCAGCACCTCCCCCGGCTCACGCCG
>CAIOTJ010000074.1 GCA_903861195.1 uncultured Planctomycetaceae bacterium | reverse complement strand
TTGAATGAAGACTCGCCTGGTTCGCAGGAAAACGCCCGGATTCTCGCCCTGGCCGCCGACCTCGCCTACGAACCGCAGGAAACGGGGGTTTCCAAATTCCAGAACCAGCTGGGCATGCAGGCCCGGCTGATCAGCGTGGGAAACACCCAGTCGTGGGTCGCCAGCGACAAGCACAACATCATCGTCGCCTTTCGCGGCACCGAGGCTCCCAACAGCCTCGAAGGGTTGAAGGACTGGCTGCTGACCGATGCGCTCAGTCTGTTGATTGTTCCCGAGGGACGGCTGGGAACCGATCTCGCCGCCGCCGGGGTGGGGGCCCGCTTCCACCAGGGCTTTGTCAACGCGATCGCCGACATCTGGGAACCGACCCGCCAGGCGGTGGAAGAAGAACTGCGGGCCGCGGACCGGCCCCTGTGGATCACGGGCCACAGCCTGGGGGGAGCCCTCGCGCTGCTCGCGGGCTGGCTCTTCACCCGCAAGATGATTTCTGTCTGCGAGATCATCACGTTTGGTGCCCCGATGATCGGCAACCAGGCGGCGGTTGATGCTTTCGACCGCGAGTTCGCCGGGAAAATCTTCCGCTACGTCAACGCCCCCGATCCGGTCCCCCGGCTGCCGATGTACAGCCTGATGACCAACGAGTTCGTCCACTGTCAGAAAGAATGCCGGCTGGCCGACGCGTCCGAAGACGCCCTCGCCGGACTGATGCAGTCGCTGGCCAAAAACGCCGCCGACAAGCTGCTGAGCGCGACCTTCGTCGATGAGATCTGGAATGCCGCCAAGGGCTCGGTCGCCTCACATGGCATGGAACATTACCGTCGTCTCTTGGGCTGACGTTCCCGCGCAGTTTCCCTTCCCTCCCTTTCGGTCGAACGTGCCTGTCGATTCTCCCCCTGCCCCACATCCCGCCTGGCGCGGCCAGTTTCCTGTCCGGCCGGGAGTGACCTATCTCAATCACGGCTCGTTCGGCCCCTCGCCGCACGTGGTGCTGCAGTCCCGCCACGAGTGGTCACACCGGCTGGAAAGCGAGCCGATGGACTTCTTCCTGCGGCAGATGGAAGACCAGCTCGACTCGGCCCGCAATGCCCTGGGGAGGTTCGTGGGAACCGCGGGCCGGCATCTCGCCTTCGTCGACAATGCCACCTTCGCGATGAATGTCGTGGCGGGGGGCCTGCCCCTGCAGCGGGGCGACCAGGTGCTGGCGAACGACCACGAGTATGGAGCCGTGCTGCGGATCTGGCGAAAACGCTGCCAGGAGACCGGTGCGCAACTGGTGGTCTCAACCCTGCCCCCGCGGCTGACCTCGGCCGACGAGGTGGTGGCCACCCTGTTCGCCCAGGCGACCGAGAAGACCCGGTTGATCGTGGTCAGCCATATCACGTCGCCCACAGCGGTGGTGTTGCCCATCCAGGCGATCTGCCAGGAAGCCCGCCGACGGGGCATCGCGATCTGCGTGGATGGTCCCCACGCTCCGGCCGCGGTGCCGGTGGCGATCGACCGTCTCGGCTGCGACTTCTACTGCGCCAGTCTGCACAAATGGCTGGCCGCACCGTTTGGCTCGGGGTTCCTCTACGTGCATCCCCGCTGGCAGCAGCGAATGGAGCCCACCATCGTCAGTTGGGGAAACAGCCTTTCGGGCCGGTCCAGCACGTGGCTGGATCCCTACAACTGGCTGGGAACCCGCGACCCCGCCCCCTTTCTGGCGGTCCCCGCCGCCATCGACTACCTGAGCGCGCTCGAAGCCCCTCCCGGAGCCGACTGGACGGGCCCCGCCGAGGGACTTGCCGTCTTCCAGCACTACTCGCACAGCCTCGTCCAGTACGCCCGCCGGCGAATTGTCGAACTGACGGGACTGGAGCCGATCATCCCAGACGATCCGGAGTGGTACTCAACGATGATCGGCCTCCCCCTGCCCGACTGCGTCCCCGAGCCCGAGGCGCCCCATGCCCACCAGATGCAGCACGAGCTGTGGCGTCGGTTCGCCATTGAAGTGCCGATTGTGAATTGGCATGGGCGACGGTACGTGCGGGTCTCGGCCCATCTGTACAATGACCAGTCCGATATCGACCGCCTGGTCGACGCCCTCGAACACCTGCTGCGGGAACTCTCCGACTCTCACTGACCGGTCTTGTGCCGGGGACGCGGCCTTCCCGTTTTCGCTTCACGCTCCATGCCCAAGCTGCTGTTTGTCACGGGTCGCCTCGCCGAGGATTCGCTGCGGCGGGTGCTGACGAGCCTGGGCCCCCGGCTGGGGTGCCAGACCGAGGTGGCGGTGCTGGGAATCAGCGTGGCCGCGTTGATGCACGTGGACTGGGTCTCGCGCAAGCTGACGGTCCCCTCCGATGTCGACCGGGTCATTCTGCCAGGTTGGTGCCAGGGAGATCTGGCACGTCTGCAGGCTCAATACGGAATTCCGTTCGAGCGCGGGCCCAAGGAACTGCACGACCTGCCCGAGCATTTTGGCAAGGGCCAACGGGCACCGGTCGATCTGTCGCAGGCCGACATCGAGATCCTGGCCGAGATCAACCATGCTCCCCGCATGACCGACGCCCAACTCGTGGCGCTGGCGACGCATTACCGCGACTCGGGGGCCGACGTCATTGATCTCGGCTGCATTCCCGCCGAGAGCTGGCCCCGGTCGGGGGAAGTGACGGCCCTACTGAGGCGCGAGGGATTCCGGGTCTCGATCGACAGCTACGAACGGGGCGAGGTCGAGCGGGCGGTGGAGGCGGGGGCCGAGCTGGTCTTGAGCGTGAACCAGACCAATCTCGACTGGGCCCGGCACTTGCCCGTCGAACTGATTGCCGTCCCCGATGAACCGCGCGACTGGAATTCACTCGAACGGACGGTCGCCGGCTTGCAGGAGGCGGGGGCGCGCTTTCGGATCGATCCCATCCTCGAACCGATCGGGTTCGGGTTTGCCGCCTCGCTCGCACGGTATACCCGGGCGCGCGAGCAATGGCCCGAGCTGCCCCTGATGATGGGGGTGGGAAACCTCACCGAATTGACCGAGGTCGACAGCGCGGGGGTCAACATGCTGCTGGCGGGCTATTGCCAGGAACTGAACATCGGCTCGATTCTGACGACCGAGGTGATCCCCTGGTGTCAATCGGCAGTGCGTGAGTTCGACATCGCCCGGCGGATCGTCCGGCATGCCGTGCGGCACCGCACGCTCCCCAAGCGGGTCGACCCGAGATTGGTGATGCTGCGTGATCCCCGGGTGCGGGCTCCGTCAGCCGCAGAGCTGGAGACGCTGGCGACGCAGCTACGGGATCCCAACTTCCGGCTGTTCGCCGCGGGGGGGGAACTGCACGCGCTCAACCGGGATGGGCACCGGCACGCCGCCGACCCGTTCGAGCTGTTCACACAACTGGGGGTCACCGATCCCTCGCACGCCTTCTACCTCGGCTACGAGTTGGCGAAAGCAACCACTGCCCTGACCCTGGGGAAGCAATACACCCAGGACGAAGCCCTCGACTGGGGCTTCCTGACCCGCCCCGAGAAAAGCCTGCGGCATCGGGAAGAATATCCGGGTTGAACTGAAAGATTGCAGCCTGATGTTCGAGAGAATTGAACCCGAACCGTTGCAGTCTCAGTCGGCTCAATCCCGGAAGAGCGAGTGATGCGGGTGAGCGGAATTTGTCGCGAGACAACCAACAGCCGTGGACCAACTTGCCAAGCAACTCGGCTGCTTGGTCCACGGACAACTCAAATCACACGGCGGGGCATCACTTCGCGGGCGCTGGCCGGCGACGACGGATGGTTCTCGCCATTCCGACCACAGTACCGGTCAAAGCAAGGCACCAGGTGGAGGGCTCGGGCGTAGCCCCGTAAATGCCGAAAAATTCACCAGCGCTGGTTTGGGCGATGTAGAGATTGTAGGGCGCCGGGGAAAAATTGGAGGGTTCGAAGGCGATGAACTCGCCAGAGGCATTAAAAATCTCCACAACTCCGCCAGTCAACGGCGCAGGGCCGGGGCCATCAAAATAAAAATGGCTTCCGTAAATGACCAAATCGGCGGTCGGATCAATCCAGACATACGGATCCGCTGAAGTGAACGTGGAACCGCCGACAGTAAACGAAAATTGCAGATTGGTGAGAGAGAGCAAGGGGTAGTTGCCATCGGTCAGCGTCTCATCGAAGCTGAGTTGCCCTGAACCAATAATTGGGGCACCGACATAATCGCTCTCACGAAAGCCACCGTTGTCGAACAGCACAGACAACACCGTGCCGGCTTGGACCGACAGGGGAAGTGACGCGACCAAACCAAACAACAACGCTGCGAAAGCACGACGCATGATGCACCTCTCTGACAAACGCGGACGGATTACTGGGTTGAACACGCACTGTGCCAACGCTATGCCCCCCCCCCCCCCCCTTGTCAACCCACTCGATCCAAGTCACGGCGGCGTGCCTTCCGAAGACTGTGAAGCCGCCAACCCCTCCCCCGCCGGGATCAATTTCAAATCCGCCAGCCACTGCAGCGACTGCGTCTGCCAGGCGTCCCACATCGGGCCTTTGTAGCCGTTCAGTCCGTGGCCACCGGAGGGGAGTTCGAGATACTTCGAGGGGCTCTTCTGCGTCTGCAGCGCGGCAAACAGCAACCGGCTGTTCTCGGGGGGAACCGGGGCGTCGTCGAGCGCATGCGCCAAAAACATCGGCGGGGTCCTTTTGGTCACCTGCTTCTCGTTCGAGAACCGCTCGATCAACTCGGCACTCGGGTTCTCCCCCAGCAGGTTCTTCTTTGATCCGCCGTGGGTGATCGGCCCCATCGTCACCACCGGATAGACCAGGATTGCAAAGTCGGGACGGCACGACAGCCGGTCGAGCGGGTCCTGTGCCTCGGCCCGCCCCGCGTCGAAATGCGTGGCGGCCGTCGAAGCCAGATGCCCCCCGGCCGAAAACCCCATGATCCCCACCCGCTCGGCATTCAAACCCCACTCCTTCGCCCGCGCTCGCACGGTGCGAATCGCCCGCTGGGCATCCCGCAGGGGAACTTCCGAGCGTCCCGCCGGCAGCCGGTATTCCAACACCACCCCCGCCACGCCATGTTTGTTCAACCACGCGGCAATCCCATGCCCTTCGGGGTCGGTCACCAGGCCGCCGTAACCACCCCCCGGGCAGATCACCACAGCCGCACCGTTCGGCTTCTCAGCCCGGTGGACTGTGATGACCGCTTTCCCCGCATCGGTCCACTCGGGTCCTGTCCCCGGCGGCGTCTCACCCCAGAGCGAAACCTTGACCGATTCCGCCGCTCCGACCACCGACACCAGACACCCCAGCACAACCGTTGCCAATCCGACGCGCATTGCTTGTTCTCCAGCGGAAACACCTGAACCGGTCGCAGGGTAACACAGCCCCGGTGAGACTGCATCCCGCGGCCCTATTCGCCACACAACGGTCGGTCCATTGAGACCTCCGGTCACTGGTTGATCGCACTGGCAATCTGCCACCGCCCGTGGCGATCGCAGGCCGCGTAGTACATCCGGAACCGCCCGTTCCCCAGATCGGCCAGAGTCATGTCCTCGGCATGAATCGCATCGATCCCTTCATGGCCATAACCGGCCCCATCGACAAGCACTGGCCCCCGCTGCCACGTCAGTCCATCATCGGATGTGGCCAACAGAATGCGCGAGCGGTAACCCGCGAGATCGACGGCGATCGACGCCCGGGCGAAATCGGCGCTCCGCCCGTTCTCGACGGCCTGCGGATCGTGGCTGGGATGAACGGGAATCACCGTTCCCGCTGGGGGTTGCTGCCATGCGGAATAGACCATTTGCCAGGCCGCTCCCCGACTGGTAGGAGGACAGACCTCGGCCGCGGTGATGCCCGCGGAATCCAACGGCCCGCTTCCCGACCGCAGGCGCTCTCCCGGCAACCATTCAAACCGCAGGCCATCGCGGCTGATGGCCGTCACCACGCTCGACACTCCGTCTGACGCCGTATTGGAACCAATCGAGTGCGGGGCCCGAACACAGTCGAGCCGTACTCCCCCTCCCGGATCGCGGCAGACCCGGGGCCCGTGCAGATCATCACGACACTGCAACCGCACTCCCGGCTCGACCGTCCAGTGCAGTTGATCGGCAGACCAGGCGCTGGCGACGA
>CAIOTJ010000073.1 GCA_903861195.1 uncultured Planctomycetaceae bacterium | reverse complement strand
GCCGCCTGGTCGTAGCGGTAATAGAACTGTGGGGCCAGCAAGACCGCCGCCACGCTGTCGCGAAGCGCGTCTTCATGGGGCAGAGTTTCGCTCGTCCGCAAATGCGTGTAGAACCCGCGGAGATCGCGTGATTCCTGATCGGTCAAAGGACGCCGCCAAGCCCGGCCGGCGATTTCGAGAACCGACTCGAGGTGCCGGGGTTCCGCCTCCCGCCGGACCTGCTCGATCGCCCGCAACCGGCGATCCATCGTCGGGTAGTAGTCTTCGATCGCCTGCAGCGCGATGGCGTCATCGGTCTTCTGCCGGGCCCGTTCGACGTAGAGTTTCGCCAGCCTTTGCAGCTTCTCCGGCGAGCTGCAGTCGCGGTCTTCCGACCGGGCGAAGTCGAACTCGGCCTCGCGGATGACCTGCGGAGGCTCGGCCCGTTCGAAGAAGATGTAGTCCTGGTACTGCCGTTGCAGCACATCGGTGATGACTTCCAGTTCGTGCCACAACCGGTCGAGCTCGGCGGTCTCACTCTCATCGAGAATCAGCTCGCGCAGCGGCTGGTCATCGCGGAAGAACCCCTGCATGAGATGGAAGCCGGCCGTCAGCAACCGCCCCTGTCCCGCTCCCTTGGGGTCAAAGTACGGACCGCGGTCGTCGACGAAGAACGCATCGGGAAAGAGACTGCAGAACTCGGCCAGGGCGGCGGTCTGGCGGTCGACCGAATCGGCCTGCTGGGCATCGACCGTCAGAAAACCGGTCAGTCCCGGGGGCTGTTCGGGGAGTTTCGCCAGGAGTTTGGGCAGATCGTCGAGCGCACTCCCGGCGTACTCGCGGTGCCGGGCGGCGAGTTGCTGGTTCCGCCACAACACAAACGGCTGCGTCCCGTCCGAGATCCCCTTGACCTTCAACCGGGGGACATCCACTTTGAGCAGCTCGCGCCAGGTTTTCACCAAGTCGCGGAGCGCGGTCGCCCCGGCCAGAGGACCCGGGTCGTCACCAGCGGCTGGGGACGGCCACTGCCGCCACATGTGCCGAACCACGGCCAGCGGTCCCAACTCGCCGGCCGCCCCGTCGCGCGTCAGCACGGAAACCACCTGGGCGAGGTACCGGGGAGAGACGCGCGCCTGCTGCGCGATCTGGTCGAGCGTGGCTGCGGGTTGACCCAGCGTGGCCCGGTGTTGCCAGCGCCAGGCGGCGAGGAAGTAGTCGCGCAGGTCGACCGGCTGACTGCGGTAAAAGGCGACCACCCGCTGCACGCAGTATTTGTCGCGGTCGGTGTCGGTGGCGACGGGGTGCGGGGCGAACCGCAGACCAGCGGGGGCGAGAATGACATGGTCGGCCACCTGCCGCATGGCATCGAGATACTTCCGGAACAGCGCTGGCGACATCCGCAGCGATTCCCCCGAGTTGTCGAACCCCGCTTCATTCGCGGGGTCGACGGGAAACTCGCGCGACGGCCGCAGGGGGAACCCGGTGAGGTCGCGAATGGTGGCATCCAGCTCGGCATTGCTGAGCCGGCGGGCGGGGACGGGACCGGGGTCTCCCGCGTTCCGCTGCGATTCGAACCGCCGCCAGGCGCGAATCCAGTCGGCCACCGTGCGCGACTGCTCGTCGGTGGGGTGCTGGTTTGCCTCGGCGGGAGGCATGTCTCCCGCCTCCAGGCGCTCCAGCACCGTGCCCCAGGTCTGGGGCTGGCGGGCGAGGCTGTCGAGGTCGGCAAACAGGTCGAGCCGCAGTTGCGCCGCCGGTTTCTCTTCCCCATGGCAGCCGGTGCAGTACCGGGCCACAAAGGGCTGCACCGTCTGGGTGAACTGCTCTTGCAGCCCGGCCGCCGTTGGTTCAGCGGGCTGGGCGAACACGGGCCATGCGGCCAGGGCGAGGAGCAGCCCACCAACGGAACGCACCAACACAGACATGCGGGAAACTCACAGGGGAGGGAGGTCGACTTCCGCCTCATTGGCCGTCCGCGGATTGCGGATCCAGCGGGCGTGCAGGACCGGGTCGTGGGGAAACCGCCAGCCGACGATCTCGACCGGTTCTTCAGACGGGGCCAGCTCGGCCAGGGGATCGGCGGGATGGGAGGGAAACCGCACTTCCGTCCCCTCGTCGAGCCGCACTCCCTGGATCATTCCCGCCGGACACCGGCGCCACTGTACCACCACCCCCCGCACGACAGCCGCCTCGGCTCCCGCGGGGATCTCGGCCGGTGACAGCCGACGCACGCTCACGAAGGCCGGGGCATGCGCCAACACACCGGCCGGCCCCCCGGGGGCTGCGGCCGACTCGGCCATACGCATTCGCATGGATGGCCCGCTCTCCGGATCGACACCCGCCAGCAGTCCGATTCCACCGGTCAACAGGCAGAGCAGGCAGGCGAGCGCGAGGCGGGACATGGGGCACAAGCGGGGGAGTGATCGGGACGAGGGGGAGCAGACG
>CAIOTJ010000072.1 GCA_903861195.1 uncultured Planctomycetaceae bacterium | reverse complement strand
TCGAGGACCCGCCGAGACATCGCCATGCCACACGTCGGCCCGCCGTCCCAACAGCCGGCAGTAGCGATCGAGCCGGGTCGAGAGGTTGTTGAGCAGCGCCTTGATCGGGCAGAGATACAAGACACTCAGTCCCGACCACTCTTCCGCCAGCATCCGCGAGACGACGGGAAAGAACGCCGCCTCGGTCTTGCCCCCGGCCGTGGGGGCCAGCACGATCAGGTGCTGCCCCGCCAGGATGGGAGGAATGACCGCTTCCTGGAACGGCCGCAGCGACCGCCAACCGAGACTGTTGACGATGTGATGCTGCAGTGCCGGATGCAGTTGGTCGAACGCGCTCACGAGTCCAGCTCGATCTCATCGACATCGGTGGCCCCCATCGCCTGCCCACCGTGGCCGACAGGCCGATCCGCACCGCCGGAACTGCTTCCAGCCGAACAGTGGATGGACGTCAACAGACAGGGTCTGTTTTGCACGATCATGTCCAAGAGATCGATCTGTCTCCCAATGCGATGCCGAGGCATTTACCCCCAGCGTTCCCAATACTCGGGGAACGTCGGCACCAACCCCTCCGGATGCTGACTGAAGCCCAACAAATGCTGCTGCAGCTCCCCCAGCGCCTCGAGGGCCTCGTAAGACAATGCCGCCAGCAGTTCACGATCCGGCGACTCCATCGGGCGCAAATGCTGGTAGGTGAAGCGGCGCTGCCACAGATTCCCCAGTCGGTTCACTTGTGATGCCGTCAGCACCTGCTTTCTCTGCAACGCAGCCAACCACTTGGGAAAGTCTCCTGTGGGGCCCGCTGGTTTGCCCAGCCGAATCTGCCAGACGTGGCGAATCAACGCTTCGCCAAGCGCGTAGGCCAAAGCCAGACTTCCCTGGTAGTCGCGGCGACGAAACATCGCAAGACAGGCAGTTGTCGCCCCAGCCAATGGGGCCGCGGCATGCGGGACAAACACGGGACGCGGCGAAACCGCCGGACCCGTTTTCGATCGCCGACCGCGGTCAGGCTTGACGACTGGCGCGGGAGGGTCGCCAGCCGGTTCCGGCTCGGTAGGAAAGAGTCGACCTTGAACAGCCTTCCCACCCCGCGACGGTTTCGGCGGAAGGGCCGGGGTGGCGATGCGTACTTTCCGCGGGGCCACCATGTCCATATCCAACCCCTGACGGTGGATATGAAACCCCTCGTGACGCCGCAATTCGGACAGTCCCACCGTGATGCTGAACGGGAAACACTCCGGCAACCGCAGCAGTTGCTGGGCTTCGAGTTCGTCGGCCGAGCTGGCCTCCAGCATCGCCTCCAGCAACCACAATTGCAGTTCACTGGTCGCCGTGACCTGCTTGCGGGCCAACAGAAACTGCCCCTTCACCTTCGTGGCCCTCAAGACCTCCCATTCGACCAGGGTATTCAACAGGTACTGCGCGGCATTGCGACTGGTGGCGCGATCCCCCCAGGTTGTGATGATGCGATTGCGTACCTGCGCGGTGGTGAAGTCATCCTGCAACGCCAACAGCCGTCCCACCACCTCCGCGGTATCCCGGAAAAATGGATACGCGATGGCTGCCATTCCCCAATGCAACCAAAGCCGCTCCTGCCCAGAGATCCGCGGTAACATCGCAATCGCCCGATCGCGCAGAGACCGCCGAGCTGGCGACACCTGGCACCAGGTACGCAGAATGATTCCCGCTGTCTTCGCCCGAACTTCCTTGCCACGCAGCTCGCTTTGCAATTCCTGCTCAAGCAACTGCCGCAGTTCGGTCTCGTCGGTCGTGCGCGACATCCGGTCGAGCACGGCATCCAGCCACGCCCGGCGAATCCGCAGAGAGAAACCAACAACCTGTCTCATGCCGTCTCCCGGGTGACTGTCACGAATGGAACCAGCACCTCTTCCAGAGAGATTCCGCCGTGAGACACAATCTCGCTCCCCTCCGCGGTGAATGCCGTCAAACCCCCAGCCAGCAAAACCTGACAGTTTCGCGGCAGTCCGGGATTGGGCCAGCTCATCGAGTGGGGAAACTCGGCCGCGACCTCCTCGAGGAATTCGCGGCGTTCATAGACTCGCGCCCGTTGCCCCTTGGTTTCGACCAACACCCCTTCGCGCGGTTGCCCCACACCGCGTGCCGTCACGTTGCCATGGTCCGCCGTCAGGTAGACAGCGAATCCCTCGTCCACCAGGCGTGTCAGCAGTCGGTGGAGATGCCCCTGCCGGGCCCACAACCGCACCTGGTCATGCATGCCCGCGGTCTGCAGTTGCATGCCGTGCATGATGTCGTCCAGCATGTTCCACACCAGTCCCAACACGGCCAAACGAGAGTTTCCCAGCGCTCGTTCGAGGTCGGCATCTTCGGGGCCCTGGAGGTTGGTCACCAGTTCGACCGCTCCCCGTACCATCCCCTGGTCTTCCCAGAAACGAATCCAATGCGACCGTTCCCGCGACGTGGTCGCAAGGGATTCGGGAAAATACAGCGGCGGCTCAGCCGCGAAAATCGCCTGGCGTGTTACAGTCGTCAGGGTCGGCACCCAGGCGAATGTCAGCGATTCCTCGAATCGCCACGCCGCGTTCTGCTCGACCAGGCACCGCCGCAAAACGAGCCACTGATCGAGTGCCATTCCATCGAGCACCACCAGGACGACTCGCGGCAGTTTCCGGCGGTTTCGCTCCCTGGCCAGGAACCGGGCCACCTGGTGCACCATCACCGGCTCGGTGGTGGCGGGCAGATTGTACAGCGAACCGTAACGCTCGCTCATCCACAACGCGAAGTCCTGTTCGAGCACTTCGTGCCACTCCCGCCAGGCCACCCGATCGGCCTCATCCAGGGAATCATCACACTCCCAGCGCAAGACCACCAACTCTCCCCACAATCGGGCCTTTTCCTGCCACTCGCGGTGAGACGCCCGGGGTGACAGCCGCGATTCGGTGAATTTGCCCAGCAATCGCCGATACCGCTTCAGCGTGTCCGACCGCGGGTCATGCCGAATTCCCACCTGCGTCCACAGGGGAAGATCTCCCGTGTCTTCCAGTTCGATCGGTGTCAGCCATCCTTCGATGAAATAGGTATCGATATAGGCTCGCACATCCTCATGACCAAACGGGACCTCACAGACGACATCGTGATCGGCCTGTGCGGCGAGGTATCGCCCCCATTGTTCCTGCAGGAACCGAAAGAAGAGATCCCGATGGGAAATGATCTCGCGCAGGGGCCATGTCGCCAACTGCGAATTGTCGGCGAGTTGGTCGCAAATGTAGTCAGCCAGAGAATCCGGCAGCCGCTCTGTCCGACCATGCAGCGAGAGCAGCATCTTCAACAGGTCGACTGGGCCCACCAGCAATTCGGGATCAATTCGAAAACAGTGCCGCAGGACAAATTCCTTCGTCCCCCGCTCGGTCTGCCGCTCACCCCCGAGCCGTTGATATCCCCGATCGATCGCATCGAGCAAACCGCGATCGAGTCCCGCGAGAACGGGATAATTGAGCGCGGGAAACAACTGGTGCAGGGCGAACGTCAACGGACGCCCCCCCGTCAGCAGGTCATACGGCAGGTGGTTCAATTGCGGTTCCGTCGAGCGCAGCACCACGACCAGATCAGTCTTCTGCCCATGATCCCAGCGGTTGCGATATTGCGATTCGTAGGCATAGCGGAAAGCAATCGGGTCATCGAAGGGGATTAAATCAAAGCCTCGGTCCTTGATGGCTGTGAGCATCCCTTCTTCGGTGAGCAGCCCATCCGGGTCGGCTACCAAGGTCAGTCGGGAAATCTTCGGTTTGAAGTTCTTCAGGATGGTGTCACGCCAACTAGCCATTCCCTGCCTCCACCCTCAACAAAATCACCGGCTGGAGATCGGGGAGGATTTGCTCACGCTTGCGCAGTTCAGCAGCCCAGGCGAGTTCTTCATCGCCCAGCCGCTTGAGCCTGTGTTGACGCACTTCAGGCAGGCCGAGCCGAACAAGTGCTTCACGCCGAACCTGGAAGGCATATTGGCCTTTCTCTTGTTCTCGCTTCAAACGCTGCTGATGCCGAGCAAAGAGTTCATGAAATGCGTTTTCGCCCAGCCGTTCGGCTTCGGTTCGCAGATTGCGGAACACCATTTCGACTTCAGCACCCGTCTTCGTTCCGACCTGTTCGACTTCGGGCCGGTCTTCCATCAAGGCATCCCAGATATGTCGGGCGGTTGGCACGAGGTTGCGCCCATCGTCGTGGTGGAAGATCGGAATAATCTTCACGTCACGGAGCGACTGAGGGTCGATGGCGATGCGCCACAACGACCAGTAACCAACGACTTCAGCCGGTAAGCTGGCAAAGCGGACACAGGGAATCGGCTCGGTGGTGACGACACGAGGCAACTGTTGGACAAGGCGACGGATGCGAGCATCTTCGAGACTGACGTGTTCCAATCCCTGGTCCTGGGCATCCCGACTTTGGAATGTCACTCTCTCCATGCGACTGCCATCGGGCCACTCGAACGAGTAGCTGAACAAGTCTCTTCGAACCTTCCCGCCTGCACAGCGAAGATATGCCGTCACCATCCGTTCGACCCAAAACGGCAATGGATGACTGCTCAACTGCTGGGCCAATGTCGGGTCCAGAACCGTTTCGCCGTAGTAGGACCGCCCGGCGATTTCTTCCTTGGCCTGTTCCCGGACTTCGGCGATGAGTTTGTCGATGTTCTTTTCGATGTCGCCGGGGTTGAGGATTGCCTGGGCATACAGTCGCTCGAAGACGGCACCACTCTCGGCCGAATCCAGCACATCCTGGGTCTTATCGACGCCGAACTCATCCAGAATCGTCGCCAGCTTCTCTTCGAGAACTTCCTGCACCCGCAGTTCCACGCTGTCCTCGAAGATCAGATTGAACGCCTTCACCGGAAGCTTCTGACCGATTCGGTCCACACGCCCAATGCGCTGCTCGATCCGCATCGGGTTCCAGGGCAGATCGTAGTTGATGATGATGTGGGCGAATTGCAGGTTCAGACCTTCACCACCCGCGTCGGTCGACACGAGGATGCGGCTCTTCTCCGCGAATTGCCGCTGCACCCGCCGCCGTTCGTCCAGGTCCATCGACCCGTTCAGGCAGACGACAGGGAAGCTGTGCTGTTCCAGGAAGTCGCGCAGCATGTTCTGCGTCGGGACGAACTCGGTGAAGATCAGGTACTTCAATTCCGGGTTGTTCTCTTCCCTTTGGTTGTCGTAGAGAATGTCGAGCAATGTCTCGGCTCGTGCGTCTGGACCCTGGGCCTGACAGCGGCGTGCCAAATCAAGCAGCAGTCTGACTTCCTCTTTTTCGTTCTGAAGCCCAGCGAGCCGGGTCGCCAACAGTTCGTCCAGTTGTTCTTGGCTGTCCTGTTCAGCCAAGTTGGCTTCAGTTGGCTCCTCGTCGGTTGCCGTGACATTGGTTGATTGCAAGGCTTCAAGACGGCGCTCCATCGCTGTGGCGATGGCCTGCGTGCTGCTGGTGACGAGCCGCTGCATCAGAATCATCAGGAAGCCAAGGTACTGGCGGTTCTGACGCATCGCCTGGTTGTGCCCCAGGCGAACATACTCCGTGACCGACTCGTACAGGTGCTTCTGGAGCTTGTGCTTCTCTTCCCAGCGGACGGGCATGAGCTTCGTCAGCCGGGGCATGAACAATGGCTCGCCCTTGTCGTTGATGGCCCGCCGCTTCTCGGTGCGGATCACGAACGGGACAACTTTCTCCTTGCGGATCGAGTCCGACGCGATGAACTCATCCCGGTCGAGCAGCGCCATGATCCGTTGGAAGCCCGCGGTCTTCCCCTGATGCGGGGTGGCCGAGAGCAGCAGCAAGTAGGGGGCGGCTTCCGCCAGGGCTTTTCCCAACCGATAGCGGGCGACCTGTTCGGTGCTGCCGCCAAGGCGATGCGCTTCGTCGCAGACAATCAAATCCCAACCGGCGTCGATCAGGTCGCCCAGGCGCTCCTGGTTGTGTGTCTCCAGCTTTTCACGCGACCAGCCCCGGCGTCTTTCGATGGGCTTGATCGAGTCGGCGGGGCAGACAACCTGATCGAACTGGCGCCAGACGTTTGCGCCCCCGGTGAGGTTGCGCGACGATGAGAACTCGCCAGGGGTCAGCAGCCGGAACACCTCGCCGAAGTGGGTCTGCATTTCCTGAACCCACTGCGTCACGAGGCCCTTGGGGGCGACCACCAGCACCCGCTTCACCAAACCGCGCAGCTTGAGTTCCCGGAAGATCAGCCCCGCCTCAATCGTCTTGCCCAGCCCGACTTCATCAGCGAGCAAGTAGCGAATCCGGTCGCCGGTGACGGCTCGGGTCAGGGCGTGGAGCTGATGGGGCAGCGGGATGACGCCGGCTTCCAGCGGGGCCAGCAACACATCCTGGGTCAAAGCGTCGGCGATCCGGGCGGCCGCCGCCGCGTAGACAATCCGATCGAGACCTGCGGCCGACGCGGGAGGTGTGGGGGTGAGGGTTTCGGCGGCCACGCGTTCGACAACGCCCCGACCGGGAATCCAGACCTGACAACTGGTGTGGTTCCAGGCGGTCTCGACCTCCAGGATGCGTACGGACTCACCGTGGGCCGCACTGAAAGCCCAGGAGCCGATTTTCACGACGCATCCCCAGTGGGCGGAATGTGATCCGGTGCCGGCTGTCCTCCCAGACTTTCCAGCCTTCGCAGCCACCGATGAAAGTGGGGACACAGGGACCGAATCGTTTCCAGTCCAATCAACTCGGCCACCTGAGGGCCGATCGCGGTCTTGGAAAACTCATAGTCTGGAAATTCCGCGATGAGGCGTTTGGAGGGGGCTGTGTGGGGACCATCGTCGATCAATTCCGGGCTCGTGTGGGACTGGGTGATCGCTTTTAAGCGGGTCAGTTGTTGGCGGGAATTGGGGTAAAACAACTCCAACTCTTCGGGCTTGCAAAACAAGTAGGCTTCGTATTCGTGCAAGGCGATAAATGGCAAAAACCTTCTGTCGGGCACGTCGGCGCGCCAGGCCTGTTCGAGAAACTCCACACGCTGGTAGGGATCGTGACGCACCGCCTGCGATGGCGCGAGTCCGGGAAAATCGGAAGCCAGCGCGTACAGGTCGATCATGGTGCTGAAGAACACGTCGGCCCCCTGCTCCTGCTTTGTGAAACGAACAATGTCGTCGCGCATGGGAATGTACCGGCGACCGCCGCCACGATGCACCCTCCCTTTTCGTCTGGCGTGTGCAATCAGGACCGCGGGCTGCAGATAGACTTGATGATTCGCCAGATGCGGCGCCAGCAACTCATTGGCAAACGTCTGCTCGGTCTGGCCCTCGACGAACAGGGACAATCGCGCCATCAGTGGGGGCCCCCCGCGAACACGTTCTTCTCCCACACCTCGCCAAGACTGTACTCTTCCAGCCAGACAGCGAGTTTTTCGGGGGGGAGTCGCGTGAACGTCGATCCGTCCGGCTCGCGTCCCACGACGATCACGTCTTCCGGCTCGAAATTGTCGAGGAATGAACTCGACTGAGTACTGATCAGCACCTGGGTGTGCGCCGCCGCCTTCTGAAACAGCGCCGCGATCACGTTCAGCGCGTAAGGATGCAATCCCAGTTCCGGCTCATCGACGATGATCAGCGCGGGCAAATCTTCGACCGGCTGCAGCAGCAGCGTCACCAGACACATCGCTCGCAGCGTACCGTCGGAAAGCTGGTGGGGTCCGAACAGTTGATCCGAGCCCTTTTCCCGCCAGTTGAGAAAGATCTCCTGTTCATGGGGGCCGGTGGGCCGCAGGTCGAAGTCGTCGAAGAAGGGAGCGATCAGTTGCACTGTACCGACGATTCGCCTGTAGGCCGTCGAGTCTTCCGCCGATTTCAACCGATACAGAAGCGCCGCCAGATTGGCCGCGTCGAACATCAGCAACCTGCTGTCACCGATGTATCCGGCCTGCCGGACGCGTGCCGTCGACGACGTGTCATGGAAGTGGTACACGCGGCAGGTATTCAGCAGGTGCCGAAACACCCTGGCTGTCGCCTGACCTTTGTCCGCCTCCCCCCGCAGTCGCGTCTCCATGTGACCCGACCCCAGCGAGGTCGGTCCCTGCGCGGCCGGCACGCCGATTCGGTCAAACTGCACCGACTCTTCGGCGAACACCAGGGTATCGCCCGCCGCATGAGACAATCGCAGGCGATACGTATTGATTCCCGCGTCCGTTTCAAAGTCCAGAACGGCCCGCAGTTGCGGCGTCCGCTTGGCGCCATGGTGCAGCAGCGACTGCGCCCGTCCGCTGGTGGCGATGGACTGCTGCAGCCGTCCGCCCATCATCTCATTGAGCAGCCGAAAGAACGAAACGAGATTGCTTTTTCCCGAACCGTTCGCGCCGATCAGGAGGTTGAGCGCGCCAAATTCGATCGTGGCATGCCGGATCGACTTGAAACCGTGCAAAGTCAGTCGTTTCAGCTTCTGCATCGAATCTCTCCGTCACACGCGGTGTCTGCCCATCGTCGGGCACACACCGATTGTCTTCGCTGAAGGCGGAATGGGTCAACCGGTCCCCGCGACTGTTGGCACTCAGTCCACGCCGTTGGGCGGGCACGTCGTCCAACGGATTGAGCGGTCACCAGGCACTGGCGAAACCAGCCCCACCGTCGTTCGATCGGTGCGATCGCGTCGGCTGGGGAGACCACCTGGTCGCACCGCCTTCCGACGTGGTCGGTTCCTCCCGGCGTATTCCCGGCAGAGGACTCGCTGGGGATCAGCGGGCGAAATGGCTGGCCGAAATGCGTCGGCAGTTTCTGTCCGCACGGAATGACCAGTCCCTTCGGCGGCATCACCAGCCCCCGCTTCACCAGCCCCCGCAACTTCAGTTCCCGAAAGATCAGACCGGCTTCGATGGTTTTGCCCAAGCCGACTTCATCAGCAAGCAGGTATCGAACCCGGTCGCCGGTCACGGCACGAGTGAGTGCGTGCAACTGGTGCGGAAGGGGAATGACACCAGCTTCAAGCGGAGCCAGCAGCACATCCTGGGTTAAGGCGTCGGCGATTCGGGCGGCGGCGACGGCGTAAGTGATCCGGTCGAGGACAGTCGCCTTAGTCGGTTGAACCGGGGCCAGAGACTCGGCAGGAACTCGCTCGACGGTTCCTAGCCGGGGTATCCACACCTGATAAACGGTATGGTTCCAGACCGTCTCGACATCGAGGATGCGCACGGACTCCCCGTGGGCTGCACTGAAGGCCCAACTTCCGACTGCAAAGTTTTGTGGAGTTTTCGTGGTCATGGCTTACTCGCCGGTGCGCATCAAGGCGTTGTCGTAGTACATCAACAAGGCTTGATCTTCTTGGACAACTGCATCGGGGACTCGCTTTGCCATCTGTACGATGGTC
>CAIOTJ010000071.1 GCA_903861195.1 uncultured Planctomycetaceae bacterium | reverse complement strand
GGGGTGAGGGGATTGGCCGGACTGGCGATCGCCCGGGCCAGCTCGAGGCGGCCGCTTCCCTGTGCGAACGGCTGGCCCGACTCGGACAGCACCTCCAGGAACCGTCGCGGGACCGAGTCGGCGGCCCGGTTGGGATTGCCCCGCAGAAAGATCCGCGGATTGTACGGCTGCGGCTCATCCTGCAGGATCATCGCCCGGGCAGGCGCCCCCGGCGCACGGATCATCCATTCTTCCAGTTCCTTCAAGACCTTCTGGTACTGCCCCTGCGAATTGCGGTCGGGAAGCAGCGTCAACACCCCCCACCCGGTGGTCAGGGGCATGTTGGCCGGGGCATCGGCTCCATAAAGCACCAACCGCAACTCCTCCTCCAACGGATCGGGCAGCGCCACCGGCGGCTGGGCGGGATTCTCCTGCACCAGTTGTTGCCACTTCCCATCGATCGACTTGAGCAGCCCCCCCAGGCGATTCGCCGCCTCGGCCAGCGTACCCACCGGGGGTTCCGCCAGCGCCGCGACCACCAGAGGATGGGCTGGAAGCGAGTCGGCCGTCCCCCCGTCGGCCACGCCTCCACGCAGGCTGGCCAACACGTCCACAGCCCGGGTGCCGAACTCGGTTTCGGGAAGTGTCGCGAGGGCGTGCCACGCCCGCCAGACCCGGTCGTTGTTGCGGCGGGTCTTCTGCAGGTGCAGCCAATACCGCTGCAGCACAGTGGGGTGCAGATCCCCCTCGGGTATCAGCAGCATGAAGTCTTCGGTGCTGGGGGCGTCGCGCGTGGCATGGGCGGCCAGCACATACTCGGCGAACCGCTCGCGCCCCGACCGGAACACAATCTCCTGCCGTTCCTTCAGAAAGGCATTCAGCCGCGACTGACGCACCGCCAGTTCCTGTTCGAACTGCTCAAACTCCTCCCGCTCGGGAATCGGCCCTGGGAGGCGGGGCAAGACCGCCGGCTCGGTCGAACTGCGAAACACCCCATACAGGGCGTAGTAGTCGGCCTGGCTGATCGGATCAAACTTGTGATCGTGGCAGCGGGCACAGGTGGTTGTCAGTCCCAGCAGCCCCCGACTCACCACATCGATGCGGTCATCGAAGATGTCGTGCACATTGTTGACGAAGTGCCCGCCAATCGTGATGAAGCCCAAGGCGGCGAGGTGCCGGTCGCGCTCGGGAGGGGGCAACTGATCGCCCGCCAGCTGCGCCACCACGAACTGGTCGTACGGCAGATCTTCGTTCAACGAGCGGATCACCCAGTCGCGGTAGGTGTAGCCCCAGGGGTAGGTCTGTTCTTCGAAGAAGACATAGCCCTTGTTGTCGGCATAGCGGGCCAGATCGAGCCAGTAGCGTCCCCAGCGTTCGCCGTAGTGCGGCGAAGCCAGCAATTCATCCACCACGTCGGCGAACGCCGCGGGGGTGGGGCGCGGGTCGGCTTCGAACGCCTGCAGTCGGGCCGGGTCGGGGGGCAGCCCCACCAGATCGAAGCTGGCCCGGCGATACAGGGTCCGTCGGTCGGCCGCGGGACTGGGGCTCAGCCCGGCTTCGTGCAAACGGGCCAGAACAAACCGATCGAGGTCGGTGCGGGCCCACGCCGCGTGGCCGGGAGGCAGGTGGTCGAGCGGCGGGATGGGGGGCGGCCCCAGGGGGCGGAATGCCCAGTGGCTCTGGCGAATCTCGGACAGCGATTGCCGGGCGGTCTGCGTGGTCTCGTGACCCCAGGGCGCGCCCCGCCGGACCCACTCGACAAGAATCCCCTGGGCGTCAGCCGGAAGGGGACCGGCAGGAGGCATCTTGAGGGGCCCGTCGTAGGCGATCGCGGCCAGCAGGTCACTGTCGTCGACCTGGCCGGGAAGAACCACCGCACCGCTGTCCCCCCCCTTCAACACCGCCCCCCGCGAGTCGAGCCGCAGGCCCCCCTCCTGCTTCCCCGCCCCATGACACTTGTGGCAGTGTTCCACCAGCAGCGGACGGACCTTCGTCTCGAAGAATTCGACATCCTGGGGGGTGGCGGGAGGGGCGTCCTGGGCGAACGTGGAGGCCGTCGTCAGCAGCCACAGCCACCCCGTCACCGTCGCCAGGCTTCTCCCTCGCAGGTTTCGCAGTACGCAATTCATCACACACCCTCCCAGTTGGACACGGACGGCACGTTGGTCACGAATCGTCGGCCCGATGACACGCGGCTGTCGGTCGTGGTTCTCACTTACTTGCCGCCGAACAGCTTCAGCAATTCACCCAGCAGTTGCGGCCCGGCGATTCCCAGCTTGATCACCACCCCCATCAGCGATTCCCCGGCGATCAGTCCTGAGGCGACCGGCACGGTGTACTTTTCATCCACGGCGGGGCTGGCCTTCGAGAAGATCCACGCCAGCAACGCTCCCAGGAACATCGAGATCGAGTTGTAGGCCGGCACGACCCCCGCAATGCCCAGGGCCGTGGGAGAGGGAATCCACTTGCGGTACTTCCGGGGGAGGAACTCCTCCAGCAGCGTCAGCACGATCCCCACCACGGCCCCAAGGATCATCGCGAAGAGAGCCCCGGCCGGCAGCTTGTCGATCCCGTCGGCCAACAGCCGGGCGACCCCTTCCCAGACCCGGGCCGCCGGGGCGGGGAACTTCTCCTCCTGCAGCGCCTCGGGGGTCACCAGCACCAGATACACCGGCACGCAGAACAGCGACCCCGCCAAGACCCCGAAGAATTGCGAAATGGTCTGCCGGCGGGGGTTGCCCCCCAGCATGTAGCCCGCCTTGAGATCGGTCAGCAGGTCGGCCGAGTGCGAGGCGGCCCCGGCGGTGATCGACGCGGTCATCAGGTTGGTCGTGGGATTGCTGGGGGCCAGCACGCCGAAGGTCAACTGCGTGATCTTTCCCATGGCGCCAATCGGCGTGATGCTGGTCTCCCCCGTCGCCCGAGCGGCGACAATCGACAGCAAAAACGTCAGCAGCACCGCCACGATCCCCATCCACCATTCCACCTGGAACAGGTAGTTCCCCAGAAAGACGCAGGCCGCCCCCGAGACCAGGGTGCCAATCAGAAACCAAGAGCCCGGCACTTCGATTTCATCGAGCGGATCCTTGCTGTCGGCACCGGTCGACAAGATCGACGTGAGACTGCTGAAGGCCCGCAGCGCGGTCTTCCAGCGGAGGGCAAACGACAGCAGCCCCGAGGCGACCATCAGCGAAGTGGCGGGCCAGAGGGCCCAGTTCCGGATCGGTTCCGACTCCTTCAGAATCTCCGAACTCCTCAGCCAGGGACCCAGGATGGCGTAATAGCCAATCGCGCCGATCAACAGCGATGTTCCCACACGGATCCCCATGATGGCCCCTGCCGCGATCATGAGGAAGGACGACTCGATCCCCACCGTGTACCGTTTCAGCCAGACCGCCCCCAGCGTGGGAACCCCCGCCTCCACCGTCCGGGGAGACAGCCAACTTTCCAGTCCCAGCGAGAGGGGCAGTTCGTCGGGCAGGGCCCAGGGAGACAAGCCCTCGGCCAGTTTCTTGCGCCACCCCTCGGCGGTGGTCCAGTGCTCCTTGATGAGTCCGATGCCGCTCTTCCAGATCTCGAGGCCCGCCCCCAGCACGGCCGCCCACACCAGGGCCCGGGCCTTCTGGATCGCCTCGGCCCCCGCCGTGTGCATCGACGTGAGGGTCTGGGCGGTGGCCAGACCTTCGGGGAATGGCAATTGATCGATGTTGATCAGTTGCCGTTTGAGGGGAATGGCCATGAAGACTCCCAGCAGCGAGACCGCCGTCAGCCAGGCCATCAACTCCCACGCTTTGAGCTGCTGCCCGGTGATCAAGGTGAGGGCGGGAATGGCCGAGACCAGCCCGGCCGACGCCATGTAACCGGCGGCGCTGGCCGCGCTCGACATGGTGTAGTTCTCGAGAATGGTGAAGTGGTCTTTCCGCCACGGCGGGTAGATCGCTTCGAGGAACTTGAAGAGGGCGAACGCGATGATGCACGAGGTGACGGTGACCGTCAGCCCCCAGCCGGTCTTCAGCCCCACGTACAGATTCGAGATCGACATCACGCCGCCGATCAGCATGCCAGTGAACACCGACCGCAGACTCAACTGGCGAATCGAGTCTCCCTGGTAGACGTTCGCCAGCCAGTCGCGGGCGGCCTGATCGGGATCGCGGGATGCGGCGGCGTCACCGCGCTGCTCGTCGTCGAAATCGGACATCGTCGCTCTGCGGAAAGGGAAGTTCGGAACCGGGGCGGACAGCCGGGGATCCACTCCGGCCGGGGCCAGAACCGGCTGGGGAATTCGCCCCGCCCGGTTCACTATAGCGGGGGGTGGGAACGAGCGAAAACCACCGGCAGCGACTACAATTCACCACTGGTTTCGCCCTCCCGATCTCTCCGGACCCCGTCATGTCCCACACCACGTCGCAGGCCTATTCGCAACTGATGTCCGAGACCCGCGAGGCGGCGCTGCTCGAATCGTGCGGAGCCGTGCTGGGGTGGGACGAACAGACCTACATGCCCGTCGGCGGGGCCGAGCATCGCTCCAACCAACTGGCCCTGCTGGCGGGGCTCGCGCACGAGAAAGCCACCTCCCCCCGCGTGGGAGAGCTGCTGCAGCAGCTCGAAGCGGCCCGCGATGTCGAACCCGACTCGGTGATGGCCGCCAACCTGCGTGAGATTCGCCGCGACTACGACCGGGCTACCCGCCTTCCCAAGCGCCTGGTCGAAGAATTGTCGAAAACCACGTCGCTGTCGCAACAGGCCTGGGTGGCCGCCCGCAAGCAGCGCGACTTCCCCCAGTTTCTTCCCTGGCTCGATAAGGTCACCAAACTGAAACGCGAGGTCGCCCAGGCAATTGGCTATGGCCAGGGAGTTCCCTACGACGCCCTGCTCGAAGAATACGAGCCCGGCATGACGGCGGCCGACGTCACCACCCTGTTCGACGCCCTCAAGGCCGACCTCGTGCCGTTGATTGCCAAGGTCAAAGAGTCGGGCCGGGTTCCCCGGCGGGAGATTCTGACCCGGCGGTATCCCATCCCGGCGCAGCAGCAGTTTTCGATTGCGGCAGCCGAGGCGATTGGCTTCAACTTCCAGCAAGGCCGGCTCGATGTGGCCCATCATCCCTTCTGCAGCGGGTTTGGCCCGGGCGACTGCCGGCTGACCACGCGGTACAACGAACATCACTTCCCCGGCGCATTCTTCGGCACTCTGCATGAAGCGGGGCACGGCATGTACGAGCAGGGGCTCGACCCGGCGCTGTGGGGCTCTCCCGCGGGTCGGGCCTGCTCGCTGGCGATTCACGAATCGCAATCGCGGATGTGGGAAAACCTGGTGGGACGCAGCCGGGCGTTTTGGAAGTGGCTGTATCCCCGCGCCCAGGAGACATTCCCCGAGGCGTTGGGGCAGACGCCGCTCGACGAGTTCTACTTCGCGATCAACGATGTGCAGCCGTCGTTCATTCGGGTGGAGGCGGACGAGGCGACGTACAACCTGCACATTCTGCTGCGGTTCGACATGGAGCGGCCGCTGATCGCGGGCGACCTGGCTCCGGCCGATGTCCCCGGGATGTGGAACGAGCTGTCGCAGAAGTACCTGGGGATCCAGCCGGCACACGACAGTGACGGCTGCCTGCAGGACATTCACTGGAGTGCGGGACTGGTGGGCTACTTCCCCACCTACAGTCTGGGAAACATGGTGGCGTCGCAGTTGTTCGAGGCGGCGCATCGGGATCTGGGGGACCTGTCGAGCCAGTTCGCGCGGGGCGAGTTCCAGCCGCTGCATCAGTGGCTGACCACCAAGGTGCACCGGGAGGGGCGGCGCTACCCGGCACTCAAGCTGGTGGAGCGGGTAACGGGCGAGCCCTTGTCGCACCGCCCCCTCATCCGCCACCTGCAGCACAAGCTGGGAACGCTCTACGGCATCTGACCCCCGGGACCGGTCCCCCGCCCATCCACACCCCGCACCGAAAGGTTCTGTAAGAACCACAGCGGTAGCGCGGACCTCCGTGTCTGCTCCGCTTGGTTTGGATCGGAGATGAACCGTCCCGATGGGCAGCGCAGCCATTTGAATCGGGAAACCACGTACGCTCTCTCCAGACATCCCGCCAAGAGGGCCCGGAATCAGCAGCGCGGCAGGGCGGACCTCCGTGTCCGCTCCGCTGGGCCTTTGTCGGATGAAGACCGAACGAGTGGGCCGCCCCGAACGAGTGGGCCGCCCAAAACCTTGGATCGAAAACCCCAATCGGCATCCCACAAAGACAGACCATCCTCTGGGCCCAAATCACGGGTGGCGGGAGGGCGGATCTCCGTGTCCGCTCCGCTGGATGCTGATCCGCAGGCACCCGACCAATTGGGCAGCCAAAAACCCTGAATCGGAAACGCCCAAACGGCCCCCATCCACACGTCGCGCCGAAAGGGTCCGAAAGAGGCGTGGCGGGGGGGCGGACCTCCGTGTCCGATCCGCTGGACCTGGATCGGACAGAAACCGTCCCCATGGGCTGCCAAACCGCCTGGATCGGAAACACCCTGTTCATCCAGCCGAAAATCACCGCATGACCAACTCGCACAACCATCCGCCCAAGCCATTCCCTGAAGGGGAAATCTTCCATAGCCCAGGGTTGACGCGCAGCGGCTACCCTGGGTGGGGGACATCCATTAAGCACCTGAACCCCAACGGGGTTCGCTTGACGCAGGGTGCGATTGGAACAGCCGTAGCAT